>NZ_JACHGO010000002.1:0-300000 GCF_014202345.1 Desulfovibrio intestinalis
TGACAACTTTGTTGGTAGCCATGGAGGAGAGGGTACACCCAATCCCATTCCGAACTTGGAAGTTAAGCTCTCCATCGCCGATGATACTGCATAACGTCATGTGGGAAAGTAGGCCGCTGCCAACATCTTTTAAAGCTCCCCGCCGCATTTTTGCGCGGGGAGCTTTGTTATTTTACGCCAAAGCTATTTCTTCGTTCTGCTGTCCTTATCCGTACGGCTCCTGCGTCGCCTACGGCTAAGGCAACGTCATGTGGGAAAGTAGGCCGCTGCCAACATCTTTTAAAAAGCCCTTCGCTGCTAAAGCGCGAAGGGCTTTTTGCTGTTCTTGATCCAGTACAAACCTCCGCTCCTTCATTCAACATCATCCTCCGCAAAACTCCTCCCCCTCTATTCCTCGCGATGATATTCTTCGTTGTGTCTCCACAATATCCCTTCCAACACAGCCTCTAGCGGTCCTGTAACTAGCTATAGACGATTGAGGCTCTTTCTATGTGGATGCAAAGCTCGCCCGATTTCCCTAGTGGGTTGCACGGATCCCTGTTCTTGATCAGCCCTGCTATATTTGGGGGCAACACTCTTCGATCACTCCGCTTATACGAGTTGAATCTACTTCAAAAGGCAAGCCTGGCCTAGCGAAGAGGTTCTTCTACTTACTAGCTAAGGTAACTTCTCATTTGGGCCGCCTGCGCAGTGGGCGGCAGAAGGGGACTGTTAGGGGCTGCGCCCCTCCGAGGCCCCCTCTGCACTCCCCCGGAACACCTCGAAAAACTTTCCAATACTCTAGCGAGGGCTGCGTGCCCTTTGCTGCGGGAATTTCCTGCCGCGCTCGGCGATATCCCAAAGCGCCGCGCAATGCCATCATGGGTTTGGCTGCGGGTGGAGGCGTTATCTCCTTCCTCAAGAAACAGCAGGCCTTAAAGCGTACCAAATCCTTTGAGTAAGAGTTTCATCTTTCTGTATGCCCATAGTAATGGTTTAAACTGAGTCCTAAAATACAGCTACAAATGATCTGTGTTCTGCGAATTATCATTTATTTCACTTGCTTTTGCCCACTTAAGCAATAATGATGGCCTTTGTGCTCAAGAAACTATCTATTTCAATGCCGAAGGTGCACAAATGAACAATGCCTATGCTCAGAGAGTTGTAAATTTAAAGGCCTCAGAAATACGCGAAATTTTGAAGGTCACCCAACAGCCCAGCGTAATATCCTTTGCCGGAGGCTTGCCAGCACCTGAGCTTTTTCCCATTGAGGCTATCAGCAATATGTGTGCTTCGGTATTGGCAAACGATGGGCAACGGGCGTTGCAGTATGCCACCACCGAAGGGTATGTATCTTTGCGTCAGTGGATCGCAGCCAGAATGAATACCACCCTCGGCACGGTGCTTGATGAAGACAATATTTTGATTACCAATGGTTCCCAACAAGGGTTGGACCTCAGCGGTAAGGTCTTCATAGATGAAGGTGATGTTGTTTTGTGCGAAAGCCCAACGTATCTTGCCGCCATTACAGCTTTCAGAGCTTACGGTTGTAATTTTGTGGAGGTGCCCACTGATGAAGAGGGCATGAATATGGATGACCTTGACCGACTTTTGAAAACTACTGATCGAGTCAAGGGCATCTATGTGATCCCCAACTTCCAAAATCCAACCGGACGGACAATGAGTCTTGAACGGCGTGAGCGGCTGGCAAAATTGGCCGCCCAACACCGTGTCATGATTTTTGAGGATAACCCCTATGGTGAATTGCGCTTTGAGGGCAAATACCTTCCTTCCGTGCAGTCTTTTGATAAGGAAGGTTGGGTTATCTCTTTTGGATCATTCTCAAAAATTCTTTGTCCTGGTTTCAGAATCGGCTGGGTAGCAGGCGATAAAGAAATTGTGCGAAAATACGTTCTCGTTAAGCAGGGCGTTGATCTGCAAAGCAATACTTTTGTTCAAGCCGTAATTGCCGCCTATCTTGAACAGCATGATATTGATGAGCACATCAAAACTATTCTTGGTGTATACAAAACCCGGCGTGACGTTTTGCTTTCCGCTCTGGATCGTCATTTTCCTCAGGGGGTT
Organism: Desulfovibrio intestinalis; assembly: GCF_014202345.1. NCBI lineage: Bacteria > Pseudomonadati > Thermodesulfobacteriota > Desulfovibrionia > Desulfovibrionales > Desulfovibrionaceae > Desulfovibrio > Desulfovibrio intestinalis. Next base: position 2,065 of record NZ_JACHGO010000002.1, read on the forward strand.
CAGCATACTCGGCCAGAGGGTGGCCTTTTTGCTTGGGTGACCTTGCCAGACTCATTGAATGCCAGACATATTCTTGATGATTGTGTGGCGCGTAAAGTTGCTTTTGTGCCAGGCGGACCTTTTTTCCCCAACGGCGGGCACGAAAATACCCTGCGCCTGAATTTTTCCAACATGGAAGAAGGTCGTATAGAAGAAGGCATTGCCATTATGGCTGATGTATTGAACAGACATTTAAAAACGGTCTAACATGCGGGTAACGTGCTTTCGGTAAATTTTCTGACTGCGCACCGATAAAGACACGCAAAGCGAAGGAGATCACATGCCGTTTGTAAATATCAAGCTCACTGGTGGTAAAGAAGCGCCTACTGCGGAACAGAAGGCAGAATTGATTAAAGGGGCAACAGAACTGCTGGTTCGTGTGCTTAATAAAAATCCTGCAACCACTGTAGTAATTATTGAAGAGGTAGATACGGATAATTGGGGGGTAGGCGGGCAAAGCATTACAGAACGCCGGAAGATGGGATAGCTTTACGCTTTTTTTGCCAGCCTTGTCATTTTCTATGCCACCATTCCCGCTGTAATTGGGAGCTGTAGGGGCAGAGCAGCCTGAAAACGTACGCTGCTGTGCATCAAATAAATCTGCTTTGCGGGAAAATAGCTTTGATAACTCTTTGTTATAAAAGCTAAGCAGATTCTATAAATTACAAAAAGCCAAGACGTACAGCGCTAAGTCTGTGGGTCTTGGCTTTTTATTTTGTTGAGGTGGCTTTTCAAGCTTGCACAAAGTTGAACGACTGCAAAGCACGCTTGCCGCCGCAGGCAGCACAGCAAAAACACTTATTGATGCCTTGCTGTGGGCTCCTCACCTTTTTTATTCATCATGATCCGTGAAAGCTGCAATAAGGGCTTCTGGTACTCTAACTGGTTTTCCACTGGTAATATCGATGTAAACCCATTGCGTTTCAGCCTCCACCAGCACCGCATTGTCTGATTCACGAACAAAAAGATACCGACGCATGCACTGTCGGGACGCGAAGGTGGCTATCCATGTGGTCGCGGAGATAACATCGCCAAGCAATGCCGGGCGCTTGTATGTGACAGAATGCTGCCGCACAACCCACCCTTGCCCCAAGGCCTCGTAGCGGGCCACGTCCCATCCCTTGGAAGCCGTGTGCGCAGTGGCTATGTCCTGCATCCACAGGACGTAGCAAACATTATTGACGCGCCCCTGTCTGTCGATGTCATGCTCGGAAATATGTATCTTTTGCTCAAAACCAGCCATTCAACCCTCTCTACGTATGCGTATTGTTTTACACACGATACGCCTGAAGGCGCTAAAGGAAAAGCCTTGCTGTATTCCTCATCCGTTTCATGTCTGAAGATGGTCTATGCAATCACTTATCTTGTCCATTTTTCAGTAAAGGTTAAAAAATAAACAGCTGCCGGATACACTCAAGTTGCATGAATGACTTTCCAAGGCCAAAGGCTGCAAAGATTGCACGGCGTCCACCGTGCAGCGCCCAACGCACAATGTCGCGCTGACGGGGTTTAAGCATGGGATGGATAGAGTCAGCAGGCACGGCAAAGCCCGAGTGCCGTGAAAAGGGCAACTTGGCCTCAAGAAAAGCTAGTAGCTGGTGGGAGTTGAGGGCAGCATTACGCGGCCCCCGGCTCTGCTTTGTGGTAGAGAGAGGCAAGTGGGTGACAAGTGGATGACAAAAGCAAAAATAGCAAGGGGAAATAAAAAAGGATGCCACATGTTTTAACATGTAACATCCTGATTTATATATGGCGCGCCCGAGAGGAATCGAACCCCTGACCAAGAGCTTAGAAGGCTCCTAGCGCAATCTCCTGGCGTTTACTGGCTAGTTCTATATTATACTATTTTAAAAGGATTTTTTCAGAAGAAGTCTTATTGACGTACCTTCTTTTACCTTCTATTTTGGCCTTGCGTGTTGGGAATGGTGTTGGGAAGAAAAGCACCCGTAACCCCGCGCGTAAAGGTGAAAAATGGCCGTTCAGAAAAGAGCAAAAACAAAATATCCTGGCGTATTTTTCCGTCTCCAAATGAGATTAGATGGATTGGGCGAAGAGCGCCAGTATTATATCATCTACCGTCGAGCAGGTGAGGGGCGGGCGGGCAAACTCATTGAAGAACCCGTAGGGCGAGAATCCGAAGGAATGAGCGCCGCCAAAGCGAACCGCATTCGGGGCTTACGGGCATCTGGCGCAGAAAAGGCCAATACAGAGCGCAGGGCAGAGTCTGAAGCCGCCAAGCTAACCGGCGACGGCCCTCTGACTTTTGCCCGGCTTTGGTTGCTCTATCAAGAAGTGAACGCTGGCAAGCCGTCCTTGAAAGGCGATATATCGCGCTACCACAATCACCTTGAGCAGCGCTTTGCATCCAAGGTGGTTGAGGAACTTACCACGCTGGATATGGACAACCTGCGCGCCGATATGACGCGAAAAGGCCTTTCTGCTCAAACCACAAAGCATGCTCTTGGCCAGATCCGCCGCATCATCCGGTTTGGCGTAAAACGCGGCTTGTGTCCCATGCCGGGCAGTTTACATTTTGAGATGCCCAAGGTGGATAATGAATGCACGGAAAATCTGACCGATGAGCAGCTTGCGGCCTATCTTAATGCCCTTGACGATGAGCCGGATCAGGATGCCGCAGGCTTGTTGCGGCTGGCACTGGTGACGGGAATGCGCCGTGGGGCACTGTTGGCTTTACGCTGGACAGATTGCGACTTTGAGCGCGGCCTCATTACCCTGCAAGGCGCGTCTGCCAAAAAGGGTAAGACGGAATTCATCCCTATGACCACCGCCGCACGGACCATTCTTGAAGCAGTAGGGCGCACGGCAAGCCCTTTTGTATTTCCCGGTAAAGATGGAGGCCAACGGCAAGACTTTCGGCGTATGGCCCGCAGGGTGCGCGACAAGGCCGGGCTACCCAAAGACTTTCGCCCGCTGCACGGTCTGCGTCATGCCTACGCCAGCATGCTTATAAGCAGCGGCCACGTTGACCTGTATAGCCTTCAAAAGCTGCTTACGCACGATAGCCCGGCCATGACGCAGCGGTATAGCCATTTGCGGGATGAGGCTTTGCGCAAGGCCGCCAGCGTCATTGATGCCTGCATGGATATAGGCGTGACAGGAAAGGAACGGTCTTGACAGGTTGCCAAAAAATGGCAACTATACATTCAAGGGAGAGTTGAAGTGGGTTGGACAGTCAATGTTACGCGCAAGGCGCAGAAGCAGCTTGCGCGCCTCCCCAAAACTGTATTGGAAATGCTGTTCGCGCTTATGCTGGACATTGAGCTTGGTGGACCAGTGCGCGGCGATTGGCCCAATTATGGTAAGCTGGACGCAAGAACCCATCACTGCCATTTGAAGAAAGGCCACCCCACATACGTTGCCGTATGGGAAGAAAGCGCAGGCAGCATGAAACTTATCGAGGTGACATATGTTGGAACGCACGAACGCGCCCCATACTGATACCAAAATCCTTTCTTTTGCCGTGCCGCATGACATGGTTGAGAAAGTTTTGAGCGCCATGCACAGTTACGGGCTGCGAGAAGAAAACGAGTCTATCCCCTGGCGTGAAGCTTTTAGAACCGTGAGTGATGAAGATATTCCCGGCAGATATCTGCGCGGCGCACGCTATCGGGAAAACCTCACGCAGAGGCAGCTTTCTGAAATGACAGGAATAACCGTGCCGCATTTGTCTGCTATGGAAAACGGCAAGCGCCCCATCGGCAAGAAGAACGCCCGCCTGCTGGCCGATGCCCTGAACATTGATCCCCGTCGCCTGCTGGACGTGTAGCCCTGCATCTCATGTAAATAGGTCGTACAGGCCATTTTGAAGCCCTCTCGATTCGTCGGGAGGGTTTTTTGCGTTCTATCCATGCGTGACAAATAGAACTTCATCTATCCAACTGAAAAAGCATTAAAATTACTAGTTAGTGACAGAAGGGTACGGAACTTCATTATAGGTCGTGTAATGGGAGTAAATGGAGAGCAGTGCAAGGTAAATGCACAAGGCTCAAAGTATGTCAACTGGGGTTATTGCCGAAATAAGCGGGGTTATTCCGGCAGCCTTACAAAATCCTCAAAAACCCATGTTAGCCTTTGGAGAACTTGTAAGTGTCCCCGAGCAGCATGCGCGAAAAGGCGCGAAGTGCAAAATACGTCAACCCCCTATTTAGCTGTTCCTAGCTGCTCTGAGCTGTTCTGAGTTGCACACGGGAAAAACGCCATGCGATGTTTTGAATGAAAAATGGCGAAGACGGTGAAGATGACGGCAGGTTTAAAATGGAAGGTCGAAAGGAGGGAAAAAAGCCTGTCAAGTAGGCTTAGACGCTTCTAGGCCCCCTTTAGACGTGTCTAAGCAGATAGTTTGAAAAAAGCATGTTACGTTTTGCCGGAATAACCCCACTTATTGCGCACGCCCCTCAAGAATTTCAAAAGGTCGTGATAGCATTTTGTCAAAACATGGAGGTAATTTTTATGCAGATTAGTGAAGGCAACCTGGCCACAAAGCCTATCGTGGAGAATGCCCTGCAATTTGGAACAAACCTTCAAGGGAGAGTTGAAGTGGCTTGGACAGTCAATGTTACGCGCAAGGCGCAGAAGCAGCTTGCGCGCCTCCCCAAAACTGTATTGGAAACGCTGTTCGCGCTTATGCTGGACATTGAGCTTGGTGGACCAGTGCGCGGTGATTGGCCAAATTATGGTAAGCTGGACGCAAGAACCCATCACTGCCATTTGAAGAAAGGCCACCCCACATACGTTGCCGTATGGGAAGAAAGCGCAGGCAGCATGAAACTTATCGAGGTGACATATGTTGGAACGCACGAACGCGCCCCATACTGATCCAAAATCCTTTCTTTTGCCGTGCCGCATGGCATGGTTGAGAAAGTTTTGAGCGCCATGCACAGTTACGGGCTGCGAGAAGAAAACGAGTCTATCCCTTGGCGTGAAGCTTTTAGCACCGTGAGTGATGAAGATATTCCCGGCGTATACCTGCGTGGCGCACGCTATCGGGAAAACCTCACGCAGAGGCAGTTTTCCGAAAAGACAGAAATAACCGTGCCGCATTTGTCTGCTATGGAAAACGGCAAGCGCCCCATCGGCAAAAAGAACGCCCGCCTGCTGGCCGATGCCCTGAACGTTGATCCCCGCCGTCTGCTGACTGTATAGTCGCAACACTACATAACAAGTCTTACTTGTATTTTGAAAGCCATCTCAATTCTCTGAGAGGGCTTTTTTCTTTGTAATTACAATATTAGCTATTTTCATTTACGTGCGCATTTAAATGCGCAGTTAAATTTAAAGTTAAAGTAATTGTCAATATGTTTTTCTCTGTGCTATCTTGTCCGCAATTACACCGCTCAATGCTGTTGTGTTCAGATTTGGTGTGCCGTTTGCGGTCAGTACGTAGTTAGAAATCGAAAAACAGAGTTTTTAAAAAATGTTGTCAAGCGAAAAAGATGCCATTCAAAACCGTAGAAGCGCATCTAATCCCGTGGAGGTGTGGAACGACGATGTTTTGTAGAATGCTGTTAAAAACCCATGCTATGTTTTTCCCACTTTGGCTGGACTCTTTTAAACCCTTGGAGGCACTATGAACCACCCGATTTCCCATGTGCAGCAAGACCCCAAACTGATCACGATGGATGAGCGCGAAGCCGCCGCAATTATAGGACTGACCGCCAAAACGTTGCAACATAGGCGGTACATGCGACAGCCCCCCACCTTTCTGAAAGTTGGCCGCAAGATTCGATACCGGCTTTCAGATTTGCAAGATTATCTGGACGCTTGCCAAGTGCAGCCGGACAGAACTTGAGAGGGCGGCCATGAGTACAGAAGCAACAATATGGGCATGGAAACAGCGCGTGCCCTCATCACAAAAGATCGTCCTACTTTCAATGGCTGACCGGGCAGGTGAAGACTTCCGGTGCTGGCCATCAGTCAGGCGGCTTTGCCTCGACACGTCTCTTTCAGAGCGCACTGTGCAGCAGGCAGTTTGCGACCTTGAAAAGAGCGGACTTATCAGGCGTGATCTGCGAACAGGCAGAGCAACCGTGTACTATCTTATCGGTGTCCAACGCAGAGAATCAACCCCCGCAGATTCTGCACCCCCGCAAAAATTGCCCCCCGCAAATGCTGCGGGAACCCCCGCAGATTCTGCACCCCACCCCCGCAAATGCTGCACCCAGAATCTAAAAGAGAATCTTACAAGAACCAACCAAGGGGGAGAGAGCGCACAAGCGCGCTACACTCCACCGCACACATCTGCGTCTGCTCAGTCAGGCAAGAGCAGCAAAAAGGCAAAGCCTCAAAATCCGGCCAGCGAAACCAAGCAGCCTTACGGCGACTTTGGCAATGTCCTGCTCACCGCAGAAGAATATGAGCGCCTTGTGCAAGACTATGGCGAACAGGAAGCCAAGGCTGCAATTAACTTTCTCGACCTGCACCTCGGCGCGCGCACGGGTAAAGATCCGTACAAGTCTCATAATCTGGCCATGCGCAAATGGGTTTTCCAAAAACTTGCAGAAGATAGGCACAGGCTTGGTATCAAGTCGTCTTTGAAACTCCAGGCACAAGGGGCAACTTCAGGCAAAGACTTTTTTGAGCGAATGGAGGAGGCAGAGTGGGCCGTAGCAGAAGCAGAAGTAGCCGCCCGTAATGCGCTCCTTAACGCAACCTCAGAAGGCAGGCTTTCGTCATGACCGAAGTTCCTTTCACTCAAGGGTGGCTGACGCTGCGCGACGTAGCTGAAATTCTTCTGATTTCCCCTGCGACGGTTCGCCGTCTCATAGCGTCTGGAAGATTGAAGGCCAGCAATGTTTCCAGCTCCACAATCCGGCCCCTCTGGCGCATCCATCCCCAATGGCTTGAAGAGTACGCCACGAGCCAGCCAGAGCATCTCGAAAAAGAGGAGAACCCGCCGTGCCCCCATGCAGAAATTTGACCATTGAGGAGTGCGCCAGCATGTACCACGCCTTCACAGGCCGCCACAAACTGCGGAACCAGTGCTTGCACCTGCTTTGCCTGACAACAGGTCTCCGCATCCACGAAGCCTTGTCCGTGAAAGTTTCTGACGTTCTCCAAAATCGTCAGGTGGTTCAGGCACTTCAGGTGCAACGGGGCAAAATGAAGCAGGCGGCTCAAGGACGCACAATTCTGCTGCCCGCCCAGACTCGGGCCGCTATTCGCCGTCAGTTGGATTGGCTCTCTCAAAATGGCTACTTTGATCAGGATCAATATCTTTTTCGCAGTCAGGCTGGTGATAGACCGATTCAGCTCGCAGAAGCGTGGAAGGTCTTTCAAGAGGTAGCTAAAAAGGCCGGACTTCGCCGGGATTTAGGAACTCTCGGTACGCACTGTTGGCGCAAGACTTTCGCCACAGAAATTTTTTTAGCTGCGGTAGAGAGAATGCAGGCCGGGGAACGCCTTGACCCCATGCGCGAGGTTGCCAGAGCTTTGGGCCATGCTGATTTAAAAAACACGGAGAAATACCTACCAATAGACCATGACGAGGCTCTCAAAAATATGCGCGTCATGGAGGCTGTACACAGCTATGCCCTGCCCTAAATCTGCCTGACTTTTCCACAGGACAAAACGTTTCCTTTTGAAAAAGAAATGCACCTAGAAGATCAGGAAAAAGTTAATCTAACCGTCCGAATTTTTTTGAAAACATACATGCAAAAAAAGAAATTGAGGTGAGCAGATACGCGCTGCACGAACACAAACCCGCCACGCGGGCACACAGCGCCATATAGAATCCCCAGAACCCAACACCCGACGTTCATGCAGTCTATTTCCTTTTTAAAACGGCACTTATCAACATGCCTGTGGAAAACTTTTTTAGCCACACTTTTTAACGCCTACGGAGATTCATTATGTCCCCCGAAAAGAGAATAAAAATGCTGACCCTGCTCAATGAACTGCAAACCCTTTTGCTTGATGATGACAGCATTTCCAATACCCCAACCGCTCCGCCTGCTCTCACAGTCCCTCTTGTGCCAAAGAATGAAGGCGACGCGGCAAGCCAGAATCACTCGCTGGAAATGCTCTCCTGGGATGACGGCGCGGCAATGGCCGCCTATCAGGAAGGTTTGGAGAGCGCCAGAAAGAGTGAATATTACCCGTGGAAAATCGAGGACAAGCGATGAACAGAACTTCCTTTCGCGTCCCTGTTAATCAACCCGGCTCCAACATGCCGCAATACAATCCTCAACAACTTCCCGCCACCCCCGGCGCTGGTGTTTCCGCCCGCCTGTCAGACAGCGCTGGCCAGATCGTAGCCCAAGGTGCAGACCAGCAGGGCCGCCAGCTTGAAATGCTGGGCCGTGGCATGCAACAGGTAGCCAAGGCAGGGTATGACCTCCACACCGACTACCAGACAGGCAGAGCCCGTGAAGCCTTCAACCAGCTTCGCGCTGAAGAAATGGACATAAAGGCCCGCCTTGCCGGAATAACGGGAAAAGACGCCATTGACCCCCAAAATGGCGTTCAAGCCAGTATTGCCAAATGGCAGCAAGATGCCCGCGCCCGCCTTACCAAAGACCTGGGGGGCATGGCTCGTGATCTGTTTGACCAGGCAGCGGAGCTTCACCTTGCCAACCTCACGGCGTGGGGCATTGAAAAGCATACGGGTGAAGAGCGCACCTATCTGAATCAGCAAGATGAGGGCACCATTGCGCTGGATGCCTATGCTATGCTTTCCGATCCGCTGAACACTACGACTGTTAAAAACGGGCTTGAAAATATAAAGGGCCGCTATCGTGCCCTGCGTGATCGTAATGGCTGGTCTGATGAAATCACACAGGCCAAACTCAATACACAGGCAGAGAAAGTTTTCAGTAAAATGGTTGATAGCCAGCTTGATGGTGACAACCTGGGCGCGGCGCATGAACTGCTTGGCCGTTACGGTGAGTACATGGGCGGCAGTCGCAGCGCATTGGAAGTCCGCATAACTGCCAAAGGCCGCGAACTTCAGGCCCGTGCGCGGGCTGAACAGGAAATGCGCTTTGTCAGCAGCTTCGCCGCCGACCCACTACAGGGCATTGCAGAAATCTCCACTCCTGAAGGGCAGGCCAAGTATGGCCTTGACGCCAAGGCGGCCTTGGGTGTGCGCAGCATGCTTCAGACGCAATGGAGTTTCAATAAACAGGTCGAGAAAGAACGGCGCGATACCTATACCACTGATGCTGTAAACGGCATTTACGCCACACTCACAGGCGACCCCAACAAGAATATTCCGCCTGATCCGGCCAAGGCCTATCAAGATTTGCAAAACTCCAATCTGGACGCCCTGACCAAGCTTGAAATGGGCCGCAAGCTCGAAGACGGCACCATAGGCAAAACACGCGATGCCGCAGCCGTCAACGATATGGCCCGCCTGATTATTGGTGGCGAAGTTGATTCCGATGCCCCCATTGATGTCATGCTGGCACAGGGTAAGGCCAGTGTGGGCGATGTGGCCATGCTCAAAGGCATGCGCAAGGATATGGACGGCCCTCTCAAAGACTACCTCAAGCGCGGCGATGCCCTTGTTGGCAACGCCTTTGCCCGGCCTCAGTTCGCCGCAGGAACGCCCGAAGCCGCCATTAAAGAAGACAGGGCGCGCAATCAGCTACAGCGCGCCATAACCGAGGCATACAAAAAAGGCGGGCCGGAAGCTGTGGAAAAACTGTTCAGCAGCGATTTGCCCATGTCCATCATGAGCAGCAACGCCGTTTCTGTTGACGATGAACTGAACAATCTTGACCGCGTTCTCAATGTCGGCCGCACTGACAAGCGCCCCATTGAAAGCGCCGATGACTATGTAAGTCGGCGCACAAAGGGGGTTGCCCAATGAGCCAGGCCAACACAAATCAGGATCTGTACCTTGAAATGCGCGGTCAGGGCTACAATGATCAGGAAATCCGTAATGCCATGCGCCCCATGCTGGTTGAGGGCGGCTTTTCCGATCAGGAAATCAACGGCTATTTCAAAAAATATGATCCTGCCACCCTGTGGGGTTCAGTCGTTCATGGCTTCCAAGGCTCGGTAACGGGACTTGCAGCGCGTGAAAAGCTGCCAGACAACCTTTCACAACCCCAGCTTTCACAACTCTCTACCATGCAGCGCGTGGGCCTTCAGGTGGGCACCCTGGCAGGCGACATGCCAACTATGGCTATAGGCGCAGCCTTGGGGCTTCTGGGCGGCCCTTCTGCCCCGGTAACGGTTCCGGCTTCGGCTATGGCCATCACAGAAGGCACCCGTGCCATTTATATGGAACACATAAAAAATGGCGAAGTGCAAAACGCGGAACAATTCACCCAGCGCATGGGTACCGTGCTTGCCGAAGCGGGCAAGGGCGGCGTCATTGGCGGCGCTACGGGCGGCATGGGCAAACTGGCTGGCATTGGGGCACAGGCTGCTGGTGCCGGAGCCGTAACTACGGGGGCGGCCACCGTCACGGCTGAAGTGGCCACCATGCCCACCGTAGCCGCAGGGCTTGAAGGCCGTCTGCCAGAGCCTCATGAATTTGTTGATGCCGCCATTCTTGTGGCCGGGCTCAAAGGGGCGGGTGCAGCTGGTGGCAAGGTTGTGGACGCTGGCGGAAAGCTTGTGCCCAAGTTGCGCGATATATACGCCAGAACCGGCAAAGACCCCATGCAGATTCTGGAAGAAGCCCGCACCAATGACGCAGTGCGGCAGGACTTGCTTTCCCTTAACCGCGAATTGTTAGAAGGTTACGCAGTTGAAAGCCGCCAGGGCGGCATACCCCGAGACGTCAGGGAAACAGGCGGCAATCCCAATGATGCTATACGAGCGGCTGAAGGTTCTAACGCGGCCATGCCCCTGGCCAGAGATGCCGCGCCCGCCGCAGATATTGCCATTGAAACCTTCAGACTATCCACCGTCATTGACCAACTGGCAACCGACCTGGGCGTTCCCTTCCGCGTGGGCCGTCTGGGGCCGCACCTCAAGAATGCAGACGGTATCTATAAACCCTGGGAAGAAGTCTCCCGCGTTCGCATCGCCAACGATATTTCCACTATCGTGCATGAGGCCGGGCACCACCTGCAAAAGAAGATTTTTGGCACACTGGATGAAAAACCCCTGCTGGCCTTTGCCGATGAGCTGGCACCCATTGCCACCACTCCGCGCAAGGGGCAGTCTCCCTTGCCCGAAGGCTTTGCGGAATTCATTGCCCGCTATGTGGTCGATCCGCAGGGCGCTCGGGAAAAAGCCCCTCGCTTTTATGACTACTTTGAAGGGCATCTTGAAAACGGCAATCCGGCTTTATTGCAGTCCCTGCAAAATGCTCGCACTGGTGTACGCCGCTGGAATGAACAGCCCGCCGTTAATGAAGTTTTGTCGCAAATCAACGCGGTAGAATCAGAGACAACAGGCTCACTTCGTCAAACCTGGCGGCAGGCGTACACTACATTTATTGATGATCTGCACCCGCTGAAAAAGGCTGTTGACCAAATGGCCAGCGGCAGAGAACTTCCCGCCGCTCTTGATCCTTATCTTCTGGCCCGCACATATCGGGGCGCAGCGGGCAGGGCCACGCATTTTCTTGAGCGAAGCCCCTTTGATTTCCATACTGGCGAAAGCATTGGCAAGCCCTTGAAGGCCATCCTTGAACCCGTCAAGAATCTGGACGAGCTGCGGGCCTATCTGGTGGCAAAGCGTGGCCTTGAGCTTGACGCGCGCGGCGTCCTGTCAGGCATCCGCAAAAATGCTATGGAAAAAACCGTCAGCAAGCTGGAAGCAGCATACGAAAAAACCGCCCAGGATCTCTACGCCTATCAAGACCATGTGCTGAATTACTACGCAGCCTCCGGTATGCTTGGCAAAGAAACTCAGGCGGCCATGCGCGCAGCCAACAAAAGCTATGTGCCGTTTTACCTATTCATGGGCGATATGGCATCCACCGGGCAAAGCACAGGCAGTAAAGGCTTTTCCCCGCGTGAAGCCATCCGCAAAATCAAGGGCAGCGGGCGTGAGATCATCGACCCGCTGGAAAGCATACTCAAAAATACCTATGCCATGATTGAAGCGGCGGAAAAGAATAAGGTGTGCATGGCGCTGGCTGACCTTGCCAGAACCACCGAAGGTGCAGGCGGCCTTGTGGAAAAACTGCCAGCGAAAATGCAGGGCACCCGTGTTTCTGGTGAAGAAGTCATGCGCACCTTGAAGGATACTGACCCCGAAGCGGCCCGAGCCTTTGCTGAAGCCGTTGAGCGTGGCGAACTTGATGTAAGCGTATTCCGGCCAGACTATCGCATCGACAAGAAAACAGAAATTTCCGTCATGCGTGACGGCAAGCGTGAAGTGTATCAGGTAGAACCGGAACTGGCCAAGATCATGAACGGCCTTGACGGTGAAGCCCTGGGCACGGTCACAAAAATACTGGCCTTCCCCGCCAGGGTGTTGCGCGCTGGTGCCACACTCACGCCCGAGTTCATCGCGCGCAACAGTATGCGTGATGGCATGTCGGCCTTTGTGCAGTCTGAATACGGCTTCAAGCCTTGGGTGGATGTTCCGCGCGGCCTGTTCCATGCCATAAAGCGTGATGATCTGTATTGGCGCTGGAAGCGTTCAGGCGGAGATCAGGCCACCATGCTGGGTGCAGACCGCACAACAGTGCGCCGCTCCCTTGACGACCTGACCAGAACTGGCGCGCTCAACAAAACCTGGAACATGGTCAAAAATCCCATTGAGCTTTTTCGCATTGTTTCCGAGCTTTCCGAACAGGCTTCCCGCCTGGGCGAGTTTTACAGGGCTGAGAAAGCCCTTGGCAGTGGCACAGACGCACTGACCAAAGCGGCTCTTGCCTCGCGTGAAGTGAGTATGGACTTTGCCCGCATTGGTGCCCGCATGCGCGCCGCCAACGCTCTTATCGCCTTCACCAATGCCCGTGTTCAGGGTTTGGATAAAATGGCCCGCGTATTTGTGGAACACCCCGTCAGGTCTACCGTGCGCGCCGTGAGCGCCATTACCCTGCCGTCTGTTCTTCTGGCCATTGCCAATCACGGTGATGAGCGCATCAAGGAAATACCGCGTTGGCAGCACGACCTTTTCTGGCTGCTGCCTGTGGGTGATGTGGTGTGGCGCATCCCCAAGCCCTTTGAGTTGGGTATCATCTTTGGTTCCATTCCAGAGCGCATTACGGAATGGGCTTTAGACCAGATGAACGGGCAGGAAAAGAGCGACGCCTTTCGCGGCCTGGGGGCCACCATGACGGATATTGTGAAGCCGCCTGTGCTTCCCACGGCGCTGGTGCCCATTGTAGAGGGCTGGTCTGGCAAGTCCTTCGCATTCGACAGGCCCATAATTCCTGCTTCGCGTGAAGGCATGCTGCCAGAATACCAGTATACGGAAAACACCACTGAACTGGCCAAAGCTCTTTCCCGTTTTGTGGGCACCTTGCCGGGCATGGATCAGTTGAAAACCTTCAGCCCAGCCGCAGCGGAAAACACCATTCGTAACTATACAGGCGGTAGCGGCGTTTATGTGCTGCAAGGTGTGGACTTTGCCTTGCGCAAGTTCGGTGCCCTGCCTGACCCCGTGAAGCCCACTCCCACCCTGGCCGAAATTCCTTTCGTGCGGGCCTTTGTAGCCAGACACCCAAGCATGGGGGCAGAATCCATCGCCAAGTTCCGCGAGCGTTGGCAAGAGGCCAGTGCCTATCTAAAGACCATCAACGGTTTGCAGAAGGAATACAAATATCAGGACGTGGCCAACCTGATGCCCTACCATGTCTATTCAGCTCTGGAAGGTACAAACCAGGCCTTGAGTGTTCTTTCCAGAACCATCAGAGATATAAACAATGTGCCAGAAGGGCAGATGACCGCCGACGAAAAGCGCCAGTTCATTGATGCCCTGTACTTCAAGGCTATCACTGTGGCGCGCTATGGCAATGAGGTCTACGACAATCTTCAGCCAATGATAGAGCAGTTGAAAGCACGGGCGGCGAAGGAAGATAGGTAGAGGCGAAAGATGTTAGTTCAGCAGGGTTTCAACCATCTTGCGGCGCTCTTCCAGCCTCTCTCGCTCACCGCCATGATAGTGAGGGTCAAACAGATTAAAGTATTTCACAATAGAGGCCTCGGAAAATCCGTACTCTTCCAGAATTGGGCGTATGTATTCTCGCGTTTCCGAGTCGGAAAAACCGCCCTCATGTAGCATGCTGTAAACACCAGTTCTGTAGTCAACAACCTCACCGGCAAGCTTTCGCCGGGCGTCATCTACCACCAGAGCTTTTACGCGAGCGTTAGGTTCATCGCCAATCGCACATGATATTGGGGCCGCAAAATAAAGTATTGCGGCAAGAAGAAAGCAGAATGGGAGCTTTCGCATTCTTCAAGTCTAAAAAGCATATCGCCGTAAGGCAAGCATCAATGACAAGGGCCGGGAATTTTCCCGGCCCTTTGAGTCAATCTTTTTCCTGTTCTTCCTTTTCATCCCACAGGGGCTTCTTTAACCCCTGTAAGGAAGTGTATCCATGTGCAATTTCTCAAGATTATCTACTTCAGGTTCAAGAATATTCAAAATGTCTTTAAGGCACAACGCAATGGCGTGAATCTGAATTGGTTCGCCAATATGCTTTTCTCCTTCCTGTAGCACAAATGCTTCAATAAGCTGTAAGCGCCAAAAAGCACCCGCAACTGAAAGATGGGTAGTTCCAAGTTGTTCATGGACAGTACACAACTCTTCAAATGGTAGAAAATTGCGTTTTTCAAGACCGTCCGGTACGCTTGCTTCGACTTGTGCTGTTTTTTGGGGGAGAGACGTTTTTTCAGTTGCCATAAGGCACCTCGGGAAGGCGTTTATCAATTCCCCTATGGATTGTATGCGCGGCATGGGCAATCAAGGCAAGCCCTCCAAATATCGCATGGTAATCTTGCGCAGAAAAACCATCAGCTCCCATCATCTTTTCACGTAGCCCTATCACAAGATCTTCAATGGATTCCGCCAGGGTGGACAAGTCTTCAAGCTTGTCATAATCAAGTGGTGTTAGTAGGTTATCCATAGCCTTCAATCTCCTTCTTAGGTTGAGGGTTAGGCCCGGCATGAAAGATCACACCTTTCATGCCGGGCTGTTTTTATTCTTCATTACTTTCCTTGGCCTGCACTGCGTTGCCAGTCGCAATCCATGTTCTGACGGCATCAGGATCAATCCGCCAGCCAACTCCCACTTTTCGGGCAGGCAAGCCACCATCCTGTATTGCTTTAAAAATTGTTTTGCGATCAACCCGTAATGCATCTGCGGCTTCTTCCAAAGTCATGCCAATGATTGGCCAGCTTGCTTTTTCAACCAATTTAGGTTGCCTCCAAAATATTTTTACCAAAATATAGATATTAAATTAACATGTCAAAGGTATTTTATAGGTACTAAATTGGCATTTATCTTTGTTTTTAGA
Source organism: Desulfovibrio intestinalis (assembly GCF_014202345.1). Taxonomy (NCBI): domain Bacteria; kingdom Pseudomonadati; phylum Thermodesulfobacteriota; class Desulfovibrionia; order Desulfovibrionales; family Desulfovibrionaceae; genus Desulfovibrio; species Desulfovibrio intestinalis. The sequence goes on from NZ_JACHGO010000002.1 coordinate 17,496, forward strand.
GTAAATGGTCCCAATGTCCAAATGGGGTACAGGCTAACTGGACAATTCCACATTAAGCAAAAGGTGTCTATTTAGAGTTATAAATTTATTTTATTGACATAATCAAATTAGAATCTTAAATTTCAATTAGACACTATGGAGGGAATTTCTATGAGTAAAAATATTGGCTATATCCGCGTCAGCACTTTAGACCAAAACACTGGCCGCCAGTTGGATGGCATTGCCCTGGACAAGGTGTTTACAGACAAAGCCAGCGGCAAGAGCAGGCAGCGTCCCCAACTGACGGCTTGCCTTGAATATGTGCGGGATGGTGACACTCTGCATGTTCACAGCATTGATCGGCTGGCTCGTAATCTTCAGGATCTACTTACGCTGATCTCTGATTTGACCAGTCGGGCAGTGACGGTGCAATTCCATAAGGAAGGGCTGATTTTTACCGGAGAGGATAGCCCCTTTCAGCGTCTTCAGTTGCAGATCATTGGCAGCGTGGCTGAATTTGAACGGGCAATGATTCGGGAACGCCAACGCGAAGGCATCGCACTGGCCAAGAAGGAAGGAAAATACAAGGGGCGCAAGGCAGCTTTAAGCCCCGCCCAGGTGGAAGAAGCTCGCGTACAGATCAATGCTGGCGCAAAGGTAGCCCAAGTTGCGCGAGAGCTTGGAGTCTCCCGGCAAACTCTTTACTCTTCCCTTGAGCGATAGTGTGTTGAAAATATAGCGGTGACTTAGTCTTCAAATAGTGAGAGCAGCCACTCTACATCGTTGTCAGAGTATTCAAAATCAAAATCGTCAAGCTTCTGGCAGGCAGAAAGAACTTCTTTGATTTTCGATACCAGATTATTTGCTCCCGAGGTGCTATACTTCACCCCTCCATTTGCACTGATATTAGCTGAATTTTCGTCACCGAATGTTGTTACGCTAATCAATGGACCATTATCGAATTTCATAGTCTTTGTTGCATTTTTACTTAAAGCTGTTTCGGCCATGGATATTAAATAATTCATTTTTTCCTCACTTATTATATGTTTGCTTATGATTATATTAAAATAAATTAAATTGCTAGTGTGTTGGGAATGGTGTTGGGAAAGAAGAAAGCTCTTACTGCATTTCTGCTGTAAGAGCTTGAATTTTTTGGCGCGCCCGAGAGGAATCGAACCCCTGACCAAGAGCTTAGAAGGCTCCTGCTCTATCCAACTGAGCTACGGGCGCGTAGGTGGTTACGCCAATTGGCGTCCAACGCTGTGGCGCACCACTATAGAGATAGCGCTATCTCTCGTCAATCTTTAAGTCTTCGTCAGCCATGCCTGGCTACCAGGGTCTGTTTGCCAGCCAGTATTCTTTTGCGGTTGAGCAAGCTTTAAGTTCTTTCCGGGTACACTGCATTTGACAACGTTGCACGTTCCCTAAGCAATGTTTTCTTCAAAAACAAGCGGCTCGTCGGCCAGTGTTGCAACCATGACGGCCTTGATGGTGTGCAGGCGGTTTTCCGCTTCTTCAAAGGCCATATTGCGCGGCGATTCAAAGACGTCGTCGTTCACTTCCATGCAGTCAATGCCGAAGCGCTGGAAGATTTCTTCGCCCATCGCCGTGCTGCGGTTGTGAAAGCTTGGCAGGCAATGCAAAAATTTGCAGTCGTCATTGCCTGTCTGGCGCATGGTTTCTTCTGTGATGCGATAAGGGGTGAGCAGTTCTATGCGCTCTTTCCAAACGTCATCGGGCTCACCCATTGAAACCCATACGTCAGTAGACAAAAAGTCACAGCCGCGAACGCCGTCTTCCACGCTTTCGGTGCGGCTGATGCGCGCTCCTGTTTTGCTGGCGATCTGGCAGGCCACTTCATACACCTCATCAGAGGTCCACAGCGCCTTGGGAGCGACAGAGCGAAAATCCAGACCAAGCAGGGCAGAACCGACCATAAGCGAGTTGCCCATATTGTAGCGGGCATCGCCAAGGTAGGCCATCGTTTGACGATTCAGCGGCTTGGGGCAGCATTCGCGCATGGTCAGCATGTCGGCCAAAAGCTGTGTGGGGTGCCATTCGTTGGTCAGGCCATTCCACACAGGCACAGAGGAGTGCTCAGCCAGAGCTTCAACCCGTTCCTGACCGAAACCCCGGTACTCAATGCCGTCATAAAAGCGGGAAAGCACGCGGGCGGTGTCGGCCAGCGATTCTTTTTTGCCCATCTGAGACCCTGAGGGGCCAAGATAGGTTATATTTGCGCCCTGGTCGTAAGCGGCCACTTCAAAGGAACAGCGGGTTCTGGTGGAATCCTTTTCAAACAGAATGACAATATTTCTGTCCCGCAAAAATTTCGGTTCGCGGCGCACTTTTTTGGCCTGCTTGAGGTTGGCCGCCAAGTCCAGCAAATAGGTGAGATCTTCCGGCGTGAAGTCGGTTTCCTTCAGAAAGTCTCTGTGTTGCAGTCTGTTCATGCGCTGTTCCGCCTTTAGATGAAGTGAGGGCTGGTCGGCCAAAGAAATACCTGGCTGACCAATCCGTGCCGGTTGGTCCGTCGCTGATGACGGCGCACGCCATTTCAGGCGCGCGAACCGTTACAAATGTAGAAGCATGGCAATTTCGTCACAGCAGTAGAATTTTGGGCACTTGCTGCATTCAACCCATACGCTTGCAGGCATGTCATCTCTGTCAAATTCAGTGAAACCGCATTTGGCAAAAAAGTCTGGCACAAGAGTAAAGACAAAAACCCTTGGCAACGCGAGGCTGCGGCAGCGCTCAACAAGCATCGATACAAGCCGTCTGCCGAACCCCTGTCCCTGACAGGACGGGTGAACAGCCACAGAGCGGATTTCGCCAAGGTCTGCCCACAGAACGTGAACGGCTCCACAGGCCACGATGACGTCTTGACCGCCATCCACAGCAGGAGCCGTGGCAACCATGTAGTCCTGTATGTGCTGATACAGGTACTGGGGGCCACGAGCCAGCATGACATTGGACGAAGCATACTGGTTGATAAGCGCCGACATGCCGTGCACATCCGCCACAGTAGCGGAGCGGATGACCAGTTGTGAAAGGTCGCTTATGCAGACATCAGGAACAATGGGTCTATCATCAGCGCCAGAGCGCGGAATGGCGATGGGCATTTCTTTTGCCTCTGTTGCAGGGGGGAGAGGAATAAAAAGGGCGCCAGCCTGCGAAAAACTCGACGGCAGGCACAGCCTGGGAACAGTAAACCGTATATGGCAAATTTTAAAACAAAGATTCCCAATAGCACCATTGGCCTTGGGGCGCAAGATACATTTACGTCTATATGGCGCTGCCCACTTTTTTAGAGTCCGGCAGGATGATTGGGCTGGTGGCGGGAATTTCGGGCCGTAGCTGGAAGGGGAGCGGTTACGCTTTATTGTTTGAAAAAACTACTGCTCCAGCATTGTGTCAGAATTTTGGGGCGGCAAATAGCCCGGCTATGCTGGAACGTGCTTTTCCACAACGCGTGCTTGCCTGGGGCTAAGCGGGCAATCCTAGTTTGCTTTGGTGCAGAGGCGCAGGGCATGGTCGCAAATTTCATCAGTATAGAAGTGAAAGGCGCTCTCATCCTGTGTTTTGGCAACAAGCAGGGCGATGCTGGCCCTGTTTATCATTTCCATAAAGGGTATTTCTTCGTCTTCAACCGTGTCGGTCGTGTAGATGCCAATATGCAAGCGAAGGGGGAAAATATGCGATGATTGATATGCGCCATTTTCCACATCGCTGGCGGCACGGGCACACATGGCGATTATACTTTCGCGGCCTGCGAACGGTAGAATTCCTGCAAAGGTGTCACCTGAAATGTGACAGCACCGGGCAAGCGGCCCTTGTCCTTCTTTTTCCAGCACGCGCGCAATGCGGCGTAGTTCTCTATCGCCTGCTTCAACCCCGAGCATTTTATTATAAAATTTGAAATTTTTGATGTCGGCCAACCATATGGCGAAAACCATATTCGGGTGTTCATGCAATAGGGCCGTTGCTTCCAGGCGCAAACGGTGGCTGTTGATGCCCCCTGTTACGGGATCCACAAACGCCAGTTTTTGCAGTTGCCGGTCGCGCCATTCCGTTAGGCGGTATACGCGCCATGTCAAAAAGATAAAGCAGAGCAAAGCCAGAATGGTGACAACGCCCCCGCCATACAACAGCAGGGGGGAGACCAGCCCCAGCGCATCAAGGGGAACCGCGCAGAAAAGGAACCAGTCGTTGCTCTGAATGGGATCAAATGCCGCCAGATACTGTTTTTTGCCGTTCTCGTACAAAAAGTAGCTTCTGCGGCCATGAGCCATGCCGTCCAGAGCATTGCGGCGATCAGCTTCACCTATATGCCCAAGATTAAAGACACTGCCCAGGCCATCAACAGGGCTGAGCTCGGGAGACAATACAATGCGTCCCTGCGCGTCGATCAAGGCCGCAAATCCTGTTGCATTGAAGAGTGGCGTTTCAAGAATATTAAGAAAAACCTCAGCCTTGGTTACCCCAAACAGCACTTCATTGATCTTACTGTCCTGCTCAACTGGTACCGCGCAGTAGATTACCCTGCCTGGCCCGCGAGGATTTCTGCGCGGCGGAGAGAGGGCGGGGTGTCCGGCGAGGGCTCTACGGAAAAAGTTTTCACTGGATAAATCAACATCGTGATAGACAGTTCCGTGTGCGTCTGCCACCTCTGCCTTGCCAGAAGAATTGGCGATGCCTATGCGTATGAAATCGCTGTTACTGTTGATTTCCTTGAGCAGAGGAAGGGTTTTTTGCTGCGGCATGTAGCCGACAGTGATGGCCAAACTGTTGAGAGTTTGAAAGTTCTGCGTCAGCTGGCGTTGTAAAAGGACGCGCAGTTGCGTGGTTGTTTCGTAAAGATGAACGATACTGACCTGTTCAACCTGCCCCGTGGCATAGCGCAGAAGCATCAGGCTGCAGACCAGAAAAAGCCCGCCCACCAGAAAGGCAATCGCATAGATGCGTTTTATTTGCCGCTTGCTTCTGTACATGCCGCCCCTCAACAGAAATATATATTTATTAAATACCTTAATCTATTATTTGGCAAGCAGTAAAGCCAAATTTGGCCTGCTTACTTGCCCGAATTACCTACCAGTACATTTTTCCTGATGATACTAAGCTCAAATCATGCTCAATGCGGTAAAGAACGAATCGCTACATAGTCATATTGATGGAGCCATATTACTATGGTTGCAGTAGTAATAAACATACAACTGATGACTTGTCTTTTTTTAATGAATTTGATGATTGGTAAAATATTTAAGTTTTTTTATATACTATTTCAGAGTGATAGAGAAAAGTTTGAAGAAAAAATAAAATGTTGCAGCGGTGTGTCCTTAAAGCGGCAATTATAATATAGTTTATAGTTAATTTATTTCAGAGTGTTGCGTGCGAGATTGATAAAAATGCCTGAATTACAGTCGCGGCGGTTTTTTGATCCACCCGAAATTCTTTTCATTTTCAGGATGTTATTAGGGTTGTTTACTCTTAGTAAGACTGCGCGTAATGCTCAAGAAGAACGAGAAAAAACTGTTTGGTTGTGCAAACAGTGACTCAATACTCGGATGTACCGGTTGTTCATCGTTGTTTTTTTCAGAGCAAAAACTGGCGAAAATGTCGGCGACATTCCATTTACCACTGAGGAATACTTTATGACACAACAGTTTACCCGCAGAAAATTTCTGCAATCGGCCTGTATCACCATCAGCGCGCTGACGGTGAGTGCCAGCGGCCTCGACAAGGCCTTGGCGGCAGTTACTGGTGTTGGCCCCATGGCCACATGCGATGTTCTTATAATAGGGTCAGGCGGCGCAGGTCTTCGTGCTGCCGTGGCTGCCCTGAAAAAAAATCCCAAGCTCAATGTGGTGGTGGTCAGCAAGTGCATGCCTTCGCGCAATGCCACCTGTATGGCCGAAGGCGGCATTAATGGCGTCACAGATTTCAGCAAGGGCGATTCTTACGAATTGCACTGCTATGATACTGTCAAGGGCGGCGACTATCTTGTGGATCAGGACGCTACCCTCAAGTTCTGCGAACAGGCTGGCCCCACCATTCTGGAGCTGGATTATCTGGGCATGCCTTTCTCGCGCACAGAAGACGGAAAGGTAAAGGCGCGTCCTTTCGGCGGTGCCTCCAAGGTGCGATGTAACTATTCAGCTGACAAAACAGGGCATATTGTGGCCCATGTATGCCTGGACGAAGCCCTGACCCGTGGCGTCAAATTCCTTATGGACCACGAGCTGCTGGACCTGGGCGTTGATAATGGCCGTTGCGAAGGCGCGGTGCTGCGCAACATCCGTACTGGCGAAATCGCTCCCGTTCGTGCCAAGGCAGTGGTGCTGGCAACGGGCGGTTATACCCGCATTTTCTGGAACCGTACGTCCACTCCCTATATTGCCACTGGCGACGGCGTGGCCGCAGCTTTGCGTGCGGGCGTGCCCTTTAAAGACCCGGAAATGATCCAGTTCCACCCCACGGGCGTGGTACACGGCGGCGTACTCATTACCGAGGCCGCGCGCGGCGAGGGCGGCTACCTGCTCAACAACAAGGGCGAGCGCTTCATGAAAAATTACGCGGCGGCCAAGATGGAACTGGCCCCCCGTGACATTGTAGCCCGCGCCATTGAAACTGAAATCCGCGAAGGACGTGGGTACGGCCAGGGGCTGGAATCGTACGTGCTGCTGGATCTCGTGCATCTTGGCAGAAACAAGATCGTTAACGATCTTCCGCAGATACGTCACGTCGGAAAGCTGTTTGAAAACATAGATCTGGTGGATAAGCCCATGATTATCCGCCCCACGGCCCATTATTCTATGGGCGGCATCGCCGTGAGCAAGTTTGACGACATGTCCACGCCCATGCCCGGCTTGTTCAGCGCAGGCGAAGCTTCCTGCGTATCCATTCACGGCGCTAACCGGCTGGGCGGAAACTCCCTGGCTGATGCCGTAGTTACCGGAAAAATCGCAGGGGATGGGGCTGCGGCCTATGCCAGTCAGGCGGATCAGAGTTCCGGCAAGCGCCTGGCCGATCTGTCCGATCAGTGGCAGAGCCGTTTCAAGGAAGTAACCAGCGGTGGAGACGCCAAGCAGATGTACGCCCTCCGCGAAGAAATGGGCGCACAGCTTTGGGATAATATGGGTATTTTCCGCACCCAGGCCAAACTGGCAACCCTGAACGACACTCTGGCCGAAATGCGCTCACGGTATGACGCCCTGCGCGTGCCCAACGCCAGCCCCGTCTACAACACGGCGTTCACGGAATACGTTGAACTGGGGAATATGCTGCAACTGGCCCAGGCTGCCTGCCTTGCCGCCACGGAACGCAAGGAATCCCGCGGCGCTCACACGCGCGAGGACTTTCCGAAGCGTGACGATGCCAACTTCCTCAAGCACAGCATGGTCAGTATGGACGAGGGTGGCAAGCTGCACATGGGCTGGAAAGATGTGGAGATCACCAAATTCAAGCCTGAGGAGCGGAAATACTAATGGCTACTCTAATTATTGACCGCTTTGACGGTAAAAAACACTACGAGCAGAGCTACACGCTTGCCCCCGAGGATATGGCGGGCAAGACCGTGCTCAATACCCTGCTGTTCATCAAGCAGACTCAGGACCCCACGTTGAACTTCACGGCCTCCTGCCGTTGCGCCATCTGCGGCGCGTGCGGCGTGAGGGTCAACGGGCATGCGATTCTGGCCTGCGACACCAAGATGGACGATCTTGTCAAAACCTATGGCTCAGACACCTTCCGCATATCGCCTCTGGCCAACTTCAAGGTCATCTCCGACCTGGTGGTAGACTGGGAGCCCGCGGTGGAAAATCTGCGCAAGATCCATCCCGGCATGGTGGCCAAATCCGAATTCTCCGAGAAGGAAGGCTGCCGCCAGACGCAAGCGGAATTTGACCGCATCAAGAAGCAGTGGGACTGCATCATCTGTGGTTGCTGCGCGTCGGAGTGCAACAAGCTCACGGCTGACAACCGGGACTATATGGAACCCTTTGTGTATACCCACGCCTGGCGTGTGGCCAACGACTCACGCACCAAGGATCCGCTGGTTCACGGCAAGCCCGCTGTGTCTGGCGGTTTGTGGAACTGCGTGCACTGTCAGGAATGCGCCAACCGCTGCCCCAAGGGCATCAGCTCTGCTGACGACATCGCGGCCATGCGCGCCCTGGTCATGTCCAAGGGGCTGACCGACGGCGTTGGACCTGCCCACGCCAAGGCCTTTTATACAGACCTGGTGGAAGATTCTGGCCGGCTTAACGAAGTGCGGCTTGCGTTGCGCACCGAGGGCGTCAGCACCCTGGCCCGTACGGGCATGGCCATTACCCTGCTGCGTCAGGGCAAGATGGATCCCCTGGAAGTCTTTGGTGGCGAGACCATTGAAGGGCACGATGCTCTTGTGAAGATGATTGAGGCGGCCCACGCCGCTGCGAAGGAGTAGCCGTATGCAGACCGAATATGCTTTTTTCCCCGGCTGCGTGCTGACTCAGGCCGCCAAGGAATCCAGGATGGCCCTTGAAGCCGTGGCCCCCATACTGGGCATTACGCTCAAGGAAATTCCCGGCTGGAGCTGCTGCGGCGCTTCGCAGGCTCAGGATGTGGACCATGTGGCCGCTCTGGTGGCCAATGCGCGCAATCTGGCACTGGCTGAACAGATGGGACTGCCCGTGCTCACATCATGTAGCACCTGTCTGCTCATGTTGCGCCGCGCCAAGGCAGAGCTGGACGGCGGACAGAAAGACCGCATCAATACCTTTCTTGCCAAGGGCAATATGGCCTACAAAGGCACCAGCGATGTCACCAGCCTGCTCTGGGTGCTGGCACAGAACGCTGGTGCGCTCAAAGCCAAAGTCGTCAAGCCCCTCACCGGGCTCAAGGTGGCGGCTTTCTACGGGTGTCACAGCCTGCGGCCAGAATCGGCCCTGGGCTTTGAAAGCTCCGTCAATCCGTCCAGCTTTGAGACTGTTGTCAGCGCTGTGGGGGCGCAGACCGTCCCCTTTGCCAAAAGGCTGGACTGCTGCGGTTTCCATGCCGTGTACCCGGCAGAAAAATCTGTCATGCATATGACCAGCGAAATCGTTAACGACGCGTCTGACGGCGGAGCAACGTGCATTGTGACGCCTTGTCCCCTCTGTCAGATGCAGCTTGATATCTATCAGGATAATGCCCAGGAACTGAGCAAGTCCAAAGCGCGCGTGCCTGTGCTGCATCTTTCGCAGCTGGTGGGTCTTGCTTTGGGCGTGCCAGCCAAACAGCTGGGGCTCGACTATAACGTCATTGACGCGACAAAACTCGGCTAGGAGCTGTTTGTAGCCAAGTTTTTTCAGTTACACTTCAAGACGGTCCTTTTCTTTCCGGTCGCGCACGTAACAGTGCGCTTCCATCAAGAAAAGGGCCGTCTTTTTTGTTTACAGGGGAATTCCCGTTGGTTTGAAAGATAGCTGGCCACGCCTTGGCTCGAAGCGTTAAACCATATGGCCTGATCAAGTCTTTGCGATTTTTGCAGGCGGTCAGGCTACGGCAGGTTGGCAAAAAATAAACAAAAATCAGACAATAATACTGTGTTCTATCAACGCCGCCAGTTTCGACTGGCGGCGTATTTATTTTGTCCAGAACTGTGCAGAACTGTTTGGTGTTGTTCAGTGCAACACTGCAAGTGAAGAATTCAGTATGCTGTTTGATAATGTGAGGCGGCAATGCAGAACATGCAAAAGATAGCATCATTACGATTGTGAAATTGTAACTCATGCTTCAGTTTTAACAACACAAAGAAGAGCAGGGCAGGGCGGCGGCGCGGTTCTGTAACCGATGAAAATGGTCAGATTTGATGGAAAAGCATTTGGCACCGCAAAAAAAATCGTCGACTGTTTAAACAATGAACAAACAATTTTTCTTTCTTGTTGACGCAAAATGTCAGTTCGTTTAACTCTAGAAAAAGGTGAATGCATTGGCAATGAAGGAGGAAACACATTAGTTTTATGTTGTGAGGAACTTTCTTAGGGTGAAGATTTTCACAACTCACAATGTAGTGGGGCAAAAATTATGAATACACTTGTCTTTTGCTGTGTGGCGTTGCCGTTTATTGTAGCGCTTGTAATCTATTTCACACAGCTCGACCGTACCCGCAAGCTTCTCGTGCCTGCAGCGGTTGCGGTGATGGCTTTGGCAGCCGTGATCATGGGCGCTCACGGCACATTTCGCCTGGAGGCTGAAACATTCTTTGGCGTGCCGCTGGACAGTTTGTTCAGTCTGCTTGACCTGCTGTTACTGCTCTATATTCTGGGACTGGGCTGGAAACTGGGCAGCAGAACAGTCATGGGCATGACGGCGTTGCAGTTGGTAGGTTTGCTCTACCTGAAGTTTGTTCTGGCGGACAGTTCCGCGCACATCACGGCCTTCGCGCCTGATGGCCTTTCTCTTATCATGGTTATCATCATTACCGTTGTGGGTGGACTCATCACCATCTACGGCCTGGGCTACATGGATATTCATGAAGAGCATCTGCATTTGCGGGTGTCGCGCAAGCCACGTTTTTTTGCTATAATTTTCTGTTTCCTTGGGGCCATGAACGGCCTTGTGCTTTCCAACAACCTCTCGTGGATGTTTTTTTTCTGGGAAGTAACAACCCTTTGTTCCTATTTGCTTATCAGTCATGACCAGACACAAGAAGCCAATGCCAATGCATACCGCGCCTTGTGGATGAACGTTCTTGGCGGCCTTGCATTTGTGTCGGCCATGCTTTTTGTTCAAAAGAGCCTTGGCACCCTGTCTACGGAAGTTGTTCTGCACAAGATGACCGCTATGGATGTAAAGAGCACGGCCATGCTGTTGCCCTTTGCGTTCTTCTGTCTGGCGGCCTTCACCAAATCAGCTCAGGTGCCCTTTGAAAGCTGGCTGTGCGGCGCTATGGTGGCCCCCACGCCGGTTTCGGCCCTGTTGCACTCCGCCACAATGGTCAAGGCAGGAACCTATCTCTTGCTGCGCATGGCTCCGGCCTTTGCCGATACCACCATGTCTACAATTGTGGCGCTTTTTGGGGCATTCACCTTTGTGGCAACCTGTATTCTGGCAGTCAGTCAGAGTAATGCCAAAAAAATTCTGGCCTATTCCACCATCGCCAACCTGGGCCTGATTATCGCCTGCGTGGGCATAAATACCGCCGCATCCATGATGGCGGCCACTACCATCATCATTTACCACTCTGTTTCCAAGGGCCTGCTTTTCATGTGCGTGGGGGCTATTGAGCAACGCATCGGGTCCCGCGACATCGAGGATATGCGCGGCCTGTATAGCAAGATGCCCCGCACGGCCATTATTACGGCCATCGGCATCTTCACTATGATGTTGCCGCCATTCGGCATGCTCATCGGAAAGTGGATGGCCATTGAAGCCATTGCGCGCGCCACTCAGGCTATGACGCCCATTATCTTCTTCATTGCTCTTGGGTCAGCCTTCACGGTGTTGTTCTGGGCACGTTGGGCGGGCATTCTCGTTTCTTCGGCAAATCTGCATGAGCGTCCGTCCTACGGAAATCCCAAGGCTACGGTCATGTTCGCGCTGCGTTCGCTCTGCGGTCTTGCCATCGTGTTTTCCTTCTTTTCACCGATGGTGCTTGAAACCTTTGTTGAGCCTTCTGTCTCAGGCGTGTACGCCCGCTTTGGGCTCAAGGCTGAAGGGTTCATACCTGGCGCGTCGCTTACGGGCGGGGCAGGGTACTTCTGGATTTACATGCTCTTTATTCTGCTTGGCCTGGGAGCCTGGATTGCCTGGAAGGTGTCCAGCAAGGTGCCCAGCGGGGCGCACGCCCAGCCGTACTTCTCTGGTCTGACGCAGGAGCAGGCAGGGCAGATAGGTTTCAAGGGGCCCATGAATGCCTTTGAACCCGCTCGTCTGTCCAACTTCTATCTGACCCAGTACTTTGGCGAAGGCACCATCACAAGGGCCATTGATATTATCTCCACGGCCTTTCTCATCGTTTTGGTAGGAGGTCTGCTCTGATGCTGTCCATCCTCAGTGCTGTCGGCGGATTGATCTTGTCGCCCTTTGTGGGAGGGCTGCTCACCGGGGTGGATCGCCGCCTTACTGCGCGTCTGCAGTCGCGCTTGGGCCCGCCCTTGCTTCAGCCTTTTTACGATGTACTCAAGCTGTTTGGTAAAGAAGCCAATGTTACCAACGCCTGGCTTGTTTTCAGCGCCTATATGACGTTTATTTCGTCAGCGTTGGCCCTGCTTATTTTCTTTATGGGCGGCGACCTGTTACTGCTGTTCTTTGTGCTCACAGTGGGCGCTGTTTTTCAGGTGGTGGGCGCACTGTGCGTGCCTTCGCCCTACAGCAACATAGGCGCCCAGCGCGAGCTTTTGCTCATGCTGGCCTACGAGCCCATTCTTATTCTGGTTTTTGTCGGTTTTGCCATGTGCACGGGTTCTTTCTCCATTGAAGCCGTGTTTTCGCAGGATCAGCCGCTGTTGCTCAAGATGCCGTTGCTGTTCCTGGCCCTCGGCTACGCCCTGACTATCAAGCTGCGCAAGTCGCCCTTTGATATTTCAGCCAGCCACCACGGGCATCAGGAACTGGTCAAGGGCGTGCACACCGAATATTCCGGTCCCTTCCTGGGCATCATTGAAGTGGCCCACTGGCTTGACCTTATACTTATCCTCGGTCTTTGCGCCATGTTCTGGCACACCAGCGTTATCGGCATGGCTACTCTGGTGATCGCTTCGCTGTTTACAGAAATACTCATTGATAACATCACGGCCCGGCTCACGTGGCAGTGGATGGTGCAGAAGAGGTCCTTGCTGCTCGGCATGGGATTGGCCCTGGTTAATCTTTTATGGCTGTATGTGGCATAAGGAGGCAGGCATATGGGTTTTGTAGACAAGATGATTAAGCGGAGCCGGCTGAAGTCTCCCTGGATTGTCCATTTCGACTGCGGCTCCTGCAATGGTTGTGATATTGAAGTGCTGGCCTGCCTCACGCCCATATACGACGTTGAGCGTTTCGGCGTAGTCAACGCGGGCAACCCCAAACATGCAGACGTTCTGCTGGTGACCGGCACGGTCAACCACCGTAACCGCCACGTGCTCAAGCAGATATACGACCAGATGCCGTCACCCAAGGCTGTGGTTTCTCTTGGCGCGTGCAACCTTTCCGGCGGTGTTTTCAAGGATACCTATAATGTGCTTAACGGCGCGCATAACATCATTCCCGTTGACGTTTTTGTGCCAGGCTGCCCGCCAAAACCCGAAGCCATCATTGATGGCGTGGTGGAGGCCCTGGGCGTGTTGAAGGCCAAGATGGGCATGGGGCCCATGCCTGAGGCCACCTTCATGCCCGGCGACGAAGATGGAACGCCCGCTGGCGCACTGAACGAAGAAGCGCCCGCTTCTGAGGACGACAAGTCACTGCAAAACGCGGGTTAGCCCGGAAAGGATACAGCCATGTTTTTTGAAGCCAAAGACGTGACGCCCGACACGCTGCTTGCTGAAGTGCAGCGTCTGGCCAACGCCAAATGCCGTTTTGTCACCATGTCGCAAACGGTCGTTGACGAGAACACCCTGCGACTGTTCTATCACTTTGACGAAAACCTCACCATGTCCGACCTGCGCCACAATCCTGAAATGTGCGTATGGTCGCCCACGGACGCCAAGGGGATGGTGCACCTGCGTATGGATGTGAACAAGGACGTGCTCATCCCGAGCATCAGTTCCATCTATTTTTGCGCAGTGCTTATTGAAAATGAAACACAGGACCAGTTCGGAGTGCGCTTCGCTGGCCTGCCGCTGGACTACCAGGGCGGTATGTATCTGGAGGGCGAAGTGACCCACGCCCCGTATTTTACTATGACCACCGTCCGGCGTCCCGCCGCGGCTGCCAAGGATGACGCCAAGGCAGAGCCCGCCAAAGGAGATCAGGCATGAGCAACCGCACCACAGTGATTCCTTTCGGGCCGCAGCACCCCGTGCTGCCTGAGCCGCTGCATATCAAGTTTGTGGTGGAGGACGAAACCGTTGTGGGCGCCATACCCCAGCTCGGTTTTGTGCATCGTGGCCTGGAAAGCCTCGTGCGTACCAAAGACTATAACCAGATGGTTTTTATCGTCGAGCGTATCTGCGGCATCTGCTCCTGCATCCATGCCAACTGCTACTGCAACGCCATTGAAGATATGATGGGCATCACGGCGCCGCCGCGTGCCCAGTTTCTGCGGGTAATCTGGTCAGAACTGCACCGCATCCATTCACACCTTTTGTGGCTGGGCCTCTTTGCCGATGCCTTTGGCTTTGAAAGCGTGTTCCAGCAGTTCTGGCGTATCCGCGAAAATGTTATGGACATCTGTGAAGCTACGGCTGGCAACCGCGTAATTCTGTCCGTCAACGTTGTTGGCGGCGTGCGCCGCGACCTTGAGCCCGAACAGATCCGCTGGATGCTTGGCCGTTTGGACGAGCTGCAAAAGGGCATGCGTGAACTCACCAATACCATGCTTGATGACTACACCGTACAGGAACGTACCCGTGGCATAGGTTATCTCAGCAAGGACGATGCCCGCCTTCTGGGCGCGGCTGGCCCCACCCTGCGTGGCAGCGGATGGGAAATCGACGAACGCATGCACGGCTATGCCGCTTATAGCGACCTTAACTTCATACCTGTGGTGGAGCACGATGGCGACTGCTACGCGCGGGCCAAGGTGCGCTTTTATGAAGTGTTGCACGCTATGGACCTTATACGCGAAGCCTTGAATCGCCTGCCGGAGAGCGAACTTACCGTCAAGGTGACGGGCAATCCCGATGGCGAATCCATCTTCCGCGTGGAACAGCCGCGTGGTGAACTGTTCTATTATATTCGTGCCAATGGTACAAAGCATCTGGAACGCATGCGTGTTCGCACGCCTACCTTCGCCAACGTTCCGCCCCTGCTGCACATGCTGCCGGGCTGCAAATTGCCCGACGTGCCGGTCATCGTGCTCAGCATAGACCCGTGCATTTCCTGCACAGAGAGGTAGCTCATGTACATGCTTAAAAATGTGTTGCGCAATCTGTCGGGCAAACCGGCTACACGGCTGTATCCGCTTGAAGAGCGTGAGCCCTTCCCGGCCTACAGGGGCGTAATCACCAACGATGTTGAACGGTGCATATTCTGCAACACCTGCGCCAGAATTTGCCCTACGGACGCCATTACTGTTGATGCCAAGGCAGGGCAGTGGGTGTACGATCCTTTCCTGTGTGTATATTGTGCTGCCTGCGTGGAAAAATGCCCCACCAAATGTCTGGTGCAGCAACCCATCCACCGCAAGCCCTCGGTTACCAAGTTCAGGGTGCTGCGCACGGGAACCCCGCGCGTTAAAAAAACTGCCACCGCCAAGGCAAAGGCTGAATCCAGCACCAAGGAAAAACCTGAAAGCGAATAATGTGGCGAAGCAGCCACATATGAGCGTATAATGTAAAAAGCCGCCATTTGGCGGCTTTTTACATTATATGGGCATAACAAGCGGTCATGGTTGGCTTATTAAATTTTTGCGAGGCTAGCTACGCTAGCGCTACATAAGAGTACCGCGCGCCATACGCCACATGGATTCTTTCGGAAAATACATTTTCGGGCGAACGACAAATTTGAACTGCCCCACAGTTCAAAGTGAGTCTGCCCAAAATGGGCCTGCCCTCGATAGGCGCGATGGATATAGTGACATTTTTACGTTATTGCCCGCGCTGCCCGTTATTTGTTGCTGCCGCCCCTTTGTGCCCCACAAAGAGGGTTACGAGTGTTTTTCTTCGTGCTAATGGAAGAAATATCTATTATGCGTGGACAAACTATAGTGATTTTTTTCATTAAAATTATGTAGTTGTCTTTTGAAGCGCCAAGTTGATGAAGCAGACTGAGAAGACGAATAAATGATCATTTAAGCAGATTAATTGTATAGTTAAGCAAGGGTAGTGCCCAGCAGGCAGTGCGCTCATGCTGTGTGAAATGGTATCCATGTCTGCATAATATAAATGTGTTACAAAGATTGATGTTTTTTTTGCTTGTTATTCTGGCTATTTCATTAGAGATTATCGGCCGAAAGTTATATCTTTTTTTACAATCCTGGTATTGCAAAAAGTATGTTTATACAGGATACTAAAAAAGGCATCCCTGCATTTCTTGGCTGTAATCGGCGAAACAGGCTTGCAACAGTGCTTGCGGTTGTGTGGCAGGTGCTGCTTTTTTTGATTATCTCATGTGAATTGTTTAACTTTTTACGCCACGATTTCTGACCAGATATCACATCTGTGAGGCCTGTTCCGTCAGGCACACATGATCTGGTAGTATATAATGAAACTTGGAGGAGAGATTTTATGAGGAACAAATGGATGCTTGGCGGCAGCGTTGTATTGCTGTTGCTATTTACTGTGGGGCAGGTCTTCGCCGCTGAAGGGCAGGCTCCGGCTGCTGATTCTGCCGCTACATCGGTTGCTGCTCCGGCTGCTGAAGCTCCCAAGGCCAAAGCCAGCGACGATTCAGCCATTGCTGCCCAGCTGCAGACGGCCCCTGCTGGTCTGAGGAAGGCCATTGCCGAACAGATCAAAGTGGCGCCCGAAACCTATAATTCCACTGCCGAAACTGGCTATCTGGGTATACCCGGCGGCCCAAAAATCAACATGATTCTTGCCTTTGGCTGGGCCTTGTGGGTGGGCTGGATTTTCTCCACCGTTGGCGCTTTTGGCGGTGTTATGGCGGGCGTGGGGCACATGAGCGTGCATGGTCTTGGCAACTATGCCAAGTCGTTTGGCAAAACGCCCCTCAACAAGGCTGTTACCGACTCTGTGCGTGCCTCTAACCAGATGCTCGCAGGTCTTTCAGCCGTCATCAGTACCTTCAGCTACTACCGTATGAAGCGTCTGGTGCTGCCCCTGGGTATTGCCCTTGGTCTCGGCTCCATTCTTGGCGCGTACCTGTCGGTCTCCCTTACTGCTGGCAAGCTGAACTTCTCGTCCTACCAGGGCTACTTCGGCATGTTCGTGCTGGCCCTTGGCCTGTACCTGATATGGGAAACTTCGCCTGCCGGGCAGCGTTCCAAATCCAAGGCCAAGGAAGCCGCCAAGGCTTTTGAAGCCTCTGCCAAGTGCGAAACCGCAGACAAAAAACTGCCCACTGGCGTGAAGCTCATTTCCTTCAGCATAACCCGCTGCGTCTTCACCTTCTGTGGCGTTGAATTTTCCTTCAATCCGCTGCTGCCTTTCCTTGGCGGCGTGGTCATCGCCAGCATCGCGGCCTTCCTTGGCGTGGGCGGCGGCTTCCTGCTGGTGCCCTTCATCACCAGCGTGACCCAGCTTCCGATGTATCTGGCCGCGGGCACCTCGGCTCTGGCCGTTCTGGTGAGCATGATCACGGGTATCACCACCCTTATGCTGCACGGCGCTCTGGTGGACTGGAACCTCGTGAGCATCGAACTTCTTGGCATCGCTGTGGGCTCCATCATTGGACCCTTCACTTCGCGGTTCTTCTCTGAAATCTGGCTGAAGCGGCTCTTCATCGTACTGGCCCTGTATGTGGGTACGGACTATGTGCTGCGTGGCTTCTTCCAGATCAAGATGTTTGGCTAGTAGTGCATTTTTTCTGAACCCTGGCGGCTGTGTGATCAGACGCCAGGCGTTGCGGCGTAAACGCAGCTTATGGCGCTGTTGAACGCCACAACAAAAAGTCTTGAACTTTAAGGATGTACATTCTCAAAGTTACTATGCTCTTGTTGGGACTAAAGGCCGCCATTGAAATGCGAATCTCGCCAAGCTGGTAACGCGGCAGTTCGAACCGCTTGATTCGGGATTTATAAAACAACGGCAGTCTTGGGCCCGAGCCGGAAAAATAATGGCGCGGCGGAGAATTGTCTCCACCGCGCCATTGCGTTATACTGGACAGGTCTTTTAAACCAACATCAAGCTCTGGAAGATGCTACGGCTTCCGCCCCTTATTATGGAAACATTTCTTCTCTGGTTAGATCCTGTTTTCGTGTTGCCTTTTCGTGTGATACCTCACCCGGAAGTGGCCTATATTTTTGGCACAGGCTGTCTGGCGCTCATCGCGGTGCTTCTGGGGCTTGTGACCCTGAGTTTGGCCAACAGGCTGCACGCCAAAAGGCTGAAAAAATATCAGGACCAGATGCAACACTACCATAAACTGAGCGAACAGGCTCTTTCCTCTGAGGGCAAGGAAGCGTTTAAGGCCGTCAATCGGCAGGGACACGAAGCCTTTGGGTACCATTTTTCGCTGAGCGGGGCGCTTTTTGTGGCGTCAATTTGGCCTGTCCCCATCATTTTTGCCTGGATGCATCTGCGGTTTGGCGATCTGAGCCCGGTGCTGCCTTTTAATCTGCCGCTTTTTGGCAATCAGCCTGGCATGGTCTTCTGGTTTATTCTTTATTACATTCCATTGCGAATGTATTTTTCCCGCGTGTGGCGTAAGCTGCAACTGCGCAAAAGAGAGCCGCTTTCTGAAAGCAATATTATGTATCCCTAGAGTAGTTTTCGCTTGAAGTCGCCTCGTTACGGCGCGCAAATCTTGGCTCTCCTATTTGGGGACATGTATTTATACACAAATGCTTTCAGAATCTTTGAATCATTTCATTTATGCATTGTTTTATAATTTTTATTCGCGTTTTTGAGTCACGGCCTCAATAAGTACTCTTTCTCCGGGCGGGTACAGGGGCTGGCTGATGTTGAGAATATATATTCTCAATACCTCAGAGTATGCTTGTTACGGCCTTGGCGGCACAAGAAGCTGTGCCACACCTTGCCCGGCAGTTGTGCTTGCGCAGCCGGCAGAGCATAGCAAAGAGATAACACTTCAAGAGTACGCGCCTCTCACAAAAGGGCGTTTTCTTGTTTCTGGGGCGATCCCTTTTTTGCGGCAATTCTGGTTGATGGTGAGGGATGCTTGTGCAGGGCGCATTAAGCGTGCTTATAATTTATGTTGACAATGAAATTCATTTTCATAAAGATAGCGAAATACCCGACACGAACTATCCTTGCACCAGTTCGTTACCACAAGGAGATCCCGCATGTTCAACCGTTTTGGCACAACCCAGGAAATGGTCATTCAGACCGTTGAAGAAAACAATACAGCTTTTCTGCTGGCCATCGACAGTGTTGGCCTGTACATGACGACATCCAACTATGTTGGTAAAAATCTTGCTGACCAGAACCGCTACAGCGCCCTTCGCCAGAACGTGAACGCGCGCTTGACCGCATTGGGCCTGAACCCCGAAGATCTCTGGTCCAACAACCAGCACCTTATCCAGAGCGAAACCGTATCCGCCAAGAAGGTCAACCCGCTCAAGGCCTCCAAGCGCGGTTCCAAGGGCTAGGTGCAAAAGCGCCCATTTTTTGCGCTATGCGTATTTCAACGTGCAGCTAAATATTGTCCGTTCAGGGAGGCCTTGTGTAAGGCTTCCCTTTTTATTTTCAGGACAGCTTGCTGCATTCTTTGCGGCGTTTGACCCAGGGAAACGCTGATTTATTCCGTTTGGCTGCGTTGCTTCACTTTTTTTGAAACAGTCGAGGACGAAAGAGTCCAGTCCTGCTTCAAAAAAAGATCGCGCCTTGCCAAACAAAATAACTGCGCGTTTCCAGGAGGCTCTTTAATCAATGCTTCCCTAGAAAATTCGTGTTCATTACGCTCCCGGCTGCGTGAGTAGGCGGCATAACGAAGGCGTAGCAAAATTATGTTAGCAGACTGACGCCAAATGCGCATTTTAGGAGATTTGGGACACCTCCAGCATTGAAATGCGCCAGAAGGAGCAGGGGGCCAGTCAGTGCGTCGCGCTGCGGCATTTATATCGGACTTTTCACCAAGGTTGATTGTGAAACGCCGCATCGGAGTGGCGTAAAAGGAACACAGACTGACAACAGCCAATAAATAAAGGCGGGCTCCTACGAGCCCGCCTTGTCGCTATTGCAATTTGCTCTGCTATACGAACAGGCTTTTCAGTTTGTGCGGTTGGCAGCGCAGATACTGCTTTGGAGCATCGGCAATGGATGCGCCAAGGGTCGCTGCCGCGTGCCAGGGCCAGCGCGGATCATACAAAATGGCACGGCCCACGGCCACCATATCGGCCTGACCGCTAACAATAATGCCCGAAGCCAGCTCCGGTTCGGTAATAAGACCCACCGCGATGACAGGCAGGCTTGTGACGGCCTGCTTGATGGTCTGTGCAAGGTATACCTGATACCCGGGAGCCAGGTTGATCTGCTGGTCGGGGCTCAAGCCGCCGCCAGAGACGTGAATGAAAGCTGCGCCCGCCTTTTCCAGCTCTTGCGCCAAGATGGCGCATTCAGCCACATCCCATCCTCCGGGGGCGAAATCCGTACCGGAAACGCGCATGCCCACGGGAATGCTATCAGGCAGGGCTTTGCGCACCGCCGCGAAGACACGCAGGGGGAAGCGCATTCTGTTTTCAAGGCTTCCGCCGTATTCGTCTTCCCGCTTGTTGGACAGGGGAGAGAGAAATTCGTGCATCAGGTAGCCGTGGGCCGCATGCAGTTCAATGGCCTTATATCCGGCGCGCATGGCACGCTGGGCGGTAGTGACAAACGATGCGGTGAGACGGTCGATGTCTGCTGTGGCAAGGGCTGTGGGCATGGGGGAAGCGGCGTCAAAGGGCAGGGCGGAAGGAGCGCATACGGACCAGCCTCCGTCCTGCTGGCCCAGAGGGCCGCGGCCTTCCCACGGGCGGCTGGTGGAGCCTTTACGTCCGGCATGTCCTATCTGAAGAGCTATCGGAATGGAGGAAAACGTACTTATGGTTTCCAGCATGCGGCGGTGCAGATCTTCATGCTCGTCGCTCCACAAGCCCAGGTCTTGCGGAGAAATTCTGCCTTCCGGTTCCACTGCGGTGGCTTCGACTATAAGCAGCCCGGCACCCGAAACGGCCAAGTGCCCGTAGTGCATGTGGTGCCAGTGCGTGGGACGTCCTTCATCCGCAGAATATTGATCCATTGGGGGAATGACAATGCGGTTGGCGAGTTTCAGCTCGCCGAGGGTGATGGGAGAAAAAAGGGTATTCATGCTATCTCCTGCCACACGGCATAACGCCGTATACTCTCATGTTGTTCCTGGCGCAGCCGATGCGGCCAGGGAAAATAAATTCCGCGTCCGCCGTGGCGAACCTTTGTCTTACGAATTATGCGCCCGAACGAAGCGCAGGGCAAGGGTCGTCTTCAATGGGCCGCTAACCGGGATTTCTTTTGCACCTTGTTTGTAATGGTGATACAAATGCGAAAAATTTCTGAGATTATACAAAGTTTGCCAATGGCGTGATGATCGCCATTGCGGTTCGTTGGTACTACCTTGCTTATGGCAGTCCAGATATGCGCTTGCGGTCGGCATGCCTTCCGCAAGGGCCAACACGGAGGCTCGCGTTAAGCAGCACTTGGGGGCCGTCGCAGAAAAACGGGGGAAGGGGGGGCGCGCCCTCTTCCCCCGTCGATATTATGGCTTTAGCCTGTTGCGCGCGGCATCGCGCGAAACCAGGGGCCATCCGATCCAGGGGCTCCTTCTAAATAGTTCTTTTGTCCAATTGCCTGCGTCAACAGGCTGTTTTTACTCCAGTCATGTACCGTGAGAGTACACTTCTTCCGCAAAAAGGCCTTTTTTCTTGCCCTTGCGCAAAATCATTTATTTGGAGCCGCCCCTGGGGTCCCTTTGATTTCTGATTTTTGATCTGTTCATGCCAGCTGGCGCAAAATCAAACAGCCCTTTTTACTCCGGTCATGTACGCTGGCAATGCAGGCATACGTTTCCTCATAAAAAGGGCTGTTCTATTTTCGCAGGGCAAAATCCATTGTTAATGGAAAGGTCCTGATGCAAAAACAGCGTCGGTTTTTTGGGCTACGCTATTCGCGGCCCTTGGGCTAACCTTTTGCAGCGCTGTCAGTTGCAGCACTGAGGGCAGCCTGAAGGCGGCCTTCATCTTCGTGCGACAGTGAAGACTGAATGACTTCCCCGCCAGAACCACGCAATTCTGCCAGCACCTTGTCGGTAATGTCAGAATCCACCAGCACAAACAGGGCAGAAGATCCGGGTTTCAGCTTTTCGCCAAGCTGTTTCATGAAATTGTCATTGATGCCCACATCGCTGAGCGAGCCGCCCACAGCGCCCGCGCCCGCGCCTACCACAAGGCCCAGCAGCGGGTTCAGGAAGATGAGGCCGATAAGCGCTCCCCAAAATCCGCCACTCAGAGCACCCGTTGCCGTAAGGTTATAAAGCTGGTGCAGTTTGACCTTGCCGTCTTGTTTGCGGGTAACCACCACGGCGTCTTCAAGGTCCACAAGATAGGATTTCTGCATCTTTAAAAATTTGATGCGTTCTTCGCTGGCCTGAGTTTCAGTGGGGTAGGCAACAACAATAAGTGTACGCATGAATGCTCCTTGGTGTAGATGCCGCCGCGTGAAAAGCAATTTGGAACTGGCGGCAATTTGTAGCTAATGCATGTAGTTACTATTCTATGGCATTCGTCCTTGGAAATCAATCACATTGGGCTACGCCCGGCTTCCCGTAAAACAGGATGCCTCCAAAGAGTTACAGCTTGTTTACAGGCAGTTTGACGTACTGGGTGCCGTTGACCGCCGTGCCAAAGTCGCCAGTGCGCATGTTGGCTTGGATGGAAGGCAGCAGCAGGGCGGGTACAGCCTTGCCAGTGTCGTCGGCCTTGCGCCGGGAGACGAACGTATTCTTATCAATGCCGATGTGCAGCCGGTCATTTTTGAATTTTTGCTCGTTGACGGTAGCCATGCACTGGGGGCCGCGTGTGCCTGCCGGCGGATAGTCGTGCCCCACATATATACGGTAATGGTCGGGCAGGGCAAAAAGTTTGCGTGAAGAGTCGTAAGAATCCTCGGCGCTGCCGCCGGGGAAGTCGCAACGGCCCGAGCCCACGTCTGGCAAAAAGATGGTGTCGCCCACAAAGGCGGTTTCTTCGATGATGTATGTGGTGTCAGCCGGGGTATGACCCGGAGTGTGTATGATTCTGGCCTTGAGGTCGCCAATGGTGAACTCTTCGTCATTATCAAAAAGGTAGTCAAAGTCCGAACCGTCCGCAGGGGTGTCGTCGCCTGTCTGGAAAATGGGAACCCAGGTGGTGATGATGCCCAGAATGTGCTTGCTGATGGCGATCTTGCCACCCAGCTTTCCCTTGAGATACCGGGCGGCTGTGACATGGTCGGCGTGGATGTGGGTTTCAAGAATCCACTCGACCTGCAATTGCTTCTGGTTCACAAAATTGATGATCGCATCGGCGGAAACCGTGCTGGTGCGGCTTGAGGGCATGTCGTAGTCGAGAACGCTGTCAATAACAGCGCAGCGTTTCAGGCTGTCAGTATCGGACCAGACCACATAGGTCCAGGTAGCGGTAACGGGATCAAAAAATCCGCGCACATTGGGTGCAGCCATAAGTAATCTCCTTGAACCCCGGCTATGCTTTACCGGGACGGAAACGTTTGAATAACCTTGCAGGCATTGGTCTTATGCCGGGCTTGATGGGTCGGAAAAAAAGCCGTGTGGCCGCCTACTGGCAGCTTGCACCGGGGCTTTTGCCAGCGCCTTTGCTTGCTCCCTTGTTGGCGTCGATGGAGCAGGCCTTGCCAAGACCGCATGAGGCTCCCTTCTGGTTCCAGGGTGCGCGCATGAGCAGAAGCGCCATGCCGCACCAGTTGGTGATGCCTGAAAAAACCTGGCCCACACCAACAAACAGCGCACCAAGGAAGAACGCCGGATGGACGAGAAGCCCCAGCAGGGTGAAAAACAGTGTGAGCGCGCCTGCCACAAACCGTACCTGACGGTCCAGCGAAGGCGAAGATGCGGCTGTTTTGGGCTGGCCTTCGCCTACCGTGGCAAAACCTTCTTCCTGGCAGGCAATGATGCCGCCCTCAATAACGCGCACATCGGTGAAGCCCGATTCGGCAAATTTGGCGGCGGCGGTTTTGGCGCGTGCTCCGCTGCGGCACAAGACAAGAATGGGGGTGTCTTCAAGGGCGCCACTGCGCAGGGCTGTATCGTGGGGGTCAAGCTCCGTCACCGGGGCAAGAGCCGTGGGAGAGGCAAGGCGCTTTTCAGAATATTCCATTGGAGTGCGCACATCCACAATGAGGGCCTGTTTCAGGTCCACACCGTGTAATTCTCTGGCGCTGATGCTTTGTACAGAAGACATATCATCTCCTTTGACAGAAGTTTGCCGGGATGTATGTGGCGTGAATCGCGGGGGGATAAAGCCCGCGCAATGCGGGTATGGGTTGAAGGAGGTATCCCTTCTTAAATATAGTGATATAGTTTACGCAGGAATGCAACAACGGCACGGTCTCTTCATTTGCGAAGCGTTCCGTGCCGTTGTGTGAAAGGCTACAGCATTGATGTAATACAATGATTGAAGGCGGGCATGTCTGACGGTTCCGTCAGTGCTGGGTATCTCAAGCCAAAACTGCGTTTATGCTAGGGGCTGTTTTTAAATAACTCTTTTGTCCAACTGTCTGCGTCAAAAGGCCATTTTTACACCAGTCATGTACCGTGAGAGTACATTTCTTCCGTAAAAAAGGCCTTTTTCCTTGCCCTTGGCGCAAAATTATTTATTTAGAAACAGTCCCTAAAGCAGGGTAACTTTGAGAATTATATTTTCAAAGTTCAAGACATATGCTTCAGGTCATAGGGCAAGATATGACGCTGAGTGCTGGGCTATACTGATTACAGCTCTGCATTTTGTTTGCGCTCACGCAGGGACATACGGAGCCTGTCGGCCAGCATGCAACAGCCGCACAGGCCTACGGAAATGGCAGTGGCCGTAAATACGCCCCTGTAGCCAAAGCCCGCGTCGACCACCATGCCGCCAATAAGGGGGGCCAGCATGCCGCTTGCGTCAAATGTTGCCATCATGACGTTGGAGTTGATGGAGCGTGTGTCTGGGGTGGAGCGGTCATACACAGCGGCGGCCAGCAGGGGATAGAGCAAGCCGAGGCCAAGACCATACAGGCATGTAAGGGGCACAAAGGCCCACAGGGGCCCCCAGGCCAGCCCGAGCATGCAGAAGGTCAGCACCAGACTGCAAAGAAGCGTTACCCGGTATCTGGGCAGGGTATCCAGCCTGTTGCTGCCAGCAAGACGCACCAGAATGATGGTCAGGGTGTAAATGGAGAAAAACCATGCCGGGTGCGCGCCCGTGACAGAACACAAGCCCTTGATGAAAAAAATGGCCAGTATGGTCATGATGCTGAAGGTCAGGCAGGCCATATACACAAAGAACAGGCCGGAATGGCTTACGGATTGCCACAAGGCACGTCGCGACAGGCCTCCGCCATCTTCGGAGGGCATTTCCGGCGTTCTCAGCCGGGGGGCCAAAGGAATGAGCATGAGCAGAGAAGGTATACCCAGCAGGGCCGAGATGGCGAAAAGCCCGGCTTCACCGCCCAGCAGGGGCAGTATGGGCTCTGCAGCAGCCGGAATGATGGAATAGGGCAGCAGCATGGTGAGAGAAAAGATGGCGAAGCCGCGCGCGCTTTGCCCCTTGGGGATGCAGCTCACCAGCACCGCTACTGTGCAGCTTGAAAAAACAGCCAGAGCAATGCCCTGCACAATGCGCAACACCCATATCAGACCGATAGCGTGCGGGCCTCCCACATAGGTGTATGCCAGCATGACGCAGCTTGAAATGACAATGGATATAGCCATTGCCAGCAGTTTTCCGCGTCGCAGCAGATACACGCTGGCCAGAGGACGAAACAGCAGAACCATAGCAAACATCGAAGACAACAACACGCCGCGCCAGTTGGGGCTGATGGTCATTGTCTCCAGCCACTGCTCGAAGCAGTAGAACACTGCAATAAAGCTGTTGCAGAACATTGTCATGCAAAACAGCAAAATAAAATCACGACTGAGAAGTGTTTGCGGCGGCTCTGGCGATGCAGGGCGGCCTACGGGTGCAACAGGTGAAGCGGCAACGGACGGCATGGGGCCTCAACAACGTTATGCCGCAGCCGTTGCAATCACATGCTGCCAACGGCTGCTTCGGATGAAGCTGCGGCTAATGATACTCGCCCTTGAGGAACTTGTCGGCACAGGCTGCTACAGCTGCCTCGTTGACCATAAGCATATCCATCTGGCGAGTCATGATAAGCAGACGCCCCAGTTGATCCAGCCGGGTACACAACTCGGACTTGGGATATTTCTGGTAGCGTGCTCGTATCCTATCACCCGTGAGTTCAACGGTAAAGCCGAGTTCTTTGAGTATAAGGCCAATGCAGCGTACCCGGCGTACTCGTTGCGCATCACTGGCGGCTCCGCCTGCAAATTCAAAGCGTATGTAGTTTTTGCTCAGCGAGTCGCCGCACCACGTATCGAGAATGGCGTAGTGATACCCAACGCGAGATGAAAAATTGAGATAACGGTCTGAAATAATGGCATAGCTGCGTTGCCCGAAGCGTGAGCTGCCCTCCTGGTTGCCGCCAATGACGCTCTGACCCATAACTGAAAGAAAGCCGCGCATATTCACCGGGCGCGGCCCCCGCGCCTGCACTGCAGGGTTGAGCATGCCGTCTAGAACTTTCCGAAAGGGCACGCTTGTGACGTCATCGGGGTGAACCCGGCGGGATTCCGGGTTACGCAGCCCGCCGCCAAGGTCAATGATATGAAGATCCAGCGGAATGGAGCTGACAAGCTCACTGGCAACGCCCGCGCTGTTGTCAGTGACACTGTCGGATATTTTGAACATCTCCGTATAGCTCATTTCGTGGGCGTAGCGCATGACGTCGTGCAGGGAAGTACAGTGTTCAGGGGTAAAGGTGTCGGCTCTGGGGTCTACCAGATGCAGGGGCAGAATATAGGGGGCCACACGCCGTAACAGCATAAGGGCCGGGCTGTCTGTTCTGGCCTGGGGGCGGGTCAGCCGCAAGGCCAGCAGTTCCGGTACTTCGCCGTCAAAAATTCTGCCCAACAGGGCGTCTACCGTGACAATCTGCCCCGGAGCGAGCACTCCGGTAACGCCGGGTATGTTCATAAGCGTCGGCACGCCAAATTCACGGCATATGGAGGCCATATGCCCGGTGAGGCTGCCAGTCTGGGCAATAATGGCAGAAGCGCGGCGCATGGCCGACATGGCGCTGGGTGAGGAGTGGTCCATAAGCATGACCGCGCCTTCGGGAAAGTGGGTGATGTCTTCGCCGTCGCCCACAAATACCACTGGCCCGCAGCCCACGCCTCTGGCTGCCACGTCCGCGCCGGAGAGCAGGGGACGCAGATGCCCCAGAATGGGCGCGGTTTTTTCTTCGGCCATGCTGTCCAGCCCCATTGGCCGCGTTTGCAGCAGGACGATCTGGTCGTCCTCGTCCACGGCCCATTCCATATCCTGCGGATACTGGTAGTGGCGTTCCAGTTCCATGACCATATTGGCAAGCTGGCGCACCTGCTCGTCACTGAGGCACGGCACATCTTGCAGGTCTTCCGGCACGGGGGTCAGTTCGCTGTCCACTCCTGTTTGGGTGCGCACCAGCCGCAGGCGCACAGCCTTGTGGGCAATGGCTGCCTTGGTAATTTTGCCTGTGGCGCGCGATACAAGCCATTGGTCGGGTGTGCCGGAACCGTCCACAACCATTTCGCCCAAGCCCCACAAGCCATTGATGACGATACTGTTGGAGCGCAGATCCACCGGGTGGCGTGAAAAAGCCACGCCTGCGGCGCGGGAGCGCACCATTTCCACACAGCACAGGCCCATGCCTGTGGCGTCAAGGGCGTAGCCGTGCCCGGCGCGGTAAGCCAGCGCGCGCGGCGAAAAAAGACTGGCCACCACGGTTTTGAAGGCTGCTATCAGGTCGTTGCGGGTAACGCCGAGCAAACTGCGGTATTGCCCGGCAAAGGACTGCACGCCGTCTTCGGCAATGGCGCTGGAGCGCAGGGCCACCACTACTTGAGGGTCGTTGCCATAGGCCAGATCCCACGCCTTGAGCAGGGCTTTTTCAACTTCAACAGGCACAGGGGCGTCGCAGATGAGCTGCTCCACCTGCCGGGAGACGGTATTGATGCTTTCCGTTTTTTCTGGATCCAAGGAACGCAGCAGGGAGTACATGCTCTTGAAAAGCCCCGGCGTGCGCAAAAGAAAAATGCTTCCGGCCTTGATGGTGATGGCGAAACCGCGCGGTACGGGCATGTCCAGCATATTGCGCAGTTCGCCCAGGTTGGCGTTCTTGCCGCCCACACTGTAGGCCATGCTTGCGTCCACCTCTCTGAGGTCGAGAGTAAGCGTGGGCACGTCGCCGCTGGCGCGCTGATCCAATTCTTTTTCGATGCGCTTGGCTATGCTTTGCACAGCTGCGTTCAAGCCTTCATGACGCTGGCTGGAAATATCGTTGAGCGTTGTCGCCATGCGGTCACAGCGAAAAATGGCTCTGCGGGCTTCCTTACGCACCTGGCTGGTTTCCATATGGCGCTCGCCCTGTTGGGTGGCGTTGAGGTTTGCCAGAATGCCCGCCAAATCCGCATTGGCCTGTAAAAGTTCCTTGAATGAAGCATAGCGCCTGTGGAAAGCGGTCATGGCCTGTTCGCGTGAGATGCGCGGCTTACGGCCAAAAAGTTTTTTGAGCTTACTGACCACAATAACACCCCTGTATGCTGTTTTTACGCGTTTATCAGCCCCTGTAGAAAGCCCTGCCGGCCACAACCACATAGCGCTGGGCCGGACCGCGGCCCTCCTTGCGAACAAGCCCCATCTGCACAAAGAGTTGCAAGTCGTATTGCGCAGTACGCATAGAAATATCTTTGCCAAGCATTTGCTGGTATTCCTGACGGCTTATGCTGCCCATAGCTTCAAGCCGGGGCCACATGGCGGCCTGCCGGTGATTGAGGCGAACAGTGTCTGCATTCACCGTGCTACTGCCGCCATTGCCATTGGCCGTAGAGGCGGCGGCTTCTGAAGCAGCCCCAGTGAATGCCGCAGGCGCGCGGGTTTGCCCAGATTCAAACCCTGGTTCCAGCCCAGATACATGCCCAGATACATGCCGAGGTTCCAGCCCGGATTCCTGATCGGAGCCAGGGGCGTAAAGCGGTACCTGCCGTGACGGATTGTCAGATGTGGTGGTGCTTGAGGCCGCTGCATCAGCGTCCGTTAGGGACGAGGCTTCCTGCCCGGGAGGGGAGGCTGCGGAAAATGCGCTGGCAGCCTGATTTTTCCCGGAAGTGGGCGTTCTTTGGGTATTATCTTCAGTTTCTGGCCGTGCGCCGTTCTTTTTCTCAGCACGGCTGCTGGCTGCCGCGTCTGCTTTGGAATCCTGCATATCGGCGCTGGCTTTGCCTGTTGCCTTTTCGCGTCCTTCCTGTGCCGTGGATTCATTGCCTTGCGTTTGCTGTTTTGACGCATCCTCGCTGGCCCCATTGGAAGCCACCGGGCCCAGCTGAATATTTTCGGCATAAAGAATGTTTTCTTCGCAAAACGTCAGCGCGCGGGTAAGCGTGTTTTTCAGTTCGCGCACATTTCCCGGCCATGCATAGGCCATAAGTTTGGCCAGAGCCCCCCGGCTGATCTGGGGCATTTGCATTGTACTGGACGCTTTAAAACCCTTGGCTGCTCTTGAAGGCGCATTTTGCGCAGAATTTGGATTTTCCACATCCGTTTCAACCTCTGCGCCCACTTCTTCAGCCTTGGCTCTGGCTTTCACGGCTTCTGTCAGAAAGTATACGGTAAGAGAAGGAATGTCGGTCTTTCTTTCCCGCAGCGGCGGCGTGTGGATGGTAATCACCGCAAGGCGGTAATAAAGATCTTCGCGAAAGGAACCCTCGCGGGCGTCTTCCAGCAGGGAGGCGTTAGTGGCAGCCACGATACGCGTATCAAAGGGAACTTCCTGATCGCTGCCCAATGGTCTGATGCGCCGGGTGGACAAGGCGCGCAGCAGCGCCTGCTGCACCTTGGGCGCTGCGTTGCCCACTTCGTCCAGCATAAGGGTGCCGCCTTCAGCAGCAAGAAACGCGCCTTTGCGGGCCTGCCGGGCTTCGGTGAACGCTCCTTTCACATGGCCGAACAGGGTGTCCATAAGCAGGTTTTCATCAAGGGCGCCGCAGTTGATGGTTATGAAGGGGCCGGAACTGCGGGCGCTCAGGCGGTGTATGGCCTCGGATACCAGCTCTTTGCCAGTGCCAGTTTCGCCAATGATGAGGACGTCGGCCAGGACTTGAGAGGCTTTGCGCACCTGGTCGCAGAGGGTCTGCATGGCTGAGGACGTACCCACCAGTCCGCTGGCAGGCAGGTCTTCGGGATGGGGCAGGTCTGGCACAGGTTCGCGCTGCCACTGAGCGTCTTGGAGGGCTTCGTGGCTGCGGCGCTGAATTTTTGCCTGCCGCAAACGGCCCAGCAGGGTGTTGATGTCGAATTTTACCCCTTCCAGCTCCTTGGGCATGGGCGGCAGATCAAGGTCGTCGGAGCCTCCGGTGATATTGCGCTTGTGCAGTGCGCGGCCCAGCATATTGAGCGACTTGCCCATCTGGTGCGCCAGCCACCACAAACTTAAGGCCAAAAGAATCATGCCCCCCAGAAAACTGACGGTGTATATGCCCATAACCTGCATGCCGGTGCGGGTGGTGGTGAAGCTGGTGTCCAGTACGGCAAGGCCGCCAAGAACCACTGGTTCGCCGCCCGCGCCGGGTTTGAAGCTCACGGGCACATAGCTCACCCTTTCGACCCGCATTTGCCCGTTGCTCCACACCGTACTGCTTTCAGTCATGGGCAGCTGGTTGGCTTGCCCTGCCTGCACATCGGCAACCATGCTCCAGTAGTTTATGTGCTCGGGGCTGGGGCGGAAGGCCATGCTGAATCCCGGGCGGCCATAATCCCCCCAGAATCCCGCGCGCACGGCATCATTGCCCAGGCTTTTTCCAGCCAGGGCCGCATCGGGCGTTTCTGACTGAAAAAGCATCCAGCCTTCCCTGTCGAAAAACAGGCTGCGCACACGGGTATCCGCGCCAGATGCGGCAATGGGGGCGTCGGGAGACGAATAGCGCGACACGATGTCCCGCAGGTCTTTCATGTCCAGAGATAAAAGAAGGTAGCCAGTAAAATTGCCTTCCCTGTCATGCACGGCCGTAAAAAATCGCAAGACGTGCAGAGACAGACTTTGAAGGGATTTGTTGACCGGCACCATCGAGTACACGGCTTCCATAGGCTGGCCCACATTGACATAGCCCGGCTTCTGTTCGCCGCCCAGATTGTGGAAAGGGCTTGAAGGGCTGTCCAGGGCAACATGCATGGGCACATTGATGATCTGGCTGTCATGACTGAGTAAAAGGTAGCGGTTTTCGGGGGCCAAACCGACGTACGCCACTTCACGGTAGTGCAGCCCGTTGGCCTTGGCGCGAAACTCCATTCTGTGCTTCATGTCCTCCGGGTCCATAGACCCGGCGGCCAGAATAAGCAGTTGGTTGCGCGTTTCTGCCAGGGCCTGCTCAAGAGCCAGCCTCATGCCCTGAGCCTGAAGTTGCGCGTTGCGCGCTATTGCACGATTGACGATGTGCTCAATGCTGCTGCCAGTGGCAACAAAGATGAGAAGCAGCACGACGGTCAGCAGGGGGATCCCCAGCATGAGCATGCGGCTGACAAGGCTCCTGTTCATGAAAAACGAGGTAATGTCCAAGGTGCTCCCACCGGGAAGCGTTCTGTAGAAGCGCATTTGAGACCCCCTCTACGGTTGCGCAAAAAAGCGCAATCTTTGAGTCGACTATAGGGGCATTGCGAAAATCAGGCAAGATATTTCGCGCAAACTTGGAGAAAAAACGGCAAAATTCGGCAAATATCATGCAATGGCACAGTGATTGCTATCTTTTTCACATTCACTGCGTGACAGTCGGTGTGGGCCCGGTGTGGGAACCGCCGAAGAGAGTCCAGATAGGGAACTCAAACAGAGTGGAGGAGTTTATGAAAAAGATGCGCAAGCTCATGACCTGGCTGGCAGGCTGCGCGCTCATGCTCGCTGCCATGCCCGGACTGGCCCTGGCAGCTGGCGGCAAGGCTTCGGCGGTGGTCATTGTGGCCGACACGCGCAAGCTGGACGGCATCTTGTACTGGTGGGCCGAAATGTACAATGAAAGCCATCTGTTTTTCGCCATCCTGACCATGCTCATCATCCCCATAGTGGGTTGTATTCTTGGCTGGCTGGCTGACATCGTCATGACGCATATCGGCATTGACCTCAAGAACCGCGAACTGGCCGAAAAGTAAGGGGGCACAGTATGGAATGGCTGTATATTTTGATGCCCATTTCCGGCGTTAATATTTTTTGGCCGGGATTGATCATTCTTGGATTCGGCGTGGGTATTATCGGCGGCTTCTTTGGTCTGGGCGGCGCATGGATGGTGACCCCCGGTCTGAATATTCTGGGCTTTCCTATGGCATTCGCCATCGGCACCGACGTGGCGCAGATGGCAGGTAAATCACTTATTTCAACCATGAGGCACGGCAAGTTTGGCAACGTTGACTACATGCTGGGCATCACCATGCTCGTTGGTACGGTCATCGGCGTTGAAATTGGCGCGCAGATGGTCATGTGGCTTGAGCGCATCGGCTCCGTCGACAAGGTCGTACGCTGGCTCTACGTCGTACTGCTCATGTCGATCGCATGGCTCGTCTTTCACGATGCCGCAGTGCGCCGCCGCAAGGAACGCGAAGCCAAGGCCCAACACAAGGAACTTGACGCTAGCGCCGTTGGAATTGACTGGGCTTCACGCCTTCAAGCCATCAGGATTCCCCCTGTTATCCATTACAAGCATGCCAATATCACCTGCTCGGCATGGCTGCCCATCACCGTTAGCCTTTTCACGGGCTGGTTGGCCGGTATCCTCGGCATCGGCGGTGGCCTCATCCGTATGCCCGCTCTGGTCTATCTTGTGGGCTGCCCCACCCATCTGGCAGTGGGCACGGACCTCTTTGAAGTCGCCATCTCCGGCCTGTACGGTACAGCGTCCTACGCATACAAGGGTCGCGTGGAACTCCTGGCCGCGCTCATCATGCTCGCTGGCGCCGCTGTTGGCGCGCAGATAGGCGTGGTAGCGACCAAGTACGTCAAGGGTTACGGCATCCGCTTTGTGTTCGGTCTGGCTGTTCTTGGTTGCCTTATGTCGGTTATTCTCAAGCTTCTTGAAGCCGAATTCCCGTCCTGGGGCTGGTTGCTTGGCCCTATGGCCACTGTTGAAGTGCTTGGCTTCGTTAGCGCCATTTCCATCTACATCGCGGTGAAGATGGTCCAGGGTGCCAAGGCGGAATTGGCCGCCAAGAAGATGCGTGCAGCGAACAGCTAGGAGGAACACAGCCATGAAGATTCGTAGTTTGCTGCTTACCCTGGTACTTGGACTCGCCACCTTTCTCACTGCCTGCAACTTTGAAGGCGGAGTAGAACAGGGCCGTTGCGTAGCCTATAATCCCGAAGCCAAAACACTGACCATCGTGGTTGACGTCACCCACGATCAGTTCAACCCCCATTATAGTGGCGGAACACATACATATAAGCTTCCTACCGTGCCTGGCGAAATGGGGCCCGCGCCTGAAGTGGGCGGCCGCCTCATGATTGACCTGGCTAAAAATACGGTGCTCATATACGACCTCGACGCCAAGGCAGTTCGCGAAATTCCCGTTCAGTTCGTTGACGTGGAAAAGAACATCCGGCCCAGGCATCCCAAGGTTGCTGGCAAGACATTCCCCATCATCGACAAGGAACAGCAGACCGTTACGGTGTACTCCGGCCGCCTGAGTTCCCTGATAACCTTCAAGGTGCCTGCCAGCGAGATTGATCTGCCCCCCTATGCCTGGACGGCTGGCAATGAAATGCGCGTAGCCTTCCGCAATAGCGACAAGGATCAGGCAATACGCATCATGAACGTGAGCAAGACCAATATATTCAGCAAGTAAGGTTTATACGGCATCAATTCCGGGGCGGGTAAAACCCGCCCCGGCGAAAGTCTCCGGAGAGCAGCATGAACAGCTACAAGCAACACCTCTATATCAGTTGCATTCGCATAACAGCCAACATGCTCATGGTGGCAGCAGTTTTTGCGGCCATGTACCAGTCGGCGCGCAGTGTCAACTCTGCCGAACTGGTTTTCTGCGCCTGGTTTTTCGGCATTACCGTCTCTGTATGGGCCGCAGCCTTCTGGTTGACGCGGCAGGTTCGCCGGCGCTTTCCCGCTGAAGGGCAAAGTATGGTTCAATTGCCGCGCGAAGGACTCAGCCTTGTCAGCTGGCGTGTGCTTGAATCTTCCCCCAGTTCTTTGATGGCTCAACGCTCATGATTGCCGCTCACCCTGTCAGAGGATGTAACTTGCCCATGCAGACAGTTCTTGATGACGACACCTGGGATGCCTGTCAGGAAATCCGTCAGCGTCAGCGTAAACTTGGTATGGTATGCGCCGTGCTGCTGGCGATAGCCTTGCTGTGCCTGGTTGACGGCCTGCAAGGGCTTATGCGTTCGGGGGCCACGGTTCTTGAGCTTCTGCCGGAAAAATCTGCGGCTCTGTCGGGGCCGCTGACCATAAAAAATCCAGTAACAAGAGATATTGAGGTGAGCTTTGCGCCCGCAAACGCGCCCCTGTCTTTTACGCTGGAAGGTTTTTTTGCTGGCTACTGGTTTGGCAACGGCATGTGGCGCGGCATTGTTGCCGCCCAAAGTGAAGCCGAACCCGGTGAATACCATATGCGCGTGGCTTTCAGGGGCGCTGCGGCCAGTACATTTCAAAACTATACCGTGATCGTGCGCGCCGATGCCGTTGACATGCGCACGCATTCCACTTCGTTTACCCATCGCCTTACGGGATTTAATCCCTTTGCTTTGGCGGTCGGCTTTGTAGGGCTGGCGCTGCTGGTGGGCGTGGGTGTTTACCGTCATGGCAGCATGATTATACGCACGCTGGTGCGCCTTGGGTGTGGCGAAATAGTACGCGTGCAGCAAGAAAAAGACGGGTTGCGCCTCTGGTGCCTTCTTTATGGTTCGCGTCCTCCATATGAAGGCACGGTTTGCGCGGTCATCACAACCGAAGGCAGTGTTTTGGCCCATGCACGGGCGGGCAC
Source organism: Desulfovibrio intestinalis (assembly GCF_014202345.1). Classification (NCBI taxonomy): domain Bacteria; kingdom Pseudomonadati; phylum Thermodesulfobacteriota; class Desulfovibrionia; order Desulfovibrionales; family Desulfovibrionaceae; genus Desulfovibrio; species Desulfovibrio intestinalis. Next base: position 52,516 of record NZ_JACHGO010000002.1, read on the forward strand.
GGCAGCCAAGGGATCGCTGCAACTGTTCATATCCGATCACGACCGGGCCCAAAAAGAGTCTGGTTACACTCAGGACGAAATTTCTTTCGCCGTGCGGCCCGGCTGCCTTGTCTGCCTGCGACCTCCGTGTTCGCAGTCTCCTCCGGCCCCCGCAAGCTGAGCCAACCGGCGTTGAGCGGCATGCACATACGCGCCTTTGTGCATGCCGCATTTAAAATATCCACCTATTGTCCGCCTTTGGCTGGTTGCTTCTCAGGGAGCGCCGCCAGGGCGGATTTTAAGGTTTTACGGCCTGTTACAGCCCCACGCTGAAGCCAGTAATATCCGGCAATCTGCCTTTTCCCGCTCTTGCCGCCCGTGCGGCCATGCGTTAATATTCGCGGGTTATATGCCCCTTGAGGGCGCAAAACCAAGGTGGATTTCATGCTACAACAGTGTCCTTGCGGCAGCGGGCGTACTTTGGCCCAATGCTGTGGCCCCTATATGGACGGCGCGGTCTGGCCCGATAATGCCGAAACTCTTATGCGTTCACGCTATTCAGCCTATGTGCTGGGCCGTTATCAATGGCTTGTGGACAGTACCCATCCCGACTACCGTGATGACATCTCGGTGGAAAAGCTGACCGAACAGGCCAGGGATGTTCAGTGGCTGCGTCTTGATGTGGAGCGGACAGAAGACAATGTGCCCGCCGGGCAGAACGGCGAGCTTTTTGATGTGGTGGAGTTTCACGCCTATTACGAAATGGAAGGCATTCCACGGCAGTTGGGCGAGCGCAGTTTTTTCACCCGTGACGAAGACAAGATTTACTATGTGGACGGCGTGGCCTTGCGGCCAGAAGCCTACCGCAGGCCGGAAGCCAAGGTGGGGCGTAATGATCCCTGCCCTTGCGGCAGCGGCAAGAAGCATAAAAAATGTTGTGGAGCCGGAAACGCTTGAGTCCGCGCAGCACAGAAACGGCGGCGCGAGGAACAGGCAAAAGCGGCCCGCTGACTGCCATTCGCCAGTTTTGCCTTGAATGCCAGGGGGCGTCGGGCAAAGCCGTGCGCGCTTGTACCGACAGACATTGCCCGCTTTGGGACTGGCGTCTTGCCTCCTTGCCTGACGAGCCTTGCCCCGTACCTGAAGACCAGGCAGGGCGTCAGGCTTTGCGCGCCATACGCAGGCAGTGCATGCTCTGCGCTGGCGACAGGGGCGAGGTACGGGCCTGCGCGGCACGCGAGGTCTGCGTGTTGTGGCGCTACCGTTTTGGTGTGCGGCCACAAACGTACAAGCTGGTACGCCGCCGTTTTTTTGCGCCCAAGCCTCTGAGCCTGCTCTAATGACGCACTTGCAGCGCCTCCAGCAACATACATGGCCGCTGGAGGCGCTCGGCTTGAATTCAAGGGTGTTGTTTAAAATGTTGAAGACGCTCGCCACAATATCTGGCCGCACAGATGCACAGGTATGCTTCCGGTTTTCAGCGCCAGTAACGGTCAGGCGATTTCTTGGGCTAACGGCTGCATCTGTGTTATAGGGCTTCATGGTGGCGGGCTGTTCGCACAGCCGCCAGAACAATTTCATTTTGAGACTGCTTCAAGCCTTGCACCGTCATGAACACGGCAAGGCATAAAGGAGAAGCCCATGCCTCATTATCTTGAATGGTCCAGAGCCTATAGTCACAGGTTGAACGCGGCGGATGGCGCTCCCCTTCAGGCCAGAGCCGCGGAGATGGGCGCTCGGCTTGAACGAGAGCTGGCGCAGGGCATTTTGCCCTTTCTGTCCATGCCGTACCGCGCAACGCTGGAAAAAGATCTGCCTCCGATTCTGGAAAAAGTGCGGACCCGCAAGCATATGCTTGTATTGGGTATAGGAGGGTCCGCTCTGGGCGCGCGTGCCATACAAAGAGCCTTTGCGCCGGGGCAGGACAGGCCGGGACATGACGGGCCGTGCCTGTGGATAGCCGACAACGTATGCGCGGAAGAATTTGAAGCCCTGCTGGCTGGGCTTGATGCGGCGGATACTTCAGTGGTCTGCATCAGCAAGTCGGGTGGAACGATCGAGACACTGGCGCAGTATTTTCTGGTGCGGCAGTGGCTTCAGGCCGATTTGGGCGAAGGCTGGCGCGAGCATATGGTGGTGGTCACCGATGCTGTGTCCGGCTACCTGCGTCAGGAGGCCACGTCGCACGGCCTGGCTTCGCTTGAAGTTCCAGACCATCTGGGCGGGCGCTATTCGGTGCTCTCTGCCGTGGGGCTTTTGCCCGCAGGATTTTTGGGTGTTGACTGGCGTGCCTTGCTGGACGGCGCAGCCGAGGTGGCCCGGCCCCTGCTGGAAGCGCCGCGCTCCTTGGGCAGCCATCCTTCCTACGCGCTTGCCTGCTGGGCCAGGGCGCTGGAGCTGCAAGAGTACAGCGAGCTCATCCTGTTCTGCTATGTGCCGCAATGGGCGGCCCTTGGGCCGTGGTTTGCGCAACTGTGGGCGGAAAGTCTCGGCAAGGACGGATTGGGCATTCTGCCTGTGGCCGCCACGGGCGTTACAGATCAGCATTCCGTAAATCAGATGTTTTTGAGCGGCCCGCGCAACAAGGGCTGCATCTTCCTTACCAGTCGCGGGCAGGCCGAAGGCCGCGTCTTTGGTCAGGACTTGCCGCAGGAATGGGCATGGCTGCGGGGCAAGCCCCTGGGCTCGCTGCTTGAGGCCGAAGCCCTTGGGACGCGCATGGCCCTTTGCATGAACGAAGTGCCTCTGGTGCATATGGATATGGACGGAACCGGGCCCAATGCCGCGGGAGCCTTCATGCTGTTGCTGGAAGCCGCAACCCTGTTCACAGGCTGGCTTATGGGGGTGAACCCCCTGGACCAGCCCGCTGTGGAGCTGGGCAAGCGTTTGGCCAATGCGCGCCTTGGCGCGCCGGGCTATGTGACAGAACATGCGGATCTGGATAATTTTATGGCCGTGCCCTTGCAAGAGCAGGCATTTTAAGGAAGACAGATGTTTTTCAGAAGAAAGCGGGGAGCGTCAGCTCAGGATCAAGGCGCTGGCTCCCACAATCCGCACGGCGGTCCACAATCCGAGGACAATGTACCGGGACCATACGCTGGCGGAGTACAGGACTGGAGCCCGAGCAATCAGGGCGGGCCTGCCACCGGATCAAAAGGCGATGCCGAGGGTGGGCTGCCGCTGAGCTATGCCCGTCCTCTTTCCTGGCTTTCACTGGTCGTCATTTTGCTCACCAGCCTGGGGCTTTCTTTCTTTATTTCAAACTCGGCTCGTGAAACCCTGTTGACGCGGCAAGAGGGCTTTGCCCGCTTGCTGGTGGAAAACCTCAACAGTCAGATATTCCGGCGCTTCGCCTTGCCAACGCTTATGGGCTACGGGCGTATAGCCTTGCGCCAGCCAGCCCAGTACGAGCGGCTTGAGCAGGTTGTGCAGTCTGTCATTCAGGGGCTGCCGGTAGAGCGGTTGCGCATTTATGATTTTTCGCGCCTTGTGGCCTATTCCACGCGTAAAGAAGAGGTGGGCCGGGCAGGGCTTTCGCCTGCCAATCTGGATGAGGTTTTGCAGGGTACTGCCCTAAAATCTGAAATTATTTCAACTATTCCGGCATGGCAGGCCCCTTTCAGATTGCCGCTGGAGGAGGGCACGTTTGTTTTGCGTGTTCTTTATCCGTTGAAGGGCGAACCGTTGCAGCCGGGTCAAGAGGCTCCCATTATGGGGGCTTTGGAGCTGACGCAGGACATTACGGGCGACTATGAGCAGGTGCTGACATTTCAGGGCATCATTGTGGTCATGTGTCTCATGTCGTCGGTGGTTCTTTTTGGCCTGCTGATTATGCTTATCCACCGTTCGGAGCGTGTGCTTGCCGAACGCATGCAGAAAAACCGGCAGCTTGAAAAGCAATTGCACAGTAATGAACGCTTTGTGAGCATGGGGCGCGTTGTAGCCAGTATTGCCCACGAGATTCGGAATCCCCTGGGCATTATCCGCTCCAGCGCCGAATTGCTGCAACGCCGTACAGATCAGGCAGACGCTGGCACACGCCGCATACTGGGCGCTATTTTTGATGAATCGGTACGGCTCTCGCAGACAGTGAACGATTTTCTGGACTATGCCCGCCCCCGTCAGCCCAAGCAGGATCTGGTTGATGTAAGCCTTGTGCTGGATCAGGTTCTGGCTTTTCTTGAAGGCGACATGGCCCGCCGTGACGTTGCTGTGGAGCGGCAGCCAATGGAAGGTCTTTTCATTCGGGGCGACAAGGATTTGCTGTACCGCGCTTTTTACAATATCCTTGTTAACGGACAACAGGCAATGGACGGGCCGGGTATCCTGCGCATCAGCGGCGACCACGACGGCGAGGGCCATGTAAGGCTGGAATTTCTCGATTCCGGTCCCGGCTTTGACGCCGCCATTGTGGGCAATCTGCTGGACCCCTTCTTTACAACCAAAGACGGGGGCACGGGCCTTGGTCTGCCTATTGTACAGTCCATCATTGCCAGCCACGGCGGCGTGATCCAGCTGGAAAACGGTCCGGACGGCGGCGCTCTTGTACGGGTGCTACTGCCCGAGGCCCATACCGGGGCACAGGAATAGTCTTATGAGTGAAAAAGCGCATATTCTGGTTATTGACGACGAAAAAAACTATCTGTTGGTTCTGCAAACCTTGCTGGAAGACGAAGGCTATTCTGTCACCGCCATCAGTGACCCGGAAACCGCCCTGGCTTTTCTTGAAGAAAGCGAAGTGGATGTGGTGGTTACGGACATGAAGATGCCCAAGGTGTCCGGGCGTCAGGTGCTTGAAAGAGTAAAGAAAAGCTGGCCCTACATTCCGGTGCTTATCATGACGGCCTTCGGCTCCATTGAAAGCGCTGTGGATGTTATGAAATACGGCGCTTTTGATTATATCACCAAACCATTTTCCAACGACGAGCTTTTGCTCTCCATCCATAACGCCGTAGAACTGGCCCGCGCCCACCGCCAGTACCGTCTGCTTCAGGAAGTTATGGAAGACCGCTACGGCGTACACAAAATCGTGGGGCGCAGCCGCGCCATACGCGATGTGCTTGTGATGGTCGAACGGGCCGCACCTAGCCGTTCCACAGTGCTTATTACCGGTGAATCCGGTACGGGCAAGGAACTGGTGGCACGGGCCATCCACTATACAAGCCCCCGTAAAGACAAACCCTTTGTGTCCGTTAACTGCATGGCGCTCAACCCTGGCGTGCTTGAGAGCGAACTTTTCGGCCACGAAAAGGGCTCCTTTACCGGAGCCGTGGCCATGCGCCGGGGCCGCTTTGAGCAGGCCGACGGCGGCACGCTTTTTCTGGATGAAATAGCGGAACTTACGCCCGACCTTCAGGTCAAGCTGTTGCGCGTGCTTCAGGAAAGGCGCTTTGAACGCGTGGGCGGCGGTGAAGAAATCGAGGTCGACATCCGCGTGGTGGCCGCCACAAACAAAGATCTTGCCGCAATGGTGGAGAAGGGAACGTTTCGCGATGACCTGTACTACAGGCTCAATGTGGTTCAGGTTCCCCTGCCGCCCCTGCGTGAGCGTCGTGAAGACATCCCCCTGCTGGTGGCCCATTTTGTGGAAAAGGTATGTGCCGACAACACAATGTCTGCCAAAACCTTCACTACTGAAGCCCTCAACTACCTGACGGGCTATGAATGGCCGGGCAATATTCGGCAGCTGGAAAATGTGGTTGAAAGCTGTCTTGTGCTGGTGCCGGGCACGGTCATCAATGTGGACAATCTGCCAGCCGAGATCCGCGATGAAGAATCGCAGTTCAAGAGTGCCGTTGACCTTTTGCCCGTGCAGCTGGATCTGGCCGATACGCTGGAAAAAATTGAAGCAGCTCTCATCCGTCGAGCTTTGGTGCGTGCAGAGCTTGTTCAGGTTAAGGCTGCAGAATATCTTGGTATTTCAAAGAGTTTGCTGCAATATAAGTTGAAAAAATACGCCATAACCGGCCATTAAAGCTCTTTGGCTGCCCTGGCTGATTTGTATTCAGCCTGACATATCCCGTTTTGCGAAGCGCAGTCTGATATGCCGTAACATTTGCAGCAGGTTGGGCATGTGGTTTGCTTGCTGTGGAACGAAACTTTTGAAAACCGCCATTGTGTAATTGTTTTTTACTGTTACACAAAACAGCAACGTTTATAGAAATAAAAAACAGACCCGCTCCTGAACAGGGGCGGGTCTGTTTTTTTACGCTGTGTCTGGCAGATGCGTGCGCAGTTGGTCTGTCGTGCCGCATTACTGTGGCAGGTAACATCCCTATAACTTTGTAGATCGTGACATGGTTTGCTATAGTCTATGGCGTCATGAATTACGCGGTATCCTTTTTAACTTGTCAAACCTGATTTTTTACATAAGTATATGTGAAAGACATAATGCGGCAAAGGCCACCATTAGCGAGCAGGTTTTATCGTGCCCGTGTGGTTGGTGCAGAGCCGAAGCCATTGATTGATTAATCAGATAATGGCCTTTTTATATTGAAAAAAAGCATCCGGCGTTAAAGCACCGGATGCAAAAGGCATATGCCAGAAGGCATGTGGGCAAGCAGGCCAGCGTGTCTTTCCGGCGGCTGCACTTGACAGCCGCCGGATGTATACACACTTGATTATAGTCTGGGGCAGACGCTAGCTTTTGCGCTTGGCCAGACGCTTTTTCAGATTTTCAGCAACGATCTCGGGATCAATGGGCTTACGGGCAATGCCGCTCTCAATGGCAGCTTTGGCAGTTGCCGCTGCAACCTTGGGCGCCACTTCGGGATTGAGCGTCGAGGGAATGATAAATTCGGGGCGAAGTTCCTCAGCCGTGACCAGTTCGGCTATGGCGTAGGCTGCTGCGATTTTCATTGCATCATTGATGTCTGTGGCGGCCACATCCAGCGCTCCACGGAATATACCGGGAAACGCCAGCACGTTGTTGATCTGGTTGGGGCAGTCGGAACGGCCAGTGGCGATAACTTTTGCCCCTGCGTCCACAGCGCGTTGCAGCGGCCAGATTTCAGGAGTGGGATTGGCCTGCGCAAAGACAATGGGATCCTTGGCCATGCTGCGGATCATGTCTTCGGTAAGGGTGTCGGGCGCAGAAACGCCAATGAAAACATCGGCTCCCTTGATGGCTTCGGCCAGGCCGCCCTTGACCTTTTGCGGGTTGGTGCGGCGGGCGATTTCGTCCTTGTAAGGATTCATGCCCTCGGTGCGGCCTTCCCATATGGCCCCGCGTGAGTCGCACATAATGACGTTTTTCAGGCCAAGAGCCATAAGCAGCTTGATGATGGCTATGCCTGCTGCGCCTGCGCCGCTGGTGACAACGGTGATGTCGTCCAGCTTCTTGTTCACGATTTTGAGGGCGTTGATAAGCCCGGCCAGGGTAACAACCGCCGTGCCGTGCTGGTCATCGTGAAAAATGGGGCCTTTGAAGACGCCATTTTTTTTCAGGCTGTCTTCAATAACAAAGCACTCTGGCGCTTTGATGTCTTCAAGGTTCACGCCGCCGAAGGTCGGGGCCATAAGTTCCACCAGTTCAACGATTTTTGCCGTGTCCTTGGTGTTAACGCAAATAGGAAAGGCATCCACATCGCCAAACGTCTTAAAAAGCAGCGACTTGCCTTCCATAACGGGCATGCCTGCGGCGGGGCCGATGTCCCCCAGGCCAAGCACGGCGGTGCCGTTTGAAACGACGCAAACAAAGTTGGAGTGGTTTGTATAGACATCAAGGTTTTCAGGCTGACGGTAGATTTCCATGCAGGGTTCGGCAACACCGGGCGAATAGGCCAGGGTAAGGTCATCGGCGTCACGCACTGGCACTTTGACGCGAACCTCTATCTTGCCCTGATAATCCTTATGCATGGCCAGGGCTTCATCCCGCAGATTCTTGATACGAGACATGATCACTCCTTGACTGACGATGTTCTGCCTGTGGGTCGAAATGGACGGCCTTGGGGCGGTTAAGACGGAGAACCGGCAAGAGGGGCATTGCGCCACCGAAAAATACTTGCGGTCCCGTTGGTATACAGGAAGACCCGAGGCAAGCAAACAGCTTCTTTACGGGTATTTCTGATACGACAAGTTGACCTGTGATACCAATTGTTTTTTGGAAACCAGCGTGGCACAGTAAGCCATGCAAAGTGCTACGTACTATATATAAAGGAGATAGATGGCGTCATGACTACCGCCAATGCAAATAATAGCAGTGTGGAAAGGCTGCAGGGCAGAAGACGCAGCATCCAGCGCCCGCGTGTGCATGTGGAGGTGCTGTCCTGCCTGTTGGAAGATATACAGTCGGGTGTGTACCAGGTAGGGCAGAAGCTGCCTTCAGAACGCGAGCTTATGGATGAATTCGGCGTGGGCCGTCCTGCTGTGCGCGAGGCCCTTTCGGCCCTGGCCCGTATGGGACTTATAGAAGTATCGCCCGGCATGCGCGCGCGCGTGTGCAGGCTTACGCTCAACCCCTTGCTGCGTGAAATGCGCGCCACCATGGAAATTTATTCCAGCACGCACGACGGCTGGCGGCATATGCACGACCTGCGGCAATTTTTCGAAACCGCTGTGGCGCGTCATGCGGCCCGTCATATGACCGACGAAAATATGGCCGAGCTGGAGCGTATTCTGCAAAGGCAGCGCTCTTTGCTGGACAATTCTGAAGTTCGGGAATTTGCCGAAGCAGATATTGATTTTCACCGTTACCTTGTCCACTGCGTTGGCAACAACTTTCTGGATATAGTGTCCGATGGTTTTTCCGGCTGGCTGATTACGCCTTTGTATGCCTCCATGCAGGTGCGCAAGCAGAGCGAACTGGCGTATCAGGCCCATGTACGGATATTCGAAGCCTTGAAAAAACGTGACGCCGACGCGGCAGAAGATGCCATGCGTGCCCATTTGGGCGAAATGCGCGGTATTTATCAGGTGGATGTTATGTCTGAGACGGAAAAGAAGACGGGCAAGGACTAGGGCGCGTTACCTTTTAAATGTGCAGGCCTTCAAAAGAAATTTGTTCTGACTTGTTCTGACTTCTCTCCATTTGGCTCGCCTACGCGGCGTGCGGCAGAGGGGGCCAGTCAGGGTTGCCGCCCTAACTGGCCCCCTCTGTACTCCCCGGACGACCCCGCTGGCTTTCGTATATCTTCACGCCCACGGGTGAGCTTCCCCGGTCTTTCCATATTCCGTCACTGGACGAGGGCTGCGCGGTTTTTGCTGCGGGAGCTTCCTTTCCCTTGGCCGGGTGATCTCCCTACGCGCCGCGCAATGCCATCAACGGCCAGACTCTAACGCCGCGCCAGAGTGCATGCAGGGTGAATGCTACGAACAACTGCATTTTCTGGCAGAAAGCCAACATTGAAATATGAAATATTCATGACGCAAGGCACGTTTTGTATGGCATCTAGAACATTTTAACGTTGAAAAGTTTAAATGCTCTAACAGTGCACAAGAGTGCAGCGCACCGAAACGCGGCGTGGGCTCAGCCGAAAAATTACATTTCTCGGCAAAATGAGAATGGTGAAATGTAATACATTTCAAGGGTAATCTGCTCTAGATACACAGATAAATAACACGCCTGCTTCATGACGCTGGGCGTTCGCTCGCGCAGCCGCCAGAGCAGTTCAAGCTTACAGAGCTTCAAAGGCAAATAGAAAAGCCGCAACGGAATTTCCGTTGCGGCTTTTGTGGGCCGGACACCCGGCAACGTCTGTTGCCGCTGCTTCCTTTCGGACCTGACGGAGTTGGCAGTGTTACCGCCGCCCGGCTTGGCAAATGCTTTACCTGCAAAGAAGTGGGCTGTCAATGCCCAGGCAGTAACAGGCGGGCTGTCACAGGTCATTGTTGCTGCAAATTGCCTGCACTTTCGGCCGTGAGCTACTTCTTTTTGTCCAAAAATTTCTATCAGCGCCTAAGGCGCTCATTTGCTGCTTGCCACCCGTGATAGCGTCTGCCGGGGGTATACCTCGTAAGTTTGGTTGGCAGCTGTGCCAGCCAAGGTCTTGCGAGCCTCACAAGCGCAAGTTGCTTTAGCTGGCTGCCATTGCAGGTATTTTATCCCGATGCAGCAAACCGGGCATGGCTGAAGCATTGCTCATGATTTTATCCATCATGCTGTCGCTCAGCTCTCCCATTTCCTGAATCCGCTGCATTTCTTCCTGAGGATCGTAAAGAGGCCAGTCTGTTCCAAAGAGCAGCCTTTCCGGCGGGCAGGCTTTCAGCAAGGTTTTAACGAGCTGGGGCGTGGAAAAGGGCGTGGTGCTGGAAGTATCGAACCAGAGATTGGGGCGTTCCTTGACCATGAGGGTCTTGAGGGCGTGCGCCCACATGCGGTAGCCGCCAAAGTGCGCTGCAATAACTTCAAGCTGCGGAAAAGCATCAAGAATTGCCGCCAGTTTGTAGGGGCAGGAAGGGTTTTTCTCCGGCGATATTCTGTCGCCAATATGCACTTCAAAAACAAAACGGCCCTGCGCCGCTTCAAATATGGGCAAGAGGCGCTCGTCACTGAGCCAGAATCCCTGAAAGTCGGGGTGCAGTTTTATACCGCGTATGCCAGCTGCTTCTATCCGGTCCAGTTCCGCTTCCCACTGTTCATAGCCGGGGTGTACGGTGCCAAAGGCAATGATCTGGCCGGGGTGGGCCTTTTGCAGGCTGATGGCATAGTTGTTCGCTGGAATGACCTGTGCGGGCGCTGTGGCTGCACACAGCACCACGCACATGTCGATTCCGGCCCTGCGCTCGCTTTCCAGCAGGTTGTCAATGGTACCGCTGCCTGCGCAGACTACGTCATAATGCTCATTAAGATGTTCCACGGCCTTGTGCGCAATCTTTGGGTGAAAGGCGTGGGTGTGGATATCAATATACATGATTAGGCGTTGCTTACCCCGTTAACCACATTGACAGGCGTTCCAGACTGCCAGCGGCGAATGTTTTCCGCAGTAAGGTCAATGATGTTCTGCCGTGCCCTGGTAGTGGCCCAGGCAATATGCGGCGTGATAAGGGTATTGGGCGCAGAGAGCAGGGGATTGTCGGCAGTGGGCGGTTCTTCGGAAAGAACGTCCGTGCCGAGGCCGCTCAACTGCCCGCTTTTAAGGGCAGCGGCAGCGGCTGCTTCATCCACAAGCGGCCCGCGCGACGTGTTGAGCAGTATGGCGCCCTTGCGCATGTTGGACAAAGCCTTGGCATTGATAATGTGCTTCGTTTCCTTGGTCAGGGGGCAGTGCAGAGAAATAACGTCTGATGAGCAGATGATGTGCTCAAGAGTGGCAAAGGCGAAAGGACTGTAGGTGGGCGGATCTTTGGGCACCCGGCAGTTGGCCAGTACGCTCATGCCAAAGGCGTGAGCCAGTTCGCCCATGCGGCGCCCAATGGAGCCAAAGCCAATAAGTCCCATAGTCAGGCCTTCAAGGCAGACCGGAGGCAGCTTCCAGTAGCACCATTGTTTGGATTTCAGCCAGTCGCCGTTTTTTACGCTTTCAGTATGCAGGCTGGTGTGGCGGCACAGTTCCAGCAGCATGGCCATAGCATGCTGGGCCACGTCGCTCACACCGTAAGCCACAACATTGCATACGGGAATGCCGCGCTGCGCCAGCGCTTCGGTATCAATGATATTGTAGCCTGTGGCCAGTATGCCCACCATGCGTACGCCTTCAATGGCAGGCAGGTCTTCTTTGCGAAGTGGGGTTTTGTTGGTCAGCAGTACGTCCGCCCCCTTGGAGCGCTCTGCCAGCTGATCGCTGTTGGTCGATTCATATATGGTCACATCGCCCAAGGCCTTGATGGGGGCCCAATCCACGTCGCCGGGGTTAAGTACCCCGCCGTCCAGAATGACAATTTTCATTGGAATATCCTCGCTTGAGGGCAGTGTAGCCTGTGCCAGAAGCCTCTGCAAGACCTTCGCTCAATTGGCAATTGGGCTGTAACTCACTTTTAAGATTGAATATAGGTAAAATGTTCCTGTTAAGTTTTGTTTAAAATACCTTATGCCGATAGTCAGAAACAAGATACGAAGAAGGCCACCCTTACGGGTGGCCTTCAAGTTCGTCACACAGACCAGAGGTCTAGTGGGCGATCACGCGGAAGTCGTCGCGGCGGTTCTTGGCCCAAGCGGCTTCGTTGTTGCCCTGCACGGCAGGATTTTCCTTGCCGTAGCTGATCATTTCAAGCTGGTTGGGGTTCACGCCCATCATAACCAGGTACTCATACGCAGCGCGGGCGCGGCGTTCGCCAAGGGCGAGGTTGTATTCCTGGGTGCCACGATCGTCGCAGTTGCCTTCGATGCGAACGCGGATGCTGGGGTACTGCTTCATCAGATCAGACTTCTGCTTCAGCATGTCTTTGTACTGGTTTTCAACATTGAACTTGTTGAAAGCGAAGTACACGCGGCCATCAGTGATCTGCTGAACGGCAGCGCGCATTTCAGGGGTCATGCCATCGTCATAGCCGGGCTCGCCAGTGGTCTTTTTTGCACAACCAAAACCAGCGGCCAGAGCCATAACCAGAGCGAGAATAAGAGCGTAGCGTTTCATTGTGTCCTCCTGAACAGCTCATTCTCCAAAAAATTAATACCTTTCCTTTCTGCACACATAAGGGCGCATTGCCCTTGCATAACAGATGGTATCTTCACCGTAATTTTTGTCAAGAAGTGTATGGGGTATTAGGCCCACTTTCGTAAAATATTTTTTACCCGGCTTTGCCTGAAATCGTTGAAAACCGGGTAAAAATATCTCTTATCCAGCCACAATTGGCTGTAATAATTATTTTTGCTGCCCGGGCATGCCCCAGCGAGGAAATGACGAGTCTCCACCGCCCGTAGGTACACGTTTGGCATCGCCGCCATGCCGTGTGGTCAGGTAGATGCCACGGCCGCCCCCACGCGAGGACGCAAAGGCGATAAAATAGCTGTCGGCGCAGAAAGAAGGCTGCTCATCGCTGCCGGGTCCAAAGGTCACCTGGCGTTCCATACCCGTAAGCATGTCCTGCACAAAGATGCGATGGCCGTATTCCGTCATGCGGCTGTAGACCACAAGAGTTCCGTCGGGCGAAAGGTTCGCCTCGGAATTGTATGTGCCGTTCTTGCTCACCCGGGTGACAGAGCCGCTGCTCAGGTCTTTGAGGAAGATCTGCGGGCCGCCCAGGCGTGAAGATGTAAAGGCCATCTTGGTGCCTGTGCTGTCAAAGGTAGGCGAAACGTTGATGGAATCGCCCTGTTCCAGCACCTTTTCTTTCTGGAAAACGTGGTTGAGCTGGAAGATAACAGGGTATTTGCCGTTGGAAAGAGCCACGGCCACCTTGTTGTCAGGCATGAAGGAAGGTCCGATAACCACGTTGCCGGGGAAGCGGATACGCTGCACCTTGCCGGTGGAGCGGTCCCAAACGCCCAGACCATGCGACTTGGGGTCAATCTGGGTGAACACCACGAAGCGTCCGTCAGGCGACCACGACGGGGACATAGCTTCGCCCGGCATATTGGTGATCTGACGCAGATCGCGGCCCGTAGGCTTGACCAGCCACACGTTGGAATCCATCTTGCCGTTCTTTTTAATGAAGGCCAGGGTCGAGCGGAAGAAGGAACCGTTGCCGGTCAGGGCTTCCAGAAGGTCGGCGCAGAAGCGGTCTGCCACTTCAGGCAGGTCGCGGGCGCTGACCTTTGGGTATTCCTTGCCAAAAAGGCGTCCGCCAGAGTTGGTTTCAAAGGCGCGGATTTGCACAGGGCGGGTGCCGCTGTCGCCTTCCGGCCAGAACGTAGTCACAACAATGTCTGACCCGGCAAGCTGAAAGCGTTTAAAATCCAGTGCGGGCGGCTCATAACCGGCAAGCACCACACCGCCCAGCACGGCCTTGGGGTCTGTCAGGCGCATGAACGGAAGAAAGCTCAGGTTTTCCTGAACAATCTTCTGCAGATCCGTGCCCATGCCCGTGGCCTGTACCTGCGGGCCCTTGAGGGGAGCGGCCAGTGCCAGATTGACGATGTTCTGGCCCGGACCGTAAATGTCCACGCGCATGGCGGCCTGTGCTCCGCTTCCCAGAGCCAGCCATAGCCCCAGAGCGAGGAGAAGAAGCAGTTTTTTCATGGCGTCAGCAGTCCTTGTAGGATCGGCGCGCTACCGGCGCACCAGGGTAAGAGTTATATCCAGTGTGGTGTCAAGACCTTCAGGAGGCAGTGGTATGCTGCCAACCTTACGAATGCCTTTACGCACGAAGGCATCAAGCATTTTGTCGCCGCTTTTTTGAACAAAGGCAACATCATCAATGACCCCGGTTTTGGGGTTCACCTGCAACCTCACCGTAGGATAATAGGTACCGGGCGGGGTTTCAACTGGAATGATGATAGATTCGGTAAGCTGGCGGACCACACCGGAAAAATACTTGCTGTATTTTTTTCCATAACGGTACTGGGCCTTGGTTTCAGAGCCAAAGACCGTATCCGTCTTGTCAGGCCGCGCCGCTTGCTTTGCCACAGGCACAGGCGTGCTGCTTCCTGTCGCAACGGCAGGCCCGTTGCCCACAGGTGTTTTTTGTTCAACACCTGCAACAACTGGCAGAGGTGAAGGCGCAATGGTCAGGGGCGGCGCTTTTACTTCAGCAGCGCCCTTTTTTGCCTCTTCATCTGCATTCTTGCCCTGTTTTTTTTCAGTTTTTGAGCCGCCCAGGCTCACCTTTGCCGGAGAGCTGTCCTGTCCACGGCCAACAGCCTGCGGTATTTTTTCAGGCTTTTTTTTGCCATTGCTGGTTGCTTGCTCTTGGCCGGGGTGGGCAGGAGCCACAACCGTGGGCTTGATGCCGGGCATTTCCTTACCAGTGGCCTTGGCAGTTTCTTCGGCCCGTTGGCGTGCCCGTTCTTCAGCGCCGGCAGCAAGGTTGTCGCTCATGGCAGCTTCGGCTTTGATGCGCGCACGCTCTTCAAGGCGCAGAGACTCCACATCGTCGGGAATCTGATTGCGGGCTTTGCCCCTGGGGGTTCCTGTCCAGAAGGACAGATGAACTTCCAGCGGTTTTTCGTGAGGCGTTTTGCCAAAATTGTCTATCTGGCGCACTGCGCCACAGGCAGAACTGTCCAAAGCTTCCATGCCGGACGGATGCACCGGAGTACAGCTCTGCACCTTGCCCTTGCCGTCAACGCCAACCTTGAGCTGCACCTGAAAGTCACCTTTCAGGGCAGGGGGCGGAGCCCATATGTCCACAACTTTATCAAGCATTTTGCCTGCGTATCCCCCGGCAGCATCTGCCGTGGCCATAGCGGCAGCCCTGGCCCCTGTTGCCGTGAAGCACAGAGTCACTGCTGCCAGAAAAAGGAATACACTGCGGAACGTGGAAAAAAGCGACGTGCGCTGCGGGGATGGCATAAGAACCTCCTGTAGGCACATGATAGCCTGTATGTTAACGCAGGAATCTTCTGTCTCGGTTAGAGCTGAAAAGGTCAGCCCACAAGCGCCCTGAAGGAGAGCAAGTTCTCTCCTTATAATAGTGCGCGGAATCAAGTGACACGCTCAGGCCGTACGATGCACAGCCAGGGCAATAGAGCCTTTTACCCTTGAAACGGTTTAAATGCACTAACGCTGTGCACGGGCGCAGCGCGCCACCACACGACGTCGTGGATTCTGGTGGAAACTGCACCGTTCACAGGGTGACGCCTTTGAAAGGTCAAACATTTCAAAGTTAACCTGCGCCGGAAGCACTGATTGCTGTATGTTGCCTTGTATGTCCAGCGTTACGTGAGTGCGTAGTGGACCTGCTTTTGGGGGAGGGGCAAGGCCCCGGTTGGTATGCGCCTTTGGCGGCGTTGGCCCTCTGGCGGTTTTTCTGTTGAACTGCAATGACATCCCCGGGGGCTTTTCGGCATCCGGGTGCAGCGGTGAGAATAATGCCATGCCAGCTTTCACTGGCATGGCTTGAGATATCAACGTGCATAGCAGAGAGAGGAAAAGCAATCAGGCCGCTTATGGAACAGCAGCGCGCTCCCTCTTGTCCCATGCGTGAATGCTGCTTCTGGTTTATCTGCCCATCAGTTCGTCAAAGGTGAAAACAAGGTCCAGATCGCCGTATTCCGCTGAGGGCGGGGGCGGGAAGTCTCCACTCTGGCTTGTACGAATGATGGCGTTTACCGCTGAAGCGTCGTACTGAGAGTTGCCAGAACTATGCGAGATAACAGCCTGTTGTACCTTACCCTGCATGTCCACGCGCACGCGCACAATGCAGCTCAGGTTTCGGCGGCTCGCCGAGGCAAAACCCCAGTTGGGCCGCACTGCCAGCATGACCTGACCCATGTACACATCGCCAAGTCCGCCGCCGCCGGGGCCGTCACCTTCGCCGCCGCCACCGCCACGGTTGCCGCCAGCGCGCTTCTGGGCCTGGGCAAGGGCCTGCTCAACGGCATTGCCCCTGTCGCCCGAATCCGCGCGTGAAGTGGCATTGCGTTTGGCCTGTTGCAGGGCCGCAGCCACCGGGTCAACCGCAGGCTTTTGCGGGCCTTTTTTGTCGTCTTTTTTCGCAGGCTCCGGTTTTTTCTGTTCCTTGGACTTGTCAGGTTCCTTGGGTTTTTCCGGTTCCTTCGGCTTGTTCTCTTTTTTGGCGGCCACGGGCGTCGCTTCCGGCTTTGGCTCGGGCTTGGGTTCCGGTTTGGGTTCCGGCTTGGGCTCGGGCTTTTTGATGGGAGCTACGTCCGGCTTGGGCGGCGGCGTCACGGGGGAAGGCTCTTTGACCTCAACCCGTTCCGGCGCGGCCACTTCGGCCTTGGGAGCTGGCGGCGTGGGCGCAAGGGGGCCATCGCCGGGCGCGCCCATATGCCCAAGAATGGGCGAGGGCGTACGGTTGCCGCCGGGTGCGCCTTCCACCAGACTGATCATTACTGGAGGTGCGTCAAGCCGAATGGGAGGCGGGCTGGGCCAGAACCATATGAGCAGAAAAGCCGCCAGGTGCAGGCACAGAGAGAGGACATAGGAGGCCAGACGCATAAAAGAACCTACTTCGGGGCACGGGCAGGGGTGGTTTTGCCACCCTTGGCCGGGGCTTGATCGGGCTGTTCAGCGATTACGCCGAGCTTTTCAATGCCGACGGCCTTGATGTGCCCCATAACTTCCACCACAGTGCCGTAGGGTACGGCCTTATCTGCCTGGAGGAACAGAGTTTTATTTTTTTCTTTGACAAGGCGCTGCAGGTAGCCTTCAAGGTCTTCCATGCTGTCCACGCCATATTCGTCAAGATAGATTTTGCCGTCACTGCGCACGGTGAGCACCATATGCTCGGCTTCCGTAGGCAGAACTTCAACCTGCTGGGTTTGCGGCAAATCAACTTCAAGCCCCTGGCTCATCATGGGCGTTGCCACCATAAAGATGATGAGCAACACCAGCATGACGTCCACGAAGGGCGTAACGTTGATTTCCGAAACGAATTTACTGCCGTTTCCGACATTGGCGCCCATGCTACATCTCCGTTGCGCCCGTACGCTGCACGGGGCGATGGGCATTGATTTCGCGCTGAACGCGGTTCAGGAAAACGCCTGCAAAGTTCACCAGCAGGGTGTCTACCTGAGAAAGCTTGCCCATAAAGATGTTGAAGCCAATGGTGGCAGGCACGGCCACGGCCAGACCGATGGCGGTAGCAACCAGAGCTTCGGAAATACCCGGGGCCACGGTGGCCAGCGAAGCGGATTTGAGCATGCCAATGGAGTGGAACGAGCTCATGATACCCCACACCGTGCCGAACAGACCGATAAAGGGCGCTGTATTGGCGGTTGTGGCCAGCAGAGAAAGCGAGCGCTGCAGGCGCGACAATTCGCTGCCCACGCCCTGGCGCAGTGCACGGCGAACGTTGTCCACCACCACTTCGCTGCTGTTGCCCAACTCTTTTGAGCGGTTGAATTCCAGCACGCCCTGATGAGCAATATAGTAGAGGGGAGATGCGGGATCGGCGCCGAGGGATTGTACGGCTTCACGCAGGTTGGGGGCTTTTTCAAAGCCTTCCGTACCGTTAAGAGCCTTGTTGTTGGCGGCGCTGAGCGCAAAAAACTTCTGGATCATCAGGCCCCAGCTGATAATGGACATAACGACCAGAAGAGCCAGCACCGCCTTGGCCACCAGGCTTGCCTGGGCAATCATTGAAAAGAAACTGAATTCCATGAAATTCTCCATAAGTGCGCAGCAGCCGTGTTTTCACAAATCGCCGCAAGTAGTGCCGGAACGCAGGACGCAAAAAAGCGCCGGTCATGACGGCAGCGCCGCCACAGCCGCTAAGGCTCTGGCGGAGAATGCAACGAGTGGGGCAAAGTTTCAAGATTTTTTTTAGACCTTTTGCCCCTGGCCCGCGATGGGTGGGGATTTGAAACCTGCACGCCGAAACGGAATGCACCTGTACGGGCGGTTCGTCAAGTCCGGCGCGCGCCATTTTTCGGGCTGAGGCTGTAATGTGCGCTTTCTGGACCGTTGTTATGAACCCTTGAAGGGGCTTCAGGTTCGTCAAAACGCATTACATTGCCGTATGTTATTGTTTTCAACAGGCTGAGAGGGCCACGGCAATGCCGGGTTGCGGATGCTCCGCTTTGTGATCGCGAATTGCAGGGGCGTGCTCATGCGCAGTTACCCTTACTTTATATAAAGACGCCATTTTGGCAAGCCGGGTGGAATAACAGGCTGTTTTATGGCTTGTGCCGGGCACTGCGGCGCGCGAAGGCGAAATATTTTATATTTATTTTTTCGCTTCCGTCCTATATGGTCTGCGTTATAACTAGAGCGCCAGACAGGGCATGCCCGGACGGTCCAAATGCTTTGCGGCAAAGCTGCGCCGGACTGTATTGCCAATGATGTCTTGCGCGTTGTATGTAAGGCCATGCAAGGCCTGCCATTCTCATACGTCGCTTTCAAGGCGCATGCCACCTCCTCAATTACGGCGGTTTCTGTGATTCGCTCTTCTGTTCTCTCCCTTGTGCTCATGTGTGCCATTTTCTGTTCTCCTTCCGCAGCGGCAACGCGCGGCGCGGGGCCTGGAGCTGCCATGCCCGTTTTTCAGGGGCAGCGCAGTTTGGGATCTCAAGGCGGGGCAGGGGCCACAGGCGCGGGAAAACACGGCGAAACGTGGAATATCAATATACACGACGCTGTGAACCGCGCGTTGGAGTTTAACCCCAGCCTTGGTTCACAGGAGTCGCAGGGCCGTTCTTCGGAAGAAAGCCGCAAGTCTGCGCGTGGCGCGTTTGGCCCCAAATTGGGCATGAGCTATTCAACGGCCAAGCAGGAAAGAAAAAGTACTGCCAACACCGTGGCGCCGCCCAATATGGGAACGTACAGTTGGGGCGTTGAAGTTTCGCAGCCCGTGTTTCAGGGCTTCAAGCTGCTGGCTAACTACCAGCAGGCCGCTTTGCAGGCTGACAGCGACAAGGCCGCCTTGCGCAATGCCGAACTGTCTATGACGGAGCAGGTGCAGACGCAGTTTCTGAATTTTTTGCGCTATGAAGAAAGCGTGCGCAGCGAGCGTGATGCTCTGGCACGTTTGCGCGATCAGTTGCGCATCACCACAGCGTTTTTTGATGTTGGCCTGCGGCCCCGCCTGGACGTACTGCAGGCTGAAGTGGATGTGTATCAGGCGGAAAATTCGGTTATCAAGGCTGAAAACAGCCGCGATACCAGCCAGGCTCAGTTGAACACCCTGCTGGGATTTTCAGTGACGACCCCGGTAAAATACACGGGCCAGCTGGCCCATGTGCCTTTTACAAAGTCGCTGGAGCAGTGCCTTGAAGCTGCCTACCGCCAGCGGCCAGATGTTTACATGGCTGCCAAATCCGTAGAAATCGCCGGTAAAAATCAGCAGGCGGTGCAGAGCGATTATTATCCGCAGGTGGAAGCCTATTACAACATAACTCAGAGCGGCAACACGCCTGACCTGCAAAAGGACGGGAGTAACGGCTCCCGCACCCAAACGTGGGAAGTGGGCGCGCGCGCCACCTGGAATGTTTTTCAGTGGGGCACCACCTACTATGCGGACAAGGAAGCCGGATGGCTTGTAACAAAAATGCGCTATGAGGTCGAAAACCTGAAACTCAGCGTGGGCTATGATGTCAAGTCCAAACTCTTGGCCGTGCATGAGGCAGAAAAGCGCATTAACGTAGCGGAGAAAACCGTGGAACAGGCCACAGAGGCCTACCATGTGGCATTGGCCCGCTACCAGGAACAGGTGGGCACCAACTTTGACGTACTGGACGCTTCGTCCAAGCTCACCACGGCGCAGGCATCCCTGACCGGGGCCAAGGCCGACTATCTTACTGCCCTGTCACAATTGTATGTGGCTATGGGCGAATTTCAACCTGATCTGATGCGGCGCTGATTTTGAGCACCTGTAGCGCCCAAGCACAAGCGAAAGAGGAATGAAAGAACCCTACCTTACCATTACGCCCCTGGGGGGCCTCGGAGAAATCGGACTCAACTGTCAGCTATGGGAAACCGCAGGCGGCGTAGTCATGGTGGACTGTGGCCTTATGTTTCCTGATGATGCCCATTTGGGCGTTGACGTGGTTATTCCGCATTTTGGCGCAGTCAGCGCCGTTAAAGACAAACTGCTCGGCATCGTGCTCACGCACGGGCATGAAGACCACATTGGGGCGTTGCCCTGGCTTCTGCCTGAACTCAAGGGAACGCGCATTTACGGTTCGCGCTTTACCCTTGCCCTGGTGGAACACAAGTTGCGCGAACGCGAAATTCTTGACTGGGTCGAACTGTGCCCCGTAGACGCGCAAACGGTTTTGCCCCTGGGCGACCTGACGTTTCGGTTTTTTCCGGTCTGTCATTCCATTCCCGAAGGCTTTGGCCTGGGGGTAGACACGCCTATCGGGCGCGTGGTGCACAGTGGCGACTTCAAGATTGATCCGCATCCTCTTGATGGCACAGGCACGGACCTTGAGGTTTTTCGTGATTTCGCCGGGCCGCAAGGCGCACGTCTTCTGCTTTCCGACTCCACCAACGTCATGCGTGAAGGGCGGTCTCTTACAGAAAGAGAAGTGAAAGATTCGCTGGAAAAGATTTTCGCCAGAGCTGAAGGGCGCATTGTCATTACGCTTTTTTCAAGCCATATCCAGCGGATACAGGAAGTATTCGACCTTGCGCGCGAATTTGGGCGCACTGTTGTCATCAGCGGAAAATCTTTGGCTAACAATATAGAGATGGCCCGAGACCTTGGTATCGCAAAACTGCCGCCGTCTTTCTTCAACGCCCATAACGGTGTGCCCGACCTGCCCGACAACGAGCTGGTTCTCGTGGTTACAGGCGCGCAGGGCGAGCCCATGTCGGCCTTGTCGCGTATGGTGCTTGGCGGCCACAGGCAGCTTGAAATCCGCAAGGGCGACACCGTGGTTATGAGCTCGCGCATGATTCCCGGCAACGCCAAGGCAGTGTCCAAGCTTATTAACGAAATGTACCGCATGGGTGCGGAAGTATTGTACGAAAGCGTGCATGCCATCCACGCTTCGGGCCATGCCCAGCGGGAAGAACTGCGTGAGATGTTTGAAGCTGTGAGGCCGGAAATTTTCGTGCCTGTGCATGGCGAATATCAGCATCTGGTCAAGCATGGCCGACTGGCCATCGAGTGTGGCGTCAAGGAAGAGAATGTCATCCTGCTTGAGGATGGACAGCCTTTGACGCTTCAGGACGACTCCTTCAGGCTGGAGCAGCGAGTGCCGGTTGAGTGTACTCTTGTGGACGGCAAGGGGGTTGGCGACGTGGGCTACGCCGTGCTGCGCGAGCGCCGTATTCTTGGCGACGAGGGCATGGTTATAGTGGTGCTGGTTGTGGATTCGGAAACTGGCAGTGTGCTTCACGGGCCAGAGATGATTTCCAAGGGCTTTGTGTTCGAACAGCACTACAGCCACCTTCTTGAAGACGCCAAATGCCTTGTTTTGGACGAAATTGAAGCGGCCCGCCCCGGGCAGTTGAATCGCATGCAGGAGGGCATACGCTCGTCCTTGCGGCGGTTCTTCCGCCGTGTGCTGGAGCGTGATCCAGTGGTGGTCGCCATTATCAGCGAGGTTTAAGCTGGCGCGAGCCTCGCTCCTGCCGGATCACCATTGGCATATCCCGCACGGGGGCTGCACAGGGTCCGTTGACGGAGCGAGGCTGCGTTTTGATGCTGTTTGCTCTTTGCGCACGGGCGCACGCCGATCGCGGCGGCATTATTACTGGCAATTCTGCGGATTTTGTTTGCGCCGCGCTGCGCTTCGTGCAGCGTTAGCGCACATAAGCTTCTTTAGGGTTAGATGCTCTGGGCCAGACACGATGCGGGGCTTGCTGGTTGCCTTTCAGCCCCGTCTGTACGGGCAAGCTATACACGGCTCGTTCTGGATAGGCTTTGACGGCATAGAATTTGCTTTATTCATGACAAAAATCTGGCGGCGGCAAAAGCTGCCGCAAGGAGCGGTCATGAGTAAGGCAAGTAGGGCTACCAGGGTTCCTTACGTCGTGCTGAGTACAGCGCTTGTTGGTTGCGGGCTTTTTTTCGGCGTGTTACTTTGGCAAGAAGATCAGGGACAGAAATCTCGAGATGGCTTGCTTTATGCCCCAGGCTTTGCGGTCAAGGCTGAAGTAGTTGACGTTATGCGAGTTGTGCCTCTGGCCGGAGCCAGGCTGCGCAGCCCCAGCGTCAACACCAATACGGAGTATGTGGTGCAGCTGGCCTATTAAAGCAGCCGTAATTGAGTGCTTGCCCCTGCGGGCAGAACGCGTAGCGCACGTGGCGGTTTTTCCGCGCGTGTCCGCTGGCGATTCTGGCCGCATTTTTTTGCGGCGAAATTCTGCCTTGTCTGGGCTTTAGCTACCCGAAATGATCGACATTTGCATATTTTTGCGGAAAATATGCAAAAAGTTTTAAAAATGTTGCAAATGCAACGTCAAAAATAACTGACTTCGTATACTTTGCAGATAACACGATGTCTGTTTTCCGATTTCACAGCGTGAGTTTCACGATATGAGTGGAAGGGATGACAATGGGGCACAGGATTGTCTAGCGAATTGCTAGGTAGTCTTGACGAGGGGTGCACTATACCTTATCCAGTATGCACTTGCTTACCATGGAGGCACGGCGTTCTTGACCACGCTGCATTCATGCCCTATTTTTACCTCTTCACACCATACTAAAACGTGGGTGTTTCCGGCACTCTGAAAAGTTGGAACCGCGCTGCGATTAAAAAAGGGTAAAACTCCGTCATGAATTGGGACTGGGATAAACTACAGGAAAAGAGGCAGAGACAGCAGGGCGGGAATCCCCCCCCCAAGCAGCAACACGAAACTGAACCAGAAGATGAAGGGCAGGACCGTCAGCCCCCCCGCGCAAAGCGTAGTACCTTCAATGGTCGTGGGGGAGGGAATGAAAATCCCCTAAAAAAACTTTCGCAATTGCGCTTTCCCAACGGAAAGGGATTTTTGTTTGTGGGTCTTGGGGTAGTGGCGCTTTGGCTTTTATCCGGCATCTACATTGTCAACCCCGACGAAGAGGGGGTTGTGCTGCGTTTCGGCAAGTATGACCGCACTGAAGGCCCTGGTCCGCATTATGCGTGGCCCGCACCTATTGAAAGCGTATACAAGCCACAGGTCACCCAGGTGCTGCGCAGTGAAGTGGGCTTTCGCTCGGTGGGGCAAAGCGCCACGTTCCAGCAGGGACAGGTGCGCACTGTTTCGGAAGAAGCGTCAATGCTCACCGGTGACGAAAATATCGTCAATGTGCAGTTCAGCGTTCAGTATAAAATTGGCGACCCGGTACAGTACCTCTTTAATGTGAGCGCGCCCACGGCCCTGGTGCGCAATGCCGCTGAGGCGGCCATGCGCGAGGTTATCGGCAACAGTCAGATTGACTCTGCCATTACCGACGGCAAGCTTAAGATCCAGAGCGAGGCTACCCAGCTTCTGCAGACAATTCTTGACCGCTATGGAGCGGGCATACAGGTGCTGGCCGTCCAGTTGCAGGACGTGCACCCACCGCAGGAAGTTATTGACGCATTTAAAGATGTGGCCAGTGCCAGAGAAGACAAGAGCCGCATTATAAATGAAGCAGAAGCCTACCGTAACGAGCTCTTGCCCAAGGCAAGAGGCCAGTCGGCGGCCATGCTCAACGAGGCAGAATCCTATCAGGCTTTGCGTGTGCGTAATGCCGAGGGTGAAACTGCCCGCTTCGATGCCTTGAGCGCCGAGCACAGCAAGGCTCCCAAGGTCACGGAACAGCGCCTTTACTACGAAGCAATGGAAGATATTCTTGCCGGCGCGGAAGAAAAGGTGCTTATGGACGGCCCTGCGGCATCGCGGGCATTGCCCTACCTGACCTTGCCAGGACTGAGCGCTCCGGCTGCTCCCAAGGCTTTGGAGAAGAAATAATGCGTAATAATCCTTTGTTGATCGTTATAATTTTATTGGTAGTTGTTGTTGCTGGCAGTCAATGTTTTTTCACAGTGCATCAAACACAGACAGCCTTGGTTCTGCAGCTGGGTGAACCTCTGGACAAGGTCTATGGCCCCGGTTTGCACTTTAAAATGCCTTTTATCCAAAATGTGGTGTATTTCGATTCGCGGGTGCTGGATTACGAAGCCCGCTCCCGCGAGGCCTTTACTGTAGATAAAAAGGCCATTGTGCTTGATAACTACGCCCGTTGGAAGATTATTAATCCTTTGCAGTTTTACCGCACAATGCGCACCATTCCGGGCGCGCAGGCGCGACTTGACGACGTTGTCTACTCCCAATTGCGGGCCCTGGTGGGGGCTTACACACTTACAGAAGTTGTATCATCCCACCGTGCAGCCATCATGAAGGAAGTGACGAACAAGGTTTCGGCCTTGATGCACAGCTATGGTGTTGAAGTGTTGGACGTGCGGATCAAACGTACGGACCTGCCGCCGGAAAACCAGCGCGCCATCTTTGGGCGCATGCGGGCCGAACGTGAACGTCAGGCCAAGCAATACCGCTCTGAAGGCGAAGAAGAGTCCACACGCATCCGTTCAGACGCTGACCGCCAGCGCGCTGTCATTCTGGCAGAAGCTGCCCGTGAGGCGCAGATAACTCGAGGCACAGGCGATGCCAAAGCCGCCTCGATTTACGCTCAATCCTATAACAAGGCTCCCCAGTTTTATGCATACCAACGCTGGCTGGAAGCTATGAGAAAATCTCTCAAGGAGAACAGCAAGATGGTGCTGGCCAACGAAGCGCCTCTTCTTAATCCTCAACATTGATGACGCGACCTGGTCGCGTTACGGAGTCCAAGACCATGCCTGCCTTTGCAGAAATATACGAACGTATCAAGCTGGCGACAAACAGCCGCACTCAGGTGGAATTAGCCGAAGTGCTGGATATCCGTCAGTCGAGCATCTCCGATGCGAAGCGCCGCAATTCCGTGCCAGGCGACTGGTTTATGAAACTGTTTGAAAAGTTCGGCCTTAACCCCGACTGGCTCAAACAGGGCATAGGCCCTATGTACCTGCGCACCGAACAAGGCTATACGCCGCAGGATGCTCCCGCATCTCTGGCCGAAAATGCCGCCCACTACGGCGACACGCTGGCTAGGGGAGTTGTGGCTTCCGTCTACCACATGCGCTGTGATTACTGTGATGAACAGCCAAGACCATCCCTGGAACTGGCGGGAAAAATATCCTTGCCGCACTCGTTTATGAAGGATGGGCTTTCCGTGATGCGCATGCGTGGAACCAACATGATCCCCACGGTCATGTCTGATGCCCACCTTGGTGTAGACACTATGGATAGAGACGTTATTTCGGGGCGTGTATACGCACTTTTTGCACCCAACGAAGGTGTGATTTTGCGTCGCATTTTTCTGAATAGCTCTCAAGACGGCTACGTGCTGCGTTCTGATTCGGCTGATTTTCCTGAAACCACTCTCGCGCCCGATTTGCTGAACAAGCGTCTGGTGGGCCGGGTGGTATGGATATTTCAGGAACTTTAGGAATGATAAAAAGCCCGACTGGCAAAATATGTCTGACCTTGTTCAGAACGGCCTGCCTGGTCTGTTGTCTGACGTGCTCTATGCTCATGATCGCCTGCGGCGGTGCGTATACTGAGCCCGTATCCCCCCCAGAACAGACCGGGCTGGCGCCCGTTGGCCTTGATTCTATGGCAGGTGCCAAGGCAGATACCAGGGCTGGCGTCGACCTGCCCCCACCGGCTGCCGGCGTGAAACCTGATTCGCGCGTGGCGGCAGACAAGCCTCTTGATCCCGGTTATCAACCTGCGCCTGCGGCGCAAGGTCAGGCTGATGCGGCAAGGCCTTCAGTGGCTCCCGTGTGGCAGCCGCTGGCCCAAAGGCTCACCGCCGACGGGCTTTCAGGCCCCAGAGTGGATGCTTTGCTGTCTACTCTTGCGCCTACGCCCAGCCAGTCGCCAATGGGGCGTAAGATGCTTGAGCTCTACAAGAGCCGCTTCATGCCCCGTCCGCCTTCTACTACGCCTCCCACTGAAAAATACTACAAAGGGGTAGTGACTGAGCAAAACGCCCGTCTGTGCCGCGATTTTATTGCAAATCACAAGCTGGCCTTCAGTCAGGCTCAGGCCCGCTTTGGAGTACCATCTTCCATTGCTGCTGCCCTGCTGTTTGTAGAAACGCGGCTGGGCAAGGTTCTTGCCGATGTTCCGGAAAACGCGCTGTTCACTCTTGCCAGTATGGCGGTGAGCCGCCAGCCTGACGACATCAGCCAGTGGCTGCCGCGTATGCCAGGTTATGAAGAACATATGCCCTGGTTCGATGAAACCATGCCCAAGCGTGCCGATTGGGCCTATAAAGAAGTGCGTGCCCTTGTAACCCACATCTTGCAGGACGATCTTGATCCCAGGTATTTGCCAAGCTCCATCTATGGAGCTGTGGGGCTGTGCCAGTTCATGCCTTCCAATATCGCGGCGTATGGCGCTGACGGCGATGGGGATGGCAAGGTGGATCTGTTTCATGTGCCTGACGCTGTGGCAAGCCTGTCCAACTATCTGGCACGGCACGGCTGGAAGCCGGGCATAAACCGCGCACAGCAACATAAAGTACTCATGGCCTATAACAAGTCGGTTATCTACGCCAACACGATTTTGGCGTTGGCTGACCTTGTGTCCAAACCTGCCGCTCCTGCCAAAGCTGTTGAACCCGTAAAGTCTGGAAAAACAGGCCAGAAGGGTAAAGTGTCAGGCGGCAAGGCTGGTCAGGGCGGAAAAAATGCTCCAAAGGACAAGGCTTCATCAAGCGGTTCACAGCCGCAGAGTTAGAGCATTTTACTTTTGAAAAAAGTTTAAATGTTCTGAAGATGCGAGAAAGTGCAGTGCACCGTAACACTCCGTAGATTTTGCCGAAGAATGCATTTTTCGGTAGCATGACAGCTTTGAAATGTAAAACTTTTCAAAGTAAATCTTCTTCAGATTTTTCATTCCGCACACCAGTGAACGTCTTCTGACCACCGGTGAGCGCAGGTCAATTGAAGCACTGTTCCGATCAGGCTGAAGGAACGGACTTTTCCGGCTCTCAAGTTATTCTCTTACCTGTCGATGAATAAAATATGGGGCTTGCCCCATACGTGGCCTCCTGTCCCGTCAACAGGAGCAATTCTGAAATGGCTTTTGCGTGTTTCAGAATCTTGTAAGGCCACGTTGCCGGGCCGTGCCCGGCGCTGGCTCATCTTTGCCCCCTGTTTGAGGGTGTATGCCCCAGCAGATGGCAGAAGTGAGTATTTGCGGTAGTGTGCCCGCAGATCGCCCGGCGTTCTAACGAGCGCCGGGCGCACGTTTTTTGCGCCTGCAGCAGTGCATGCTCGTGGCGGCCTTTCTTGCCATCCCGTCCGTCGGGTGGCATACTTTCCCAATGAAATGTTCATCGCAGCCTGATACCTCTACAGCAAAGGCCGCCCGCCCTCTGGCCGATCTTCCAAGATTGCCCGGTTTGCGTCGGTCTGGGAGCCTTGTGCCCACAGACACGGCCTGTTTTGCCCTGTGGGACAAGTACGACATGCTGCCCAATATTCGCCGTCACTCCACGCTTGTGGCCCATATTGCCACGTCTCTGGCTGCAAGGGCTGCGGAATTGGGGTTTGACGTCAATGTGGGGGAGGTGCGCGCCGGCGGATTGCTGCACGACATCGCCAAAACCTACTGTGTCCGTCACGGCGGCAGTCATGCTCAGGTGGGCGCAGCCTGGACCGTGGCGGAAACGGGCAACTACTCCATTGCCCAGGGCGTTATGTTGCACGTCTGGTGGCCGTGGCCGCTGCCCGAGGGAAGCGGGATATGCGCTCTGCCTTTTTTCGTGATGTACGCTGACAAAAGGGTCCGGCACGATTCCTGCGTCAGCCTTGAAGAGCGGTACGACGACCTGCTTGGCCGCTACGGCCACAGTGAGGCTGCCCGTGAAGGCATTTATGCCGCTTTTAACCAGGGAAAAAATATTGAAAGCGCCCTTACGGCGCAACTGGGGTGGACTCTGAATGAAGATTCTTTTGATTGCGGGCGGCTGGTCCCCTGAGCGACAGGTATCACTGAATGGCGCGCGTGCTATGGTTCCTGCTCTGGAAGCACGCGGTCATCAGGTTACGTTCTTTGATCTTCTTGCCGACTTCAACCGTTTGCTGGATGAAGCCCGCAAGCACGATTTTGCCCTCATCAACCTGCACGGAGCCCCCGGCGAAGACGGCCTTGTGCAGGCCATGCTTGATCGCGTGGGCTGTCCGTATCAGGGGTCTGGCCCGGCGGGTTCTTTTTTGGCGCTCAATAAATGTGCAGCCAAGCAGTTGTTCCGTCTGGCCGGGCTACCCACCGCCGACTGGGACTTTGTGCCAGTGCCGCCCGAAAAGGACTGGCAGCCGCGTTTGCCGTTTCCTCTTTTTGTCAAAAGCAATACAGGCGGCTCATCCTTGCTGCTTGGCCGCGCCACCAATCGCGCCGAACTTGACGACATCATGGGCCAGATATTCGCTGCCGGTGAAGAAGTTATTATGGAGCCTGTTCTGCAAGGCCGGGAAGTTACTTGCGGCATCCTGGGCGAGGAGCCGCTGCCGCCCATTCTTATCGAGCCTGTGGCTGGCGATTTTTTTGATTATGAAAGCAAATACGCCCAAGACGGCGCCCGTGAAATATGCCCTGCGCCCATAGGCGATGCTCTTACGGCCCGCGTGCAGGAACTGACGCTGGCGGCGCACAGGGCGCTTGGTCTCAGGGGCTACAGCCGGGCAGATTTCATCCTTGGGGCAGACAACAGCCTTACGCTTCTGGAAGTAAATACCTTACCGGGCATGACGGCCACCAGCCTTGTGCCGCGTGAAGCCAGAACCATTGGTCTGGATTTCGGCCAGTTGCTTGAACGCCTTGTGGAATTGGGCATGGCAGACAGCGCAGGCAAATAATTTTTTTGGCGGCGCACGATCCGGTTGCTGGTAGTGTAAAATCTACCAACCCGGATCAGGCTGACCGCCCAAGACGTTGATATTGCCCACCATGACGTAACGTTGTGGTGGGCTGCAGTTTCAGCGTTTTTTAAGGAAACGCTGATTTATTCCGTTTGGCGGCGTTGCTTCACTTTTTTTGAAGCAGTCGGGGACGGAAGAGTCCACTCCTGCTTCAAAAAAGATCGCGCCTTGCCAAACGAAATAACTGTGCGTTTCCAGGAGGCTCTTTAATCAGCGTCTTTAAGCTTTGAAAAGTTTACAGCCTGGTGCAACACGCGAGTGCGCTGCGTCGTAATTCAGCGTGGATTCAGCTGAAAGTTGTATTTTTCGGCAAACAACTACGTTGAAATTGAAGCATTTCAGCGTTGATCTGCTCCTGATGGCATAGGGTTTCATTCACGCCGACGATGGCCGTTTGTTTGCGCTATTTTACCCCCAACCCCCCACGGTCCCATGTCTGATAAAAAAGTTCTGGCTGGTCATCTGGCGGCCCTGTTCTGCATTCTTGTATGGGGCACTACCTTTATCTCAACCAAGGTGCTGCTGCGCGATTTCAACCCCATTGAAATTCTTTTTTTCCGCTTTATTCTTGGCTTTGCTGCCTTGTGGCTGGCTTGCCCAAAAATGTTGCGGCTCACGGAAAAAAAGCAGGAATGGCTGTTTGCCGGGGCCGGGCTTGCCGGAGTAACGCTTTATTTTTTACTGGAAAATATCGCCCTCACGCAAACATTTGCATCCAATGTGGGAGTTATTGTGGCAGTATCACCGTTTTTTACGGCCTTGCTGTCACTCTGGCTGTTGAAAGCCGAAAAGCCGGGACTCAATTTCTTTTTGGGCTTTGCAGCAGCCATTCTAGGCATAGGGCTTATAAGCTTTAGCGGCAGCACCGAGTTGCACCTTAACCCTGTGGGCGATCTGCTGGCAGTGCTGGCCGGGCTTGCCTGGTCGTTCTACTCCATATTTACCAGAAAAATATTGGCCTTCGGCTATAACAGCCTTCAGGTAACGCGCCGTTGCTTTTTCTATGGCCTGCTATTCATGTTGCCCTGCCTGCCGCTTATGGATTTTCATTGGGGCTTGAGCCGTTTTGGGGCTTTTGTGAACTGGAGCAATATTCTTTTTCTGGGGCTTGGCGCATCGGCCATGTGTTTTGTGGCCTGGACATTCGCCATCAGGCGCCTGGGGGCTGTGCAAAGCAGCGTGTATATTTACCTCGTGCCCGTTGTGACTGTTATTACTGCCGCCCTTATACTTCGTGAAAAGATCACCTGGATGGCAGGACTGGGCACCGCTTTGACTCTGGCTGGCTTGGTCTTGTCTGAAATGCGGCAGTTCAGAGTCAGAAGAAAGGCGGAAAATTTGTGCCTGCAAAGCAGAAATAAAACCTGAAGCAACGGATAAAAAAATGCGTGGCACAAATGGAAAGCGCCAGTGCCATGGCAGTAGTTGCACATAAATTGGGGGAGCACTGCCACACGAATAGTTATGTAAAAATTAAAAACAGGTTGAATCAATAACCCAATAAAGTACGGGCAACGATAAGAAAGAAAGCAACATGCCCAGGCTGACGGTTGCCGCCGCCAGTTCGGGAGCCAACCCCGCTGCCATTGCAAGGGCCCCTGCGGTAACCATTGGGGGCATACCAGCCTCAAAAATGGCAACATTTGCAGTCAGGTCGTGTAAGCCAAGCAGGCGGCAACCCAGTAATGCAATCAGGGGGGCTGCCGCAAGTTTGACTGTCAGGCCGTACAGCAGCGGGTGTAGTATCTGGGGGCTGAGTCGAACTTTGAGTTGAAAGCCTATTGCTGTCATTACAAGTGGAATCAGCATTTCCGACAAAGCTTCAAGACTATTCATTACAAAATTCGGATATGGCGTAGTGCGAAAAGCCAGCCCTGCAATCAGAGCGAGGGTCGGTGGAAACAGCACCGCGCGTTCTACAATTTTTATTATTTTAATTTTTGCGCCACTGCTATACAGGGCAAGAACCGCAGAACCATAAATTGCAAATATGGGCATGGTTCCCAACTGGTCATAGATGATCAGCGGAGGAATGCCCTGGTCGCCAAAAAAGGTTTTTATCATGGGAACTCCCATAAAAGCGGTATTCCCGATGGGGACAACAAGCAACAGCACTCCCGTTACAGGCCTTTCCCAGTTAAACAGCCTGCTGCCGCACCAAACCATTGCGACCGAGAGCAAAAGCATTGCCCAGGGCAGAGTCGCAGGCAATATCATATCGGGTGTAAAGCTGATCTGCGGAACTTTTAATAAAATTACAGCTGGCAGCGCGACATAAAGCGCGAACATATTGAGCGCCTGGGCCGTTTCTTTGGGAAATGCAGGCAAGCGCCTGAAAAGAACACCTATTCCGACAAAAAAACTGATCAGCAAAAATTTTTCCACGTGACTACCCGGCGTTATGAATTGGAATTTTTTACCTGTAGCTTATCAAAAATTATCAGTCTACGCGAAATAATTAAAATTTGATGTTCATAAATTATCAGCTGTCCGGTGTTTTCAGGGGCTCCCCAACGGACCTCTGGGGAATGTGCAGTATTACAAAGTAAACCTGCTATAGGGGAAAAGATGAATCCAAATTGGGACGATATCAGGTTTTTTCTTTCTGTAAGCCGGACAAGCTCGTTTGTTGCAGCCGCACAGCAGCTTCATGTCACCCATTGCACTGTCTCCAGGCGCATATCCGCACTGGAAGCTGCACTGGGCGCAGAGCTGTTTATCAGAACAGAAAGAGGGTGCCTGGTTACCCACGCCGGTGAAAAATTACGCCCCATTGCTGAAGAATTGGAGCGGGCCGCGCTGAAGTTTCAGGATTACGCTTCTCACGCCGAAGGTCAGGTTTCAGGTAAAATACGTATCGGGTGCCCCGACGGGTTGGGAAATTGTTTTCTTGCCCAGAAATTGAAGCTTTTACAAACGCAAAATCCACTGCTTGAGGTTGAACTTGTTTCAGTGCCTTTTTATTACAGTTTATCAAAGCGCGAAGTTGATATTCTCATAACAGTCAAAAAACCAGGTGCAAAAAAAATTGTTAGTGAAAATATAACAGACTACAAATTGGGATTATTTGCGAGCGCGCATTACATAAATACATCATACGCCATTAAAGAACTTTCAGACCTGAAACAGCATAAACTGATTGGGTACATTGACGATCTGCTCTATGATCAGGAGTTGAGATTCATTGAAGAAATTTATCCTTCAGCGCAAACAGGCTTCAGAAGTTCAACTGTGCTTGGCCAGATGAGCGCCATAAAAGCAGGAATAGGCATAGGTGTGCTGCCGTTTTTTATGGCGCGTGAGGATGCTGAACTTGTTCCTGTGCTACCTGAGCGGTGGATAGAAAGAAAGTTCTGGATACAGGCCGACGCGGAATCAAAAAAAATCTCACGAGTAAAAAAAACTATGGATTTCATTGTTTCTGCCATCAGATCAAATAAATCCATTTTTACGTCACCAATATGCTGAGTGCATTGTGGCGTGAGTATTCATGTGCGTCGTGGGTGAAAAACAGGGGGCAGCCAGTGTGAGGGAGAACGGTATTCTCCTTGATGCAGGTATGCTTTCCGGTAGCGGGGCAAACCCCGCTCGTGCTTTTGGTTGATGGCAAAGTTTTTGTGCATGCACACTGCGCAGTTCTGTGCGTCCACCACGCACATCTGCTTGCGTTGGGCGTCCTCATACACCCAGAGGTTGCCTCCACCATCAGTGAGGGATGTTGTGCGTCTGTCGGGAGAAATTCCCTGCCGTAATTGCACTTTTCACACGCAGGAGCTTCTGTTGCCGAAGCTCCAGTGTTATTGGCCCGAGAGCAGCATTACGT
This sequence comes from Desulfovibrio intestinalis, assembly GCF_014202345.1. Classification (NCBI taxonomy): domain Bacteria; kingdom Pseudomonadati; phylum Thermodesulfobacteriota; class Desulfovibrionia; order Desulfovibrionales; family Desulfovibrionaceae; genus Desulfovibrio; species Desulfovibrio intestinalis. Next base: position 85,704 of record NZ_JACHGO010000002.1, read on the forward strand.
CATGGCGCGTGACCTTGTTTGAAGATCAAGAGTATTTTCAGCAGCCCAACAGATGCCAAACCTGGAACTGTTGCAAGTCCTTTCCTGACTGTAACGCAAAGCGGCCCTTTTCTTCCGGTCAGGTACCTGGGTACACTTCCGTCATGAAAAGGGCCGCTTTTTCTGTTTTTATAAAAATGTCAGCTGGAAGCAGCGCAGAGAAAAAACATACTGTTGTTCCGGCGCGATGCTATGGGCTGCCCGTCCGGCGCTATGCCGCACCCAAATCCCATGTATAGGGGACGGTGGGATCATTCTCGGACAGGCGCTGCCCTTCTGTCGGGTCGTGGGGAATATCCGCACAGTTGCAGATGAGGGCAGGCGTGCCGCCCATTGCCGCAAATCCGTACCATACGCCTGTGGGAATGCGCAGCAGTGCGTAGTTGTCCGGTCTGCCAAGGGCCAGTTCACACAAGACTCCCCGTGTAGGGGAATTCTCGCGGTCGTCATAGAGCACGATGCGCAGCAGACCAGAGGGAACGGCAAAATGCTGCACCTGACGGCAGTGGCGCTTCCACGCTTTGACGTGGCCGGGCAGAACTTCGGAGAAATATATTTCGCCGAAGCACTGGTGAAAGTCAGGCAACAGGGCGGAATCGGGACGCAGCATGTGCATCACCGGACCTCCGGGTGTGGGAATGACAGCCAGAGGTTGCATCAATGCGCCTTCAATGCCCACGTCTTGCGCAACAGTTTCCGTGACGGCCATTACTTTACCCACACCTGCCCGCGCTGCTCGGCGGCGTTAACGTATGCCGCAATCTGACCCAGCGTGAAGTCCAGCATGTTCTGCGGTTTTTTGCCGCCTTCACCCTGATAGAAGCAATGGTACCATTCCGCAGTGTAGCGGATGGTTTCTTCAAAGTTGAGGGTCGCCTTCCAGCCAAGATGGGCCAAAGCCTTGTCGCAGCAAAGCTTGAGCAGTGTGCATTCTTTCATGCCAGCCTGCCCGGCCTTGTCCATTTCGCTGTTGAATCCGGGCCAGTGCACGGCCAGGGCTTCCACCACTTCGGCCACGGTGTTGTTCACATCCGCTGCGGGGCCAAAGTTATATGCCTGCCCGCGCAGGTCAAAGGGGCTGTTCTGGCCCAGCAGAAGGCGCGCGCCCAGCCACAGGTAGCCCGAAAGGGGTTCCAGCACCAGCTGCCAGGGGCGGGTGGCCCAGGGGCTGCGAATCTGCACAGGCTGGCCTGCTGCCCAGGCACGGGCGCAGTCTGGCACAATACGGTCAAGCGCCCAGTCGCCCCCGCCGATGACGTTGCCTGCGCGTACGGTGGCGCAGGCCGGGCCGTCCTTGAAGAAACTTTCAAAGTAGGAGTGCGCGATGATTTCTGCGCAGCTTTTGGAAGCGGAGTAGGGGTCGTGCCCGCCAAGATGGTCGGTTTCGCGGTAGCCCCACACCCATTCGTCATTGCGATAGCACTTGTCTGAAGTAATCATGACCACTGCGCCCACGTCTGGGCAGACGCGCACGGCCTCCAGCATGTTGAGCGTGCCCATCATGTTGGCTTCAAACGTGAGAGCCGGATCGTCATAAGATTTGCGCACCAGAGCCTGGGCGGCAAGGTGAAAGACCGCATCCGGGCGGAACTGGCGCACGGCTCGCACAAGGGCGTCGCGGTCGCGAATGTCGCCACGCAGGTCGGCCTCAAGGTGTGCACCCAGATTCATTGCGCCGTAGTGTGAAGGTTCTGTGGGCACATCGTCGGAAAAACCGCCCACGACAGCGCCCATCTGGCTCAGCCATGCTGCCAGCCAGGAGCCTTTAAAGCCCGTGTGCCCGGTCACGAAGACCCGGCGCCCTTTATATGCGTTGGCAAACATGAATTTGCTCCTTCAGAAAAGGTTGCAGCGCGGCAAGGCGGCTGTTGGCGCGATAACGCACCGTTCCGCCTTGCCGCGCGTGACATCAAAGTGCGGGTTTACACCCAGAATGCGCGTCCGGAATCCCAAAGTTCATTGAGTTTTATGGAGTCGCGCAATGTGTCCATGCACTGCCACTGGCCGGGGTGCGGATACATTGAAAGCTGTCCTTCCGCCGCAAGCCGTTGCAGGGGTTCTTTTTCCAGATCGCAGCTTTCGTCTTCAGTAAGATAGTCGAGGAACTCACGTTTAAAGACAAAGAAGCCGCAGTTGATGTATTCGTCCAGCACAGGCTTTTCTTCCCATGAGAGAATCTTGCCCTGATCGTCGGTACGCACAGTGCCGAAGCGTGAGGGCATGCGCACTCCCGTAAAGGTGCCGATGGTGCCGGACTGCTTGTGGAATTCGATCAGCTTGTTCAGATCAATATCAGCCACGCCGTCACCATAAGTGACCATGAAACTGTCGGTGTCAATATACTTGGCCACGCGTTTGAGGCGGCCCCCCTTGAGGGTGTCTTCGCCAGTGTCGCACAGCGTAACGCGCCAATCTTCGATATGACTGGGATAGGTGGTGATGGCCCCGCTTTTCAGGTCCACAGTAAAATCCGTGTTACGGATGTTGTAGTCATGAAAATACTGCTTTATGACCTGGCCTTTGTAGCCCAGGGGCAGCACAAAGTCCTTGAAGCCGAAGCGGGCATAAATGGACATGATGTGCCACAGCACGGGCCGTCCACCGATCTCGACCATAGGCTTGGGTTTGACCGAGGTTTCCTCGCGCAAGCGCGTACCCTTGCCGCCACACATAATAATGACTTTCATGTAAATGCCTCCTGACGCTGCGCCTCAGGCCCAATGCCGTGCACAGCGCGTGGCAAATGTGTAGCAGAAGGCCGTGAGGAAAAAAAGCCCTGTAGCTGCCAAGTGCCCCCTTTGCATTAACGAACGTGAAGGGCTATAAGAAGGTTGCGTCGTTCCAGAACCACTACTGGCGCAGTCTGGCGCGCATCCGGAGCAATTTTATTTTAAAATTGTGCAGAGAACAGTGTAGCAGACGTTCGCCATAGAGGCGTAACCGACAGTTATTCATGGTTTTACTCACCGGAACTGGCGTGTTGAAAACGTTGCGAATGTAAATTCTCAAGGTTGAAATATTATAGATTTGCCAAGAGGTATGTATGAAATTGTCCAGTCGTCCTTCTCGTTATTTTTCAGTGCTGCTGATACTGGCGGCCCTGGTGGCAGCCTGCGTATCTTCCGGGCCGCAAAAAGCGCTCAATGGCATGGCCGAGGCTTTGAAAAAGAATGACAGCGCAGCGTTTCTGGCAGGCATGGATCTTAAAAGCTTTGCCAACAACGACATAAAAAATATGACCAAGGAAGAAGCGCCTCTGGGCCTTCTGGACAGCCTGGGCCGTTCACTGGGCATTGGTGGCGTAGACGAACTGCTGGGCAGCATTGTGGATATGGAAGCACGCCTGCACAGCCACTTCAACCGTGGCGTCAGCACAGGCGAACTTATGGCCCAATGCCGTCAGGCTGAAACTCCCAATTGCCCCTGGGTGCCGGAAAGCCTGAACAACGCCAATGTTACGGAAATCGGCTCTGACGCTGCCGTGGCCCAGATAACCACCCCGGCCCGCATGACAAGCTGGCTTGCCCTGCGCAAGATTGACGGCAAGTGGCTGGTGGTGGGACAGGCTGTTATGGAAAGCACGGCCCGCCAGTATGCTACCGAAAAAAGCGCTCCCGCTGCACCCGCTGCACCCGCTGTACCCAGCGAACCCAAGCCGCAACCCGCGCCGGAAAAGCCCGCTCCAGACCAGGATACTATGGCTGGAGATAATCAGAGCGTGACCAAAATCTAGGGGCTGTCTCTAAATAATTCTTTTGTCCAACTGGCTGCGTCAAAAAGCCTTTTTTACTCCAGTCGTGTACCGTGAAAGTACACTTCTTCCGTAAAAAAGGCTTTTTCCTTGCCCTTGGCGCAAAATCATTAATTTAGAAACAGCCCCTTTAGAGCATGTAAAAACTGAAAAATTTGAAAGTATTCAAGCAGTATAAACAGCACACAGTAGCGCGCCACAGCACCGGACAACCGGACGTGGATTCTGCCGAAAACGGTAGAATGACAACTTTGAAATGTAATGCATTTCAAAGTTGATCTGCTTTAATGCATAAAATGCAGAGAGGAGCCTCTTTTGTAAAAGAGGCTCCTCCCGCACAAGGAATGTAAAGTGAAAATGCTTTAGCCCGCTGCGAGGCAAGCGTTGCTCAGTTGAGGCAGTAGGGAATTTCTTCCACAATATTGGTGGCCTCGTGCAACAGACGCATTTCAAGCTCTTCCAGCAGTGCCTTGCAGCCGTCGCCCGTTTTGGCGGCAATGGGCAGGGCATGAGGAAAGGCGTCTGCGAGTTCCGCACGGGCGGGCGCTTCCAGCTGATCCCACTTGTTGAGAATGAGCAGGCGCGGCACCCGGTCAAGCTCCATCTCGGCCAAGATGGTTTCAACAGCGCTGATCTGCTGCAAAAGGTCGGGGTGCGATGCGTCAGCCACATGCAGAAGCAGCTGGGCTGCTTCCAGTTCCTCAAGCGTGGCGCGAAAAGCGTCCATGAGCTCCTTGGGCAGATTGCGGATAAACCCGACAGTGTCAGCCAGAATAAGCTCTTTTTCGGCAGGAAAACGCAGCCGCCGCGTGGTGGGATCAAGTGTGGCAAAAAGCTTGTTTTCCGCCAGTACTTCAGAGCGGGTGAGCGTGTTGAGCAGTGTTGACTTGCCCGCGTTGGTATAGCCCACAAGCGCCGCCAAAGGGATGCCCTGGCGTGAACGGCGCGCTCTGGTGAAAGAACGCTGCCTGCGTAACTGGTCGAGTTCTTTGCGGATGCGGGCCATTCTGTCGCGTATTTTGCGGCGGTCGGTCTCAAGCTTGGTTTCACCGGGGCCGCGTCCGCCAATGCCGCCCATAAGGCGGTCCATAGCGCGGTTTTTGCCCACAAGGCGCGGTTGGGTGTAGCGCAACTGGGCCAGCTCCACCTGCAATTTGCCTGCGCGGCTTACGGCGTGCTGGGCAAAAATATCAAGAATGAGCTGGGTGCGGTCTACAACCTTGCGTTCGGTGATGTCTGCCAGATTATGCAGTTGCGAAGGCGAAAGCTCGCCGTCAAAAATCAGCATGCCCGCACGGCCTTGCAGGGCCAGCACTTCAAGTTCCGCAACTTTGCCGCGGCCCATGATAAGACGCGGGTTCACCTGGGTTACGCGCTGCACCATCCGCCCGGCCACGGTCAGGCCAGCGGTGCGGGCCAGTTCTCCCAGTTCATCCAGATTGCGTTCCTGAATGATGCGGGGCAGGGCAGCTACGGAAACCAGCAGGGCACGCGGGGTGCCGTCAGCTTCCCTAGCGTCTTCAGCCCGGCGCGACAATTCTTCCTCCAGAGCTTCAGCCGTGTCTACCATTTGGGCCGTTGTGCGGTCCCATGGACGGGGTTGATCGAGCTGATAGGCCTGGCCGTTGACGCTTGAGGGCAAAAGATGCGCCGCCTGCCACTGCACAGGATCGCCCACGGGGTTGACCGTAAGGGCGACAACGGCGTCCAGCCGCAGGAAGAGCATATCCATAAGGTCTTCCTGACTGATGCCGCCGGGTGTCAGATGCGTGTGCAAAAGACGCAGACCGCGCAGGCGTTCATTGCCGCTGCGGCCTCTGGGCAGTTCAGGAATCATGATGCTGCCAGCCTCGCCCACAATGACCATTTGCACACGGCCCTTGCGGTCGATGAGCAGGCCTACCTGCCGTCCTATGGCGCGTGAAAGCAGCGCCAGTTCGCGCGCCTGCTCAACCGTATAAACGTCTTCCGCAGGAAACCGGCGGTTGAACAAACGGTTGAGGGCGGCAAGCTGGCTCGGTTTCAGCCCTTGTACGTTGCCTTCTGGTTTTGGAATGGTCGTCTCCTGACGGACGTATGTCTTTGGATATCCGGCGGGCCGGACCAGTTGATGCTGGCGGTTATAAAGCAGAAAAAACGGGGCGGCCAGGCCGCCCCGAAGAATGCCGGTTACGGACGAAGGTAGGACGTGATGAGCGCGTCGTAACGTGAAGTGGCCTCAAAGGCCCGTGACGCCATGATCTGGCGAAATTCCAGGCTCACGCCGTTTTCATGCGTACGCATTTCGTCCATCGCGGTGGGGTACCACTGGGGCGAAGGCAGCACAAGAACACTGTGGAAGTTCTTGGCAGCCGCCCGCAGCATACATGGCCCGCCGATGTCAATTTCCTCCACGGCTTCTTCAAGCGAGAGCTGACGCTCCACAGCGCCTGCAAAGTCGTAAAGGTTGACGCAAACCAGATCAAAGGGGCGAATGCCCTTTTCGGTCAGGGTCTGCATGTGGGATTCTTCGTCTTTGTTGGCCAAAATGCCTGCGTGAATCTTGGGGTGCAGGGTTTTTACCCGGCCACCGAGAACTTCGGGAAAGCCGGTTACCGTACTTACCGCGGTGACGGGCAAGCCCGCCGCCTCCAGCACTTTCTGGGTACCGCCGGTGGAAATAAGCTCCACACCACGGGTGGTCAGAAAGGTGGCAAATTCCACAAGGCCGCTTTTGTCCGTAACGCTCAATATGGCGCGGCGGATGGGCAAAATTTCCATGAAGCGACTCCTAAATTTCGATGGGTATATGCGCCGGAAAGCCCGGCGCTGCGTGATGCAACCCACCTTCATTACTACAGCAAAGCTTCTGTTTAGGCAATCAGCAACGCGCTCGACAGTTGTGGGCCTTGCAGGCAAAGGCCCGCGAGGCTATGCTGCAAGAGGAGGTTTTATGCTGCTCAAACTCGTATCTTGGAATGTTAACGGTTTGCGGGCTGTGTCCGCCAAGGCGGAATGGGACTGGTTCACGCAGACTGATGCGGATGTGGTTGCCCTGCAAGAGACCAAGGCGCACCCGGAGCAGCTGGACGAGACTGTGCGCGAGCCCGCCGGCTGGGAGTCATGCTGGTCGTCCAGTGTTGTAAAAAAAGGGTACTCCGGCGTGGCCGTGTACAGCCGCACGCCCTTTTTAAACAGCAGCGCAGAATTGCCGCAGCCTGAATTTCAGGGCGAAGGCCGCCTGCTGCATCTGGAATACCCGGCGTTTCATTTTTTCAATGGCTACTTTCCCAACGGCGGGGCCGAAGAGCTGGATGAAAACGGTAAACCCACGGGGGCATTCAAACGCGTGCCCTATAAGATGGGATACTTCGAAGCTTTTCTGGCTTATGCTGAAGAATGCCGCAAGACAAAACCCATTGTGGTTTGCGGCGACTTCAATATAGCGCATCGACCCATAGATTTGGCCCGGCCCAAGCCCAACGAAAAAAATACGGGTTTTCTGCCTGAAGAACGCGCCTTTCTGGACCGCTTTACAGCTATGGGCTATGTGGACACCTTTCGTCATGTACACGGCGACGCGCCTGAAAAATATTCGTGGTGGTCGTATAAGAGCCGCGCGCGTGAAAAGAATATTGGTTGGCGCATTGACTACTTTTTTGTCTCGCAGGAACTTGTGCCCGCCATTCGCGATGCCTGGATTGAAAACGACGTCTACGGCTCGGACCACTGCCCTGTTGGCCTGAGTCTGGAGGTATAGGCTTCGGCGAAGACGCCGCCCTGTGCGCCGCGCAGATTAGTGTTGGCGCACAACGGCATTTTCGGGATTGCCTGGCAGCCAGATATGCATCCCGCCCGCATGCCGTGTGCTTGTAGAGGCGGGTTGCTACAGACGGTGGGCCTGCGGCACGATGCGCTCTGCCCATCTGGATTCACTGCATACTTGTAATGAAAAACCGCCTTTGTCCTCTGCGTTGGAGCAGGGCCAAAGGCGGTTTTTGCATTTTATAAAAACAGAACAGGCCGTCAAAAAATGGACGGTTGCAATAATGCCAGATTGGAAAAACCGTGCGGCGAAAACTCACAAGGGATCTGCAATCCGTGTGGGCTCTGCCAGTGGGTTCAGCCGGGCATATCCGCCAATCAAAGCAGTCTTGGGGCAGATGAGCATTGAGAATATCCATCCTCAAAGCATGAAGCACGCCCATAGCGGCGTTTAACTGCGCAAATAATTCTAGTCGAGCAGGCCCAAGAGGCGCGCCACACGCTGCTCATTCAGGCCAGAGTGCGCCTGCATCATTTCCTGGCTGTGCTGGGCGGCTTCGTCTTCCACCTGAGCAAGCGCCTGGGTCATTTCTTCATTATTGAGCATATGCGGTGTTTCTGTAACTGGGGGCTCCAGTTCATGCGCGGCGGATGTGCTAGCCGCAGCTTCCGCTTTTTGCGCGGGCAGCATAGCGTTCACCCTTTCCTGAAATGTTGGAAACAGCGGCCCCATATCATTATTACGAAAACGGAATTCCAGTTCCACTGGCTTTCTCCTTATGCTTGGCGCTTCCAGTGCTGCTTTGGCAGTAAGGAAGGCAGTAGGCGGCAAAATTGACCATATAAGGTCTTGCGCTATTGATAAGCAAAAAACATGCCTTGCGGCTGACGCGGAACTGCCGGTATCGGAGGCTCGTGGGCTTGCGTTTGTCTGTGAGAAGATGAATGGACAGCGTTATGGGGCAGTAGCATTGCATTGCTGCACGCTGGTCTGCCCATGGGGGCGGTTTTGCCTGTAAACAGGGAGCTGGTGCATAGCTGGCAGGGAAATGCGTATGCACGCCAGACGTTCAGCAAAAGGGGGGCGAGGGTGAAGTAGTCCCTTACAGGGTGAATAAAGTATTGCTGGCAAGCAGTCATAAAAAAGCCCGAAGGCATTGCCTTCGGGCTTTTGTGATCTGATTGTGAGGAAATCAGCAGTTGGCCTTGAGCTCTTCCAGAAAGCCCTCAGGCACGTCAAAACCCAGTTTTTGGGCTGTTTCCGCCGCTTCCTTGGCCTTGGCGTGTTCGCCCTGGTCAAAGTAGGCCAGCGCCAGATTGTTCCAGGCAGGAGCAAAGGCGGGTTCTTTTTTAATGATGGCCAGGCACTGTTCTTCACAGGCCTTGAAGTTGCCCTTCATGAAGTAGGCCGTGGCCAGCGCGTTTTGCGCCTGCACAAAGTTGGGGTCCCACTTGAGTGCCTTGTTCAGGGCTGTAATGGCCTTGTCGGGCTCGCCGCGCTGCAAATGCACAAAGGCAATGTTGCTCCAGGGCACAGGGAACTTCGCGCGGCAGTTGGCGGCTTCTTCGTTATAGCGCAGGCAGCCTTCAAGGTCGCCGCGCTCAAGGCAGATGCCCCCAAGCTGCACATAGGCTTCCGCCAGGTGCGGAGAATTACGCACGGCATTCAGAAAAGCCTCTTCAGCGGCAACAAAATCGCGTTTGGTCAGAAGGGCCAGGCCCAGGTTGTAATAATGGTTGGCGCACTGCTCATTCTCGGCAATTTCGGCCTTGAGGTCCGCAATGTATTCGTCCAGGTCGTTGTAGCGAGCTTTCATTGGATATGCCCCTCTTTTTTCAAAAGATCATAGTACCAGCGGCAAAAGTCGAAAATGCCCATGTATTTTTCGTCTTTATTGATGACGCCCAGAGCGCATTCCATAGCGCCCTTGCTGTAAGCCTTGCCGTATGGGCCTTTTTTGGCCGCATCGTGCAAAAATTCGTTAATAAGCTGCTGTGTTGTGCGTTTGGAGATGTCCGTGCGCAGGTCAAGAGGGTCGTTGGGCTTCTGGAAAGGGTCCCAGTTATCGTAGCCCAGACGGTCCACAAATTTCCGGCGGCGCGGATTCATGCGGTCATAAATCTCGCGTTTGAGCTTTTCCTGCTCATCGTTGAGTTCTTGCGGCGTGCCGTCCCGAAAGACGGTGGCTGGTATGCTGCCGTACATGCCGTGCTCCTTGCTGTGCGAAAAAACGTCTATGGCGCGAATTTTGGCGTCAATCGCCGCGCGCGGCAACCGCGTTCGCTCGCACGGGCGATTGCGGCTGTGACTGCCTGTGGCTGCTCTAGGCTTTTTCCTTCTTGGCGGGGCCAATGCCCAGATACGCCTCATCGTAGCGGGTCAGCAGAGCCATGGACAGAGGCACATAAACCTCGTGCAGTTCCTTGAAGCGCGAATTCACGGCTGTGGCGATTTCTTTGCTCAGATCTTCAAGTTTGATCTGCATTTTGTCCATATGCACAGTGGGGTAGGGCTTGCCTTTTTCAAAAGCAGAAAATCCGCAGACGTGACCCTGGCCGCCGATAGCGGTGGGGACGCCATAAAGCCTGCATGTAATGGGGCGGGCTTCGTACAAAAGGCATTTGTCATCATCGCCAAGCAAAGGGCAGCGCATTTTGACCTTGGCGGCGACAGCCATGATTTCTCCGGGGTTTTCGCCGTCTTTTTCCGCCCGGTAAAGTTCGCGCTTGAGGCGGGTGGTGTGGCGGTCCAGTTCCGAGGCGCGTTCCAGAATGGCCGAGCGTTCAGGCCCGTAGCCAAAGCGGTCTTCAAAGGCCTTGTGGATATACATGGCCTCGATCAGGGAAAGATCGAACATGGCGTGACAACAGTCGCTACAGCCTTCCTTGCAGGTCACGCACTGAGGACAGGCTTCCCGAACCCGGTCAAACAGGGTATCGGCCTCGGCCCGCAGATTTTCATAGCGGGCAAAAATGGCGGTCAGATCAGGGATCATGGTCATCCTGTGGCTGTGCGGAAGGCGTGTACGGGCCGTCCGGCAGGTGTGCGGCGGGGCGAAGACAAGGGTTCGCCATGTGTTTGCGGGTGTTCCGGTATTGCCTAAATCAGGCTCTCAGGGCCTGTGTGGCCGTATGAGGTCTTTTTCAAGGGGGATCAGGCAGGCATATGCCACGCCGGATGTTTTCCGCATTCCGCTTGGTATGTAAGTGCCGCCTGGCGCGCGTGCGTCGGGCGGCACAACACTCAGTCTGTGAGTGAGCCAGTGGAAAGCCTTTCGGCTTTCCACCATTGCCTAGTTTTCTTCAATGGCAATGGCGCTGACTTCACAGACTTCGACACAGGATTCACAGCCGAGGCATTCTTCGGGGCTCACGGCTTCGGACTTGCCGTCTTTGATTTCGTAAACTTCAACGGGGCAAACGTCTACACATTCGCCACAGCCGATGCACTTGTCCACGTCAACATTCACATTGTAACCCATGATGTCCTCCCAATAGGTTGTCTTGCTTGATTGTACAAGCGGGTAAAAATAGCTTGTGCAATTGGATAGCTTTAGCCTATCCCCCTGTCAAGTGTCCTTTGAGCTATACCTGAAAAGCCGCGTCGTGGGCTGATTTACGGGTATATTACTTGTGATGGACGCAAAGACAGGCATTATAGGCCCCCTTGTGGAAACATGCCACAAAAGGGGGTAATTTAGTCCGTCAGGGAATGAGACGCGCGTAATAGGCCTTGCCATTACGCGTTACTTGTAAAAGAACCTGCCCTGCCATGCGCTCTCGCCTGAACGCTTGCAGAAGGTCTTCCACTTTGTTTACGGGATTTGCGCCTACAGCGGTGATAAGATCTCCCTTGCGCAGAAAAGGCGAAGGCCCTTGCGCGTTGACGCTGCTGATTACTATTCCACGGCCTGTTTGCGCAGCGCTGAATCCCCACCGTTTTTCCATAAGTGCCCGCGCGTTTTCATCTGTAAAAAGCGCCGGAGCCAGGTCCACTGTGACAGGCGCGCCATCCCTGCGCAGACTCAGGCGAAGCTTCGCGTCCGGGGTCTGGTTACGCAGAATGTCGAGGTAATCACGCCTGTCACGCACGGGCGTTGTGTTGATGCTGTCCAGAATGTCACCGGGGCGTATGTTGGCCTTGTCAGCCGGGGTGCCGGGAAAAATCGTATTCACCAGCACACCGCGGGCGTCTTTAAGGCCCAGGGCCATAGCGGTCTGCACGTCTACATCCTGCACGTCCAGACCAAGCCATAGCGGAGCGACCTTGCCGCTGTCCATAAGGTCTGCCATGACGCGTCTGGCCTTGTTGGCGGGTATGGCAAAGCCAATGCCTTCGGCGCGGGCATCCACCGCAGTGTTGATTCCTATAAGAGCGCCTTCAAGATTCAGCAAGGGGCCGCCGCTGTTGCCAGGGTTAATGGCCGCGTCAGTCTGAATGAGGTCGGTAAACGCGTTGTTACGGTTGCGTATGGTCCGGCCCAGAGCCGAAACCACGCCCGTGGTCACTGTATGGCTGAAGCCAAAGGGGTTGCCGATAGCAATGACCGTTTCGGCAGGAAGCACATCGTCTGAATCACCAAGGCGTACCGAGGGCAAATCCTGCGCTCCCTTGATCTCCAGCACCGCTATGTCAAAATCGGGGTCGGCTCCGCGCACGGAGGCTGAAAATTCGCGGCCATCCAAAAGGCGTACCGTAACTTCCTCGCCGCCCGCTATAACATGGGCGTTGGTGAGCACAAGACCTTTTTTGCCGTCAACAATAACTCCGGTCCCGAGGCTTTCTCGTTTCTGGGTGCGCGGTGAAGCGCCGCCAAAACCCGGCCCCATGCCGAAACCCGGCCCGAAAAACTGCTCAAGGGGTGAAAGATACTGCCCCTGTATTATGTGTGTGCTGGTGATATTGACCACCGCCGGGGCCACCGTTTGAACTGCGCGAACCACCGGGGTTATTCGCGGGCTGCCTTCTTGCGGGGCCGCGCCTGCGGACGGCGGGGCAAGAGCTATCAGGCCGCTGGAAAGAAATGTCAGCAGCGTCCAGTAAAGAGCCCACGCGACTGTGCGATTGATACCGCAAAAATGCCGCTGGCCGCACATTGTGCGGACCCTGTGGGGGACTTGAGCGTATATGGTTGCGAGTGTTTGCGTCATTGGCGAATTTCCTCGGTCTTCCTCTGCCCGTCATAATAAGCACCCTCGGGCAATCGTAAAGGGCTGGCCGACATATTCCCTGTTGCTGGCAACGCGCGCCCTTGCGCACAGCGGGGGGAAAGGCTAGAAAAAAATCATGAACGACAACACTTCACAACTCCATTCGGCAGCATCGTCACTTGAGCGTATTTTTCCTGATCTGAGCATAGAGCCTTTGCGTCAGCAGGATATGGACACGGCCCAGGTTCACTTGGACAACCTCACCAAACCCAAGGGCAGCCTGGGCAGACTTGAAGATCTGGCCCGCAGGCTTTACGCCATGCGTGAAGGGCAGTTGCCCCTGCGGGTAAGCCCGGCGCTCATGCTGACCGTTGCGGGCGATCACGGCGTGGCGGCTCAGGGTGTTTCTCCCTTTCCGCAAGCTGTAACGCGCCAGATGGTACAGAATTTTTTTGAAGGCGGCGCGGCCATCAACGTGTTGTGCCGCAGTACGGGCATGGATTTGCGCGTGGTGGACGCCGGGTGTGCTGGCGGCCCCTTTGAAGCGCATCCCATTTTGCTGGAATGCCGCCTTGGCGACGGCACGGCAGACATGACCTTTGGCCCGGCCATGAGTGTGGAAACCTGCCTTAAAGGCTTGCGAGCCGGAGTCAAGCTGGCGCACGACGCTGCAGATAAAGGTTATCAATGTCTTGGCGTGGGAGAAATGGGCATTGCCAACTCCACAGCGGGCACGGCCCTTTACTGCGCGTTGCTGGATCTTGACCCGGATGTGATGGCCGGGCCGGGTGCTGGTTCTGATCAGGCTATGGTGCGGCATAAGGCCCAGATTGTGCGGCGTGCTCTGGCAGCCAATGAGGGCGCTGTACGCAGCGGCGATGCCGTGGAAATTCTGGCGGCTCTTGGCGGCCATGAAATCGCGGTCATGAGCGGCATTATGCTGGGCGCGGCCTCGCGGCGTTTGCCTGTGCTGGTGGACGGCTTTATTTGCAGCGCGGCCTATGTGGCGGCTTTGCGCATATGCCCCGTGTTGGCTGATTATGCTGTTTTGTCTCACGCTTCTGCAGAGCTGGGGCACGGCCGTGCCCTTGCCCGTTTGCAACAGGCGACCCCCGAGCAGCGGCCCCTGCTGCATCTGGACATGCGGCTGGGCGAAGGCACAGGCGGGGCTGTAGCCTATGGCCTGTTGCGCTGCGCCGCCGACATTTATAATGACATGGCTACCTTTGGTGCTGCCGGGGTAGCGGAACAGACATGCTGACCGTGTCCGACAGCGTTAACGCGCCTGAGCGTCCTGCAAGTGAAAGAGCAGAGGGCCGCCATGCGGCCCCTTTGCTCGAACTGCGGGATGTGTCGCGGCGGTTTGCTGTCAAACGCGGGCTTTTTTCAGAGCAGCGCTCCCTCACAGCTGTAGACGCCGTAAGCCTTCGCCTTTTTTCTGGTGAAAGCCTTGGCCTTGTTGGTGAATCGGGCTGCGGCAAGTCAACCTTGGGGCGCTTGGCCTGCGGTCTGCTTGCTCCGTCTGAAGGGCAGGTGCTGCTTGATGGCAAAAGCCTGCCCCCTGCCGGGGCAAACAGCTGGGCCGCCGGGCAGATTCAGATGGTTTTTCAGGACCCTTTTTCTTCTCTCAACCCGCGCCTTTCTGTGCGGGCCTCCATTGCCGAACCCTTGGCCGCCCGCAACCTGCCGCGCTCTGAACGGCACAAATTGGCCGAAGAAATGCTTGCCACTGTTGGGCTTGAAGGTATGGGAGGGCGGTATCCCCACGAATTTTCCGGCGGCCAGCGTCAGCGTATTGCCGTGGCCCGCGCCCTTATTACCCGGCCAAAGGTTGTTGTTTGCGACGAACCCGTATCCGCGTTGGACGCTTCGGTTCAAGCGCAGATTCTCAATCTTCTGCGGGACGTGCAGGAGCATTTTGGCCCGGCCTATCTCTTCATTTCGCACGATCTTGCGGTGGTGGGTTTTTTGTGTAGACACATTGTGGTTATGTACCTTGGACAGGTGGTGGAGGAGGCTCCTTCAGAACAGCTTTTCGCCGGGGCTGCCCATCCCTATACGCAGGCGCTTATGGCTGCCATGCCCTCGGGCGAGGGGGGCGGGCATCTTGCTGCGCCGCTGGAAGGCGAATTGCCAAGCCCTCTGGACCCGCCGCACGGCTGCCGCTTCCATCCCCGGTGCCCCAAGGCTCAGGATGTCTGCCGCCGCGAGGCTCCGGCATGGAAAGAGCTTGCCCCGAACTGGCGTGTTCGCTGCTGGATGGCCTGATAACCACCCGGCAGCACAAGATTAAATGCGCGCATATATTATGATTTGCCAATAGATTCAGCGGATTGACTGGATTTTACAAGCAGGCTGCCTGAAACGCGGCCTGTTTTTTTATGTGCGTCGCCGGGTGGGGAGGCTTTTCATCGGGCTTGAGATTTTATCCTGTGCCAGGAGATTACAGTTTGTGCATAGGGTAATCCGTTGCCGAGAGAACCTAACCTGATATGAGGATAGATTGCCTTTGCGAATAGAGAACCGCAACGTTTACGACGCGCTCGTTACGGCGTTTGATCGCGTAAATAAATAGCCGTAAGTCTTCATCCGTAGCTTCGCGGCAACCGTTGCCACAAGGGCTTACGGATGGCGACAGCGATTGCATGGAAAAAACAGGGTTGTTACACATGCTGTCTTTAGGCGCAGTTTCCTTCGTCACAACGCGTAAAGCCTGCATCGCAACGGTTAAAGCTGCGCTTACGCCTCCACGGCGGCCGTTTGCCCACGCCGTGGGCAAAGTATTTTTCAATGCAAAGTTGCTCTAGTTGCCAGGCAAAGCGCAACCATCAGGCCCGCAAAGAGTCGCAGCATCCTTTTGTTGCTCACAATCGGTGCTGGCAGTGTTGCTGTTCCAGGCCTTGTTCAGAGCGCTGAGAAAAATATCCGTTGAAAGCGCGCCAGAGTAATTGAGGCAGCCATTCAGCACAAAGAAGGGAATGCCGCGCCCGCCGTGTTCTCGCATGACTTCTTCATCCGCCAGAACGGCGTCGCGGTACTGATCTCCATTGAGAACATCGTCAACGCTTGCAGGGTCGAGTCCAACTTCTCGCGCCAGCACGCGCAGAACGTCGGGGTCGTGAATAGCTTGTTCTTCGCACATGGCCGCGCGAAACAGCCTGCGAAAAAGCGTTGTGTCCTGCTGTGTTTTTTGCGCCAGTTTGACCAGCCGATGCCCGTCCATTGTGTCGCACGACCACGAACCCGCCAGCCGATATGACAGACCCGCTTCAGTTCCCAGTTTTTCCAGCCTGTCGATAGCTGCTGCAATTTCGTCCGGCAGCAGGGCGCGTTTTTCGCGCAGAACCTCCGGGACAAGGGCGGGAACAGAATCAGGCCGCAACCTGAAAGAGCGGATTGCAACATCTACTTCTTTGCTGTGCGGGAAGGCCTGTAGCGCATCCAGAAATTTTCGCTCACCAATGCCGCACCAGGGGCAGATGAAGTCTGTCCAAAGCTCCACATGAATCTTGCCCGGTTTGTTCAGAGTTGTGTCGGTTGTCATAAAAAATCCCTTTTGATGCTGTAGTTACTGGATTGCTCAGTGCAAACCAGCCGAGCGAATATACGTGATGTTGTGACAGATAAAACTCTTGCAGGAAATGTTATCTGTTTATTGTAAAATTATTTTTTGCAGAAGTATTTATGTACGCGCATGGTTGTGTGTCTGTTTTTATTTTATGTCAAGACTATGCTGACGTACACATGGTGTGAAGTATTTCTCATGATTGCGATGATACATGATTTATAAATTGATATTGATGAAATACATGGTTCACACATGGCGCAAATATGGTGTTCAGTAACAGAACATGCGTTCTGCTACGTCGCTGTACTGCCAACAGGAAATTATTGTTTTTGCTACGCTCGGCAGAAGGGCGACCATCTGAAAAAACGACAACCCGTTGGTACATAAAAGCAAAATGCAAGTCAGCAATTTTATCCAAGATGGAGAGCAGCCAATTATGTACTGATACACAAAGGCAGCAAGCCTGAAATATAGATTTGAGACGGGAGGGGCAATGCCACGCAATCTTTTTATGAGCCAGATATATGCATTCTTGACAGTACTTCTTTGGTCGTCAGCTTATGTTTTTACAAAAATTGCGCTGGGGAGCTTTTCCTTTGCTTCTTTGGCCTTGCTGCGTTGCGGGGTAGCTTCGCTGTGCCTTGGCGCCGTTCTTGCGGTCAGAAGAAAGCCTTTTCCCGGTCTGACATCCTTGCCCTGGTTTGCTGTGTCCGGGGCTACAGGTTTTGCCTTGTACATACTTGTTTTCAATATGGGGTCTGCCTCGCTGAATCCCACAACAAGCTGCGTAATCATTTCAACATCGCCCATTATCACGGCGCTGTTGGCGCAGCTTTTTTTCAAGGAAAGTCTTGGGCCACTGCGGTGGGTTGCGTTGGCTTTGGCGTTTTGCGGAATTCTTGTCATGTCCCTCTGGGACGGAAGCTTTTCCGTATCTGAAGGGACAGTCTGGATGCTGGCAGCCGCGTTTTGCATAAGCGCCTACAATATCATGCAGCGTTTGCTCGCCAAGCGTTTTGAACCATTGACCATTACTGCCTACAGTTTTTTTGCAGGAACTCTGCTTCTTGCCCCTTTTACGCCCGGGGCGGTTGAACAGCTTGGCGCCGCGTCAGCGTCGCATCTATGGCTGGTAATTTTTCTCGGGGCGTGCCCGAGCGCCCTTGCCTATGTGTTGTGGGCAAAAGCTCTTTCCCTCGCGCCAACTACGGGCAATGTGTCCAATTATATGTTTATGACGCCATTTCTGGCTCTTTTGCTGGAATATGGCGTCACAAACAGCCTGCCTGGATTCGCGACCTTTGCGGGAGGAGGTATTATTATGGCAAGCTTGGGTGTTTTTATATGGGCAAGCCGGAGGACGTAAGTTTTGTGGGCGAAGGCTGCGCGGCGTCAGCTGTCCAGCATGAAGCAGGATTGCCTGTAGGCGTGCGGGGTGACGCCAATGCTGCGGTTGAACCATCTGGTGAGATGGCTTTGATCGCAAAAACCTGCTGCAACGGCGGCATCGGCAATGGAACTGCCGGAAGTAAGAAGTTTTTTTGCCTTTCGTATGCGGCTTTGAGCAATGTACTGGTGGGGCGTCAGGCCAGTTTCCTTTTTGAATTTGTGGATGAAGTGAAATCGGCTTAAAGGCAGATCCATTTCTGCTGGTATATGCCCGGCGCTCCAGCGGTCCCACTCTTGCAGAATCTTCGGTGGCGCGATGTCCGGATTGCCCATTGCTGCGGTGGTTTCATAAATAGTATCAATGGCTGCAAGCATCTCCGGCACATCCTGGGCGTGCAGCAACTGCCGCTCCATAAGCAGGCGGGCATGTTTCAGACAACTGGAGGCAAGGCATGATCGGCGCATTTCGCTAAAGTGGTTTTTGTTAATGCAAAGGGAAACGATGTCGAACCTGTCGGTGTACTGTGGGCTATGAGCTTCATGCGGGGCGACAATGTAGACGCTGCCTGCGGGATAGATATTTGTGGAATCGCGCCGGATGAGCCGCACAATGCCGCTGCGGACAACTAATTGTATAGACTGAAACATGAGTGTGCATCGGGTAGCACAGTGCATTGCCAGACGTGAAGACGAATTCAAGGCCCTCCTGCCGGGCGATATGAAAGAGAAGTTCAGCCCTGTTCATTATGGAAGTATGTAGGATGGGGCAAGGCATGTAAAGGATGGCGGGCAGGGGAGTCAGGACATTATGAAAAATCGGTTCTCAGGCACGCCTGAAAACCGATTTTATCTCTTATTATAGCAAATTGACGAAATTTTTATCCGCCTTTGCGCTCCATTTCTGCCCCGCGCGCGTCAGCGGCCAACACTGCGTCAACCAGAAGGCCAGTGAGCCCGGCACGGTCCAGCACATTGACTCCGGCGATGGTCAACCCGCCGGGGGAGCACACGTTGTCACGCAACTGCCCGAGGGGCGAGGCGTCTTCTTGCGCCATACGCGCCGATCCGGCAAACAGGGCCGTGACCATCTGCCTTGACTGGGCATGGGTGAAACCCAGGGTCACTCCAGACTGCACAAGGCCCTGCATCATTGCAAAAACATAGGCCGGGCCCGCGCCTATAAGGGCGGAAAAGGCCGTGAACTTCTCTTCAGGAAGCTCAACGCATTGCCCAAGCTTGCCAAACATCTGTAAAAGACTCTGCTTGCAGTCGTGGGACAGCTTCGGATCTTCAAGGCAGAGGGCGAAAACTCCCATGCCTACCAGAGCCGGAGTGTTGGGCATGCAGCGTACAACCGGGCAAATTGCATCAGCCCATTGGGCAAGGTTGTGAAGGCTTATGCCTGCAGCTACGGACACAAGCACCTTGTCTTTATTGAGGGCAGGGCGCAGCTCCTTCACCACCTCTTGCATCTGGTACGGCTTGACGGCAAGTACAATGATGTCTGCATTTTCAGCAACAGCAAGGGGGCTTGGCATAACCTGCACCCCTGCTTCTTCAAGGGGACGCATGCGCGAGGCTGTGCGGTTGTAGCCGCACAGCGCGTAAGCGTCGGCCTGATCTCTGTTCTGTTCTGCATTGCGGGCCAGCCCAGCCAGAATGGCTCCGCCCATATTGCCACAGCCCACACAGCCTATGCGCATTGTCATAGCTTACTCCGAAATTTCCAGGCCACTGAAGAAGTAGCCAATTTCAAAGGCAGCGGTTTCCTGAGCGTCAGAACCGTGTACGGCGTTGGCTTCAAGGCTTTGGCCGTATTTGGCGCGCAGGGTGCCGGGTTCGGCCTGAGCGGGGTTGGTGGCGCCCATGAGGGCACGCCAGCGGGGTACGGCGTCTTCACCGCGCAAAACCACGCAGACCACAGGGCCCGAGGACATGTAATCCGTCAGGCTGTCGAAGAAAGGGCGGTCGCGATGAACGGCGTAAAAGCCCGCGGCCTGATCCTTGGACAGATGCAACCTTTTTAGGGCCACAATCTTGAGCCCGGCCGCTTCCATAGCCGCCAGTATTTCACCGGTAAACAGGCTTGAAACGGCATCGGGTTTGATAATGGCAAAGGTGGATTGCATCATGACACTCTCCTTAATCTGTATATGACAAAGGCGGGGCGCCGCATACGCCCCGACGCGCCCCTTGCGGCGCGCTGCCCGTCCGGTGCGGCTCCCCATCGGAGCCAGCGGCGGGCAAATCTGCACAACAACTGCACGGGCAATTGCTGTGTGAAACTGGTCTGAAAATTCTGCCGCGCGCTCGTGAGTTTTCCGTATGTTCTCGCGTGCTCGCGTATGCTCGGTATTCTCTGGCATTCTCTGATATTCTCAGGTATGTCCAGTCCGGCGGCGGCGAATATGCCTCGCCTGTTGGGCAACCTTACTGCGTTGCAGTTTTCAACGCTGCGGCAGTTCTTTCCTGCGCGTCTTTCTGCGCAAGGTGCCAGACAAGCCGACGCAGGGGCACCAGGGCAACCTGTGCCTTGTCCTGCCATGTGCGCAGTGCGTGCAGCGTTTCATCATACGGATGGCCTATGGCAACGGCGTAACCCTTGGTGCGGGCCTTTGCCGCCGCATGGTCCAGAGCTTCCAGAATCGCGAGGGTCTGCCTGCGCGTATCAAGAAAAACGTCGCGTGTGGCGCTCACCATACCCAGACTATGGGCCTGCTGGCCCAGGTGCGAGTCTGGCGTGGTGAGGCTGTCCAGCACAAAAAAGCCCATACCTTCAAGCCATGCGCACAAAAGGCGGCAGGAATCCGCATTGCTTGTAAAGGCCGAACCCATATGGTTGTTCAGGCCAATGGCCGATGGCAGTACCGAAAGATTGTCTTTCAGGGCGGCCCGAAGCTGGCCGGGCTGCATGCCTGTCCACAAGGCCCCTTGTCCCGGCTGCGGGCGTTTGCCGTCTGCCCGGGGCAGCGGTTCCATTGGCACATGGGCCATGACGTCGAGCCGCCGTTGCGCCGCCAGATCAGCCGTGGCCTGCGCGTGCGGCGCATGCGGCCATATGGCCAGAGTAACCGGATAAGGCAGCGCCGCCAAGGATTCAGCCGCGTTCAGGCTTTGCCCCATATCATCAATAACCAGCACAAGGGCCGGGTTGGGCAAAGGCCTTGCCAGGTCTGCCAGCTGGGCCTCGCGCCCGGGAAAAATAAACCGGTGCGTCAGGTGGCCATTGTCAAAAATATCCAGATGGCCCGCGTCTGTCCATGCAAGCCGGATTTTTCCGTCGGTCAGATCTGCCAGTTTCATTAGGTTTGGCAGGCCCGCCCGGCCCGCCAGTTCCGTTGAGCGAAGCGCCGTGTCGGTCAGGGGAAAACGTGTGCCGTGTTCAAATCCAGCGCCTTGCCCACGCCGAGCGGCTTCGGCAAGCGCTTCTGTTGCCGGGAGATTTTCGCTCGCGATCTTCTTTCTTTCCGCCAGAACCGCGGCGCTTGGCGGAACAAGCTTGTCCAGCAGCCCCAGACCAAGGCGCAAGGGCGCGCAGGGACCAGTGACGGTGTAGACGCGCACCATCGGAGTTTCTTGCGCACCGTCATTGGCAGCCGGAGCGGGGTGGCCGATCACCCCTTGCGCAGCTCCAGCAGGCTGCGCCTGTTCTGTCCTGCCGCCCAAAGCCCCCGCATCGCCGGGAGCTTCTGTAAAAACTGAAGAAGTCAGTTCACGCTGCCAGCGGGCCGTGGGCAGGGTTTGCGGTAAAACCGCTTCAACAAGGCGGTCCAGAGCTTCCAGCCGGGCCTGCGCGGCGGCTTCGTTTTCTGCCGCTGTTGCCCGATTTGCCGGATTTGCCAGGCCATCAGGCCGCGCTTGCGCGGACTCGCCAGCCTTGGCACGGTGCGGGGCGGAAAAGGGCAGTGGCTCATTGCGGCCAACCCACAGGGCTAAAATCAAACTGGCCACCAGCCAGAGCCCCCCGCCCAGGGCCATGCATACAGACGCGGAAAGCCTCCCGCCCGGCCGCGATGGACCAGTCTGGAGGCTTTCCTTATGTTTATTATGGTGCATGTGCTGCTGTGTGATGCTTCAGGGCCTCAGTCTGCCTTGATTTCACGCATCTTGGGAAGATTCTTCACCATCTGCAGACCCATACGCAACTGGTTGTCGCGTGCAAGCTGTTCCTGCGCGTCGTTGGCTGCGTTCTTGCCCTTGGCCGCTTTCTTGTCCTGCTTGGTTTCAAGATGGCGGTTCAGGTCCTGTTCACGCAGCATCATGCGCGGATTATCCTTGTCATCGGTACGGGGAGCCTCAAAGGGTATTTCAAGGTCAGGCACAATACCCTCGGCTTGAATGGAACTGCCGTTGGGCGTGTAGTAGAGGGCCACCGTAAGCTTGAGGCCGGAGCCGTCAGCCAGGGGAATGATATTCTGTACTGAGCCCTTGCCGAAGGAGCGCTCGCCCACGATAAGGGCGCGCTTCTGGTCGCGCAGGGCGCCAGCCACAATTTCGGAGGCCGAGGCCGAGCCAGCGTTGATGAGCACAACCATAGGAACTCGCACATCATCGCCCTGCTTTTTGGCAGAGTACACACGCTCGGTATTTTCGCGGCGGCCCTTGATGGAAACGATGGTTCCCTTGTCAAGAAAGGCGTCAGACACGCTGACAGCCTGATCCAGCAGCCCGCCGGGGTTGTTGCGCAGGTCAAGCACAATGCCCTTGATGCCGCCATTGGCCTTGCTTTCTTTTTCCGCAGCCTTGAGGGCTTCTTTCAGCTCATCGGTGGTACGTTCGGAAAAGCGTGTGAGCCGTATCCAGTAGTACCCGTCTTCAAGTTTTTTTGACTTGACGCTGATAAGGGGAATGGCATCACGCGTGATGTGCACGGTTTGCGGATTTTTGGAATCGTGGTGCAGGATGACGAGTTCAACTTCCGATCCCTTGGGGCCGCGAATGCGTGAAACCACTTCCTGAAGCGAAAGCTCCTGGGCTGGCTGGCCGTTGATGGACAGGATAATGTCGCCAGGTTGCAGGCCTGCACGGAAGGCAGGGGTGTCTTCAATGGGCGTTACCACGGTAATCTGGCCGTTTTCCTGCGAAATCTCTATGCCAACACCAAAGAATTCGCCGGAGGTTGTCTCCTGCATTTCTTTGTATTCATCGGTGTTCATGAAGGTAGAGTGCGGGTCAAGCCCTTGAAGCATGCCCTTGACAGCGCCATTGATAAGATCGCCCTGGGACACATCGCGAACATAGTAACGCTCCACCAGATCAAGAACCTGGCTGAAGCGCTTGAGGGCGTCGAATTTACTGGTAGCTTCTTTGGGTTGTTCCTTGGCATCGGCGCTGTGCGCAACGCCGGGGCAAATCAGGGCGGCACCGAAAAGCAGCGTGAATCCTAATACATATGAACGAAAAAGAAGACGCATATTGACGTTCTCCACATAGACTGTATGGACGGAAGGGGCACCGCAACATGGCGGCCCACGGCGCATAAAAAATAGGGGCGCGCCCCCGTAACACTGAACCGGGGCAGAGAGCCCAAGCCTGTGTACATCAGTCCATATTGAACTTTTTTAAGGGAAAAGGCAAACCAAAAGGCGTGCATTGCTACATGCCAGATCCACCATTCATCAATGAATAAATACTAATGAATCAGGTAGGATAGGGTCTGCAGCCTTGGGGCGGCGTGGGGCTGTAACGCCGCGCGAGAATAACTCGTCTGGTTTGAAAAAGGGTTGCTGACCCAAAAAGTCAGCAACCCCCGCCCCTTGAGGCTCCTCAAACCATCGTGATTTCATCGTTGGCGGCCTATGGGCGTCAGCCCAAAAGCCGCCATAAAAACGGAGTGTGCAACTCTTGCGCAATGAACTGCAGAGAATATTACTCTGTCCGCGTCAAGTACGCTCCAGGCCAACGGGGCAGCTGTTTAGCTGCAGCATTCGCTGGAATTGAAAAAAGCAGCTGTGCCAGCGCCGCACACGGGGCAGGTGTCACAGGGGCCTTCGTGCGTGTAGCCGCAGACCTTACAGATGTAGTAGTCGGTCTGGGGCAGGCCGGCGGGATTTTCCAGAGCCTTTTTGTACAGGTTGGCATGCACTTCTTCCACCGAGTTCACGAAGTCGAAATACTTGGCGATGGCGGTCTTGCCTTCGTCCTGCGCTTCCTTGATCATTTCGGGATACATCTTGGTGAATTCGTAGGTTTCACCTTCAATGGCCGACTTGAGGTTGGCGGCGGTATCACCGATTTTGCCGGCATTGCGCAGATGGGCGTGTGCGTGGATGGTTTCGGCAGCGGCAGCGGCACGGAACAGCTTGGCAACCTGGGTCATGCCTTCCTTGTCGGCGACCTGGGCAAAGGCAAGATATTTGCGGTTAGCCTGGGATTCGCCAGCAAAGGCCGTCATAAGATTTTCCTGAGTTTTGCTCATGGTATTCTCCTTTCTATGTATATTTTTTGTTGCTTCTTTTTATCAAGAACGATTCCTATTTAATCAATCCCTCAGTTATTGTAAAGCTTTTTTGTCAATTATTTTGACAGTTATTTCTTGAGTAAGCAAGTTTAAAGCTTATATCTGTCTGAATATACATATTTTTGCACCATCTTTTCTTACACGAAGCAGGCTCTCGGTTTTAGTTTTTTACGGGCTTGGCGTGCGCCCACGGTCTTCACTGCGTGTGGGCAGGCATGGGCACGCGCCGCCGTTGCCTAAGCCTTCGCCTGCGGTTACACTATCCGCATGGACGTACAGCACATTATTGACAATCTCGGTCTCGCCCCGCACCCGGAGGGCGGCTATTATCGCCGAACCTACCAGTGCGAGCGGATGCTGACGCCACGAGATATGCCCTGCGGTTTTGACCAGCCCCGCCCCGTATCCACGGCCATTCTTTTTCTTTTGCGGGCAGGCCAGTACTCGCGCCTGCACCGTATTCGCCAGGATGAGCTTTGGCATTTTCATCTGGGCGGTCCGCTGCGGCTGGTATGGATAGACCGGGGAGGCCGCGCCCGCGAAACCCTCATGGGGCCGGATATTCTTAATGGGCATGTGCTGCAATGCGCCGTGCCTGGGGGCTACTGGTTTGGGGCTACGCCAGCGCCCGGTTCAGATTTTTCGCTGGTGGGCTGCACCGTGGCCCCCGGCTTTGATTTCAGCGATCTGCATCTTGCACGGCGTCGCGAACTGGAAAAACGCTTTCCGCTGGCGCTTGACTGTATTCGCGAATTTTGCCCGCCCGATACGCCTGTGGACTCGCTGGCCTCGGATATGTGCGGGTGTTCGCAGGACGGCGGCAATAACCACGCTCAGGGGTTGGCTCCATCCCGTAAGGACGGGCTGGCATGAGCCGTTACGCTGTACCTGCCGCCAGTACCGGGCAGCCGCACTGCACGGAAATCATCATCCGGCGCAGCCGGTTTCTTACACTGTGCGCCCACACGCCGGGCCCGGCAGCGGCCCGCGCGTTTGTAGAAGAAATTCGCAGGCGTCACGCGGACGCCACCCACAACTGCTGGGCCTATGCAGCGGGAGCGCCAGGGCATACCGCCCAGATCGGTTCTTCTGACGACGGCGAACCCCACGGAACCGCCGGGCGGCCCATGCTGCAAGTGGTGCTGCACAGCAATGTGGGTGAGCTGTGCGTTGTGGTAAGCCGCTGGTTTGGCGGCGTCAAACTTGGCACTGGCGGCCTTGTGCGCGCTTATCAGGACAGCGTGCGCGAAAATCTGGCTTCTCTTTCTCTGGTGGAGCGCGTGCCGCAGATCCGGCTGGCGCTTACGGTGGAATACGCCCATGTGGACGCCCTGCGCCGTCTTTTGCCTACCTTTGAAGCGCGGCCTGCGGGCGAAGAGTACGCGGCGCAGGCCCACCTTACGCTCCTGCTGCCAGAAGAGCATTTGTCACAGTTTGAGCTTGCTTTGGCTGGCTTGAGCAACGGTTCGGCCCTTTGCCGCCAGATTGAGGACGAAGAGGCCTGATTTACCATAAAAGTAGCTTCAGGCTTATGTTTGCGCAAGCCTGTTGCGGCGGCCGTTTACTCCACCACCTTCACGGGCAGACCGGGCGCAAGGCGTACCTGTCCTTCAATGACCACCTGTTCGCCTTCTGCCAATGATCCCTCTACAACGCTGACTCCCTTGTGCTCAAACAGGGGCTTTACCGCGCGGTACGCAGCGTGATTGTCCTTGTCCACCACATATACATAGGATTCGTCGCGGCCAGACTGCACCGCGCGCGAGGGCACGGTAAGCACCTGTTCGCCCATACCCAGCGGCAATTCCACCTGCACAAACTGGCCGGGCCACAGGTGGCGGTCGGCATTCTCAAAGGTGGCCCGAAGGCGGATGGTGCCCGTGCGCGTATCTACCGTATTGTCCACCAGGGTCAGAACCCCCTGTTCTGGCTGCGCGCCTGTGGGCGTGGCGGTAACGGTAACGCTTTCAACGGCCATGCGGTCCAGTATGATGGGCAGGTGGGCTTCTGGCACAGAAAAGCCCACATAAATGGGCGAAAGAGTGTCGATGGTTACAATGGGCGTGGCGTCGGAAGATTTGACCATATTGCCCTTGTCTACGCTAAGCGCGCCCACGCGCCCGCTGATGGGGGCCACCACCGTACAGTAGGCAAGGTCAAGGGCCGCGCTTTCCTCGGCGGCTTTGTCTGACTGCACTGTCGCCCGAAGTGCGGCGGCCTGGGTGGCGGTTTGCTCGTAGGCTTCACGGCTCACATAGCCGTCGCCCACCAGTTTGCCGTAGCGGGCCATGTCGTCCAGAGCCTTGTTGAGCTGGGCCTGAGATTTGGCCAGCATGCCGCGCTTTTCACGCAATATGGCTGCAAAGGGGCGGGGGTCGATGGTAATAAGCGGCTGGCCTTCCTGCACGTCCTGCCCTTCAGTAAAATGGACCTGCTGTATTTCACCCGCCACGCGAGGCCTGACGCCCACAGAAGCCGAAGCCCGCACGTTGCCCACCACATGCAGCAGGCGCGGCACGTCGGCACGGTCAACTGTGGCCGTACGCACGGGGGCCGGGGGCGGGCCAGAGGCTTTTTGGTCGTTGCCTAAGCAGCCGTTGAGGGCTGGAAGCAGCGCGAGGGTCAGAGCCAGCAGCACAAGGCGCTTGGAAGCGATGCCCCGGAAAAGGAGCGCAAAGGCGGTACCTGAAAAAAATGGCATCCGCAGGCGGTTGTCAAAGGGCGTCATGGATATATCCTTAAAGAATGCGTGAGCAGCGTAACGCAGGCCGCCACAGGTGCGTTCTGAACTGAAAGCTGAGGTAAACCGTTAAGCTAGGTTGAAGCAAGGACAGCGCGGCGTCAAGAGGATACCACCTTCAAACGGCAGTCTATTTGGGCATGCTTGCCAAGATTGACTTTCACCCCCTTCCCGGCATAATTACGCCTCTTTTTTGACGGCAGGATTTTAACCTTCGTCCTTTGGGCGATATAAGGAGTGCGAGTTGGCAAAAAACCGCGCATTGCAGCAGTGGCGGGTGGAGGATTCCATCGAACTGTACGGCATCCGTAATTGGGGTGCCGGATATTTTGACGTTTCCGATGCGGGCGAAGTTGTTATTTGCCCGCAGGGCCCCAAGGGGCCGCAGGTTTCCATACCGGAAGTTATTTCTGGCCTGCGGGACCGGGGACACGACATGCCCGTGCTTTTGCGCGTGGAAAATATTTTGGACTCGCGCATCGCGAATATTCACGAAAGTTTTCGCAAGGCCATCAAAAATCTCGGCTATGCCGGGGCTTACCGCGGTGTTTTTCCCGTCAAGGTGAACCAGCAGCAGCAGGTGGTGGAAAAGATAGCCCAGTTTGGGGCGCAGTTTCATCACGGGCTTGAGGTCGGCTCCAAGGCTGAACTTGTGGCTGCAGTCTCTCTTATGCAAGACCGCGAAGCCTGCATTATCTGCAATGGTTATAAAGACGAAGAGTTTATGGACCTGGGCCTTCAGGCCCTGCGTTTAGGTTTCAACGTTTTCTTCGTGCTTGAAATGCCCAGCGAACTCGGCGTGCTGCTTGAACGCAGTAAGGCTCTTGGCGTGCGCCCCAGCATCGGCGTGCGCGCCAAGCTGGCAGTAAAGGCTAGCGGCCACTGGACGGATTCCGGCGGCGAGCGGTCAACCTTCGGGCTTTCGCCCGCCCAGATTGTGGACGTGGTGGATACCCTCAAGGCCCACGACATGCTGGATTGCTTCAAGCTGCTGCACTATCACCTGGGATCTCAGGTTTCCAATATCCGCGATATCCGTACTGGCGTTATGGAAGGCGCGCGTCTTTACGCGGGGCTTATCGAAGAAGGCGCGCCAATGGGTTATCTGGACCTTGGCGGCGGTCTGGCCGTGGATTACGACGGCTCGCATACCAACTATATTTCGTCGCGCAACTACAGCCTGGACGAATATTGCACAGACGTTGTTGAAGCCATCATGAGCACTCTGGATGAGGCAAGCGTGCCCCATCCGCACATTATCACCGAATCGGGCCGCGCTACGGTGGCTTACTATTCGGTGCTGTTGTTCAACGTGCTGGACGTGAGCGTCGTAGAAGAAGTGCAGTTGCCTGAAAGCTTGCCCGAAGGCACGCCCGAACCTGTGATAAACCTGCGCGAAACATTGGCCAACATCAGCCTGCGTAACTTGCAGGAATGTTATAACGACGCCATTTATTACCGCGACGAAATGCGGCAGCTTTTCTCGATGGGCCGCGTGAATCTGCGGCAGCGCACCTTGGCCGAACGGTTTTTCTGGGCCATCATCATGCGTATTGCCCAGGAGAAAACCCGTCTCAAGAACGTGCCGCGCGACCTGGCTGATATTGATGTGAGCCTGGCCGACATCTATTACGGCAACTTCAGCGTGTTTCAGTCCTTGCCTGACACCTGGGCCATTGACCAGCTTTTCCCGGTCATGCCCATCCACAGGCTCAAGGAATTTCCCTCACGGCACGGCATTATCTCTGATATTACCTGCGATTCGGATGGCCGCATCGACCAGTTTATTGACCCGCAGGGCATGAAGCCCACGCTGGAGCTGCATCCCCTGCGTGACGGCGAGGAATACTATCTCGGCGTGTTCCTCGTGGGCGCGTATCAGGAAACCCTCGGCGACCTGCATAACCTCATGGGTGACACCAATGTGGTGTCCATCCGTGTGGCCGATGACGGAAGTTACGAGTATGTGCGCGAAATTCGCGGCGACTCAGTGGCGGATATTCTGAGCTATGTGGAATACGACCCCCGCCGTATTCTTGAGGACTTGCGCGACACTGCCGAACAGGCTGTGCGTCAGGGCCGCATTACGCCCAGCGAGAGGTTTTCCATTATGCAGGCTTTTGAAGATGGCTTGCGCGGGTATACCTATTTTGAAAGATAAGCTTGCGGCGTAAAAACACGCTGTGTTGCAGTAACCAGGAGCAGGCGGCGGGCATTTGGCCCACCGCCTGTTCTTGTCTGATTTTTGGCCCTGTTTACTACAAAATCGGGCACCGCTTGGCGGCACGTTTCTTTGCACGCCCACCGTGGAAAACGGCGGCAAAGCTGCTTGCCTGTTGAGCAAACATGATAAATGAAAACTTCTAGAGCAGATTAACTTTGAAATGCATTACATTTCAAAGTTGTCATTCTGCCAGAAAATGCGATTTTCTGCTGAATCCACGCCGCATTGCGGCGCGCTGCACGCTTGTGCAGCGTTAGAGCATTTAAACTTTTTCAAAGTTAAAATGCTCTAATCAGTACGCGGCGTATTACGAACGCTTCCGTGCGACTGTTTGTCCCTGTACATGGCCTGGTCCGCCCGTGCGAACAGGGCGTCCAGATCTGAACCGTCGTCGGGGTAGACAGCTATGCCAACACTGAAGGTAATGGTCACGGGAATTCCTTCGTGGGGCAAGCCTTCCGCCAGTTTACGGCGGGCGTTTTCCAAAGCTTCCAGCGTTTGGGCCGCATCATTCTCTTCGGGCAGTATGAGAATGAATTCGTCGCCGCCTATGCGGGCAAGAATGTGCGGGCGGGGGGCGAATTTGCCCATCGTGGCCGCAAAGTGCTGTAATACCCGGTCTCCGGCCTTGTGCCCGTAGGTGTCATTGATAGGTTTGAATTTGTTCAGATCCAGATAGTACAGACTGAATTTTTTTTCTGGATTATTTTCGATGCGTTGGCCGAGATCGTTGAACAGGCCGCGTCTGTTGAAAATTCCTGTCAGGGCATCAAGATACACTATTTCTTCCAGCCGACGGTGCGCCACCATGATGTCGTAGCTGCGCTGCACCAGCATGGCAAACAGCAGGCTGAACAGTACGCTGCACCCCACATAAAACCATGTTTCAGTGAGCTGGTACCATGCGTGCTTGGCCGAAAGTTTGAAGAACCATTGGGCGTTAAGTATCTGCATGGGCATTTCCAGATAGGGTGCGCCTTTTGATTCCGGGCTGTTTCCCTCGGCAATTACCTGACGTTCGCCGTTATCCGGGTTGGTACGCCAAATTTCATAGGGCAGCTCCAGATCGTCAAGCAGCCCCAGTTCCGCGTCTTTAAGCACTTCGGGAAAATTGAGCGCAATGGAAACGAGCCCCCAGAACTGTCGGGATCCCTTCTTGTCCTTGGTATAAACTGAAAGTCTGCCCACCAGACCCATGCCGCCTGTAATGAGCGGCACGGGGCCAGCCATAACTATGCGGCTACTGTGTCTGGCTTTTATCGCTTCTTCACAGCCGAAGGAATACGACAACAAGTCTTTGCCCATCACAGCCTCGTTGCCCTGCAACGGGTACACATGGCTTACCACGCCTTTGGGCGCCATAACGATGGCCTGGATGGAAGAATCGTCAATAAGCGCGGCAGCTACCGGATCAAAAGCTTCAATTTTTCCGTTGTTTGCAATAACAAGCGTGGCAAGAGTCTGTGTTTTATAGAAAAATTTTGTCAGAACGCTGGTCAGTTTTTCTCTTTGCAGGGTAAAAACACTTTTAAGTTCTGCCGTGCGAATTTGAGAGTTGCGCTGGACAAGAAACCATGTTCCCAGAAAGGCCAGCAACAATGATACGGCAAACGCTGCATAGAAATATCGGCGATCTTTCAATTGTTTTCCCATGCATGGCTCCATAGTTACTGCGGATTACTTTTGCCACTCACGCACTGTCTGCTGCTGGCGGACCTTCTTTGCTGGGGCTGCCACAGACGTTTCAACAAATATCGCATTTAACGCTGTCAGTGTTCATAGCGCTGCTTTTGTTTTGGTATTGCTCTGCCGCCCGCCGGAGTTCCTTAAATTCCAAGGGCGGGCAGGTTGGCTAATATTGTTTGTTGTTGCTGCGAATCGTTGAGCATAGTCACGCAACTGCCATGTGAGAAAGAGCTGTCTGTTTTAAGGTGTAACAACGCATTTAAATGCTGGTCAGGTCGATTGCCTTACTCACTACCGTATAAATTGTAATGTTATTTTGTATTACTATATCTAGGTCATATGTTAAATTATATATGTTTATATGTGGATACAAAGGCGCAATGGCTGTATGATAAAAATGAATATAGCTGCATGAAGTATCGCATTTTTATGAAAATACAATACAACATCACCCACAGATTAATGTTTATAAAACTATATGCCTATATTTTAGACATTCTTATGGATAACGCACAATAATAGGTAACATAGAAAAATGCTAGTACTTATAGGCAACAGTGTGTGCTCTATAATATGCTAGAATGCAATGATTTATTACTTTTGCTAGTATTTTTAGCGGCATAAAACGATTTGGCTTGGCAATATTTACCAGCGGGCTACAACACTTGGAGTAGCCTAACCTTGAAATTTTCTAGCGGCGGCGTGATCAGACGCAGCCTCTAGGTTCGCGTTTCAAGTTACGATAGGTTTGGTAATACGCTTGAATAACATGAATATTTTGAAGGGAAGGCGTGTCGGCGGAGATTTTTGTGTAAAAAGCTCCCTCATCCACAAAGCTGTTCAAAGCAAAAATGTTTTAAAACATGCAGACGGTTTTTGATGGAGCCGTGCGAAGCCGGACTGGGAGGCGCGGGACAGGCGCTTCAAGTATATGGCTTGCACCACACAGATTTTTCAGGATGTTCCTGACGCGCACAAGGGTGGGCATGGGGGGAAGGAGGCAGCGCTGCATTAATCAGCCTTCAAAACATCTTCTGCATGACGGTGTAAAACCTGAGGCAATTGTTCCAGCAGTTGCGCTACCTGCGTGCCGGGGTCAGGCGCACAGTGCCGCGCCAACAGCCGGGCAAGGCGTGCGGCGGCGAGGCTGGCTTTGCACAGCGGCACCTTGCCCGCCAGCAGGGCCGTGACGAGACCTGTCACCAGATCACCCGTACCGCCGATGCATTCCATCGCTGGTTCCGAAGGTTCCTCAACCGTTGCGGTAAGCTGTCCGTCACAGACAATATGGTCGGCGCGGCCCTTGATGATGAGGTTGGCAGGGCAGTTGCCGTGCGCTTGGGCTCGGGCCAGCAATGCAGGAATGTCTTCTTCCTCTGCCAGCAAAAATCCTCTGGTATAGAAAGGATGCGGGGCTTTTTCGTCAGCCAGAAATGCCATCTCGCCCAGGTCGGGCGTGAAGAGGTCATAAGCGTCGGCATAACCGCTCATCTTGGCCACATACATGAACCCCGCGTCCGCGACCAGCAAAGGGGCTGATTGCATCGCCTGTATGGCCATGAGCACACGGTTGTGCCAGTCAACATCCGGGAAAAGATAGTGAAAGGTCAGCCCTTCGGGGGCCAGGCTTTCGACATGTTCTGTGAGCCACGCGTAAAGGGCGCGGCTGCCAGCGCCGGAACCGATGTCTCCTGCCAGCAAAAGGCGTGGAGGCTCATAGCCCAGAGCTTCGCAGGCCAGCAGTGCAGTGGCG
The DNA here is from genome assembly GCF_014202345.1 of Desulfovibrio intestinalis. Lineage (NCBI taxonomy): Bacteria > Pseudomonadati > Thermodesulfobacteriota > Desulfovibrionia > Desulfovibrionales > Desulfovibrionaceae > Desulfovibrio > Desulfovibrio intestinalis. Next base: position 118,209 of record NZ_JACHGO010000002.1, read on the forward strand.
GCCAGCGCCGCAGTGCCGCGCTGCACAGGGATGGATTTTTCGTCGGCCAGATGCAGCATGCCCCCGCGCACATGCGCCGGAGCCTGGGCCGCCGCTTCGCAAAGGCCCATATCCTTATTCGGCAGTGTTCCCGCTATGTACCACACGGATATTGCCTCCGCAGTTCTTCGTAGGCCTTTTGCAGGCTGTAGCAGCACAGCGTCTGCCCCAGACTTCGCGGTTCCGGGGCTTCGTCCAGCCGCAGGCCGCACAGGCAGTGCGCAAGCCAGGGAACGTCCGGGCAGCCGCCGCCGGATATATTCACAATGCGGCCATCGCGTTTGTCGAGGGTAATCTTCATATTGGCGGCGCGCACCATGATCCAGTGCTCCAGGTGTTTGACCTGATAAAGAGACACAGGCTCAAGCAGCACATCGTGGGCAGTGACGACCTGTTCTGGCCGAAGACCGCCTTTGTTCAGTGTTTCCAGCACCAGCGTCTGACTGACCAGCTCAAAAACCACCACCATATCGCAGCCTGTGCGTAATTGCGGCGGCGGGCCTTTGACTTCAACGGCCAGTCCGGCCTTGCGCAGCAGACTTTCGGCCTTGATGACTTCACCCGTGTGAGAAAACACCAGCAGCCCACGGTCACTGAGCGCTTTGGCTGCGCCCTGGTCTGAGGAAACTTCGTTTGAAGCGGGCCGGCCATTCGCCGGAACAGGCCCACGAGCCGTCCCACGGGCTGGTCCACGGCTAATCCCTCGGGCAGCCCCGTTGCCAAGCCCGTTCAGGGCCTGACGAAGCCTGCTCAATAATCCGCCGGATTTCTTGCTGATGTCAGTGGGTTTACTGGTCATTGTGGCCCTTTGCCGGGCGGGCAAGCCCGCCCGGATGGTTCTGGACAGTGCCGTCACGAGCGCCTTTCTTGGTATTTTTACGTCGAACTTTGCCTTTTATTCCGGTCGAGTACCATAAGAGTACACTCCCTGCATAAAAGGCTTGCTCTTCTTGATATACCAAGGAAATCCATTTCGTGACGGCACTGCCCAGTGCAAATGGCTGGAGCAGGGCGTCAGGACTTGTGGATTTCCAGCCGGGTTATGCCCTGGCCTTCATCGGCGGTCTCCACGCTGTAGCCCCGGTTGCGTGCGGCGCGGCTGACGTTTTCAAGGCTGGCGTCATTGTCCACCAGCACGCTGAAAGCATTGGAAGCATCAGCTTTGGCGGCGTTGAGAAAGAGCAGCACAGGCTGCGGGCAGGAAAGGCCGCGGGTATCAATAAGTTCAGACATTACGCGCCTCTCTTGCAATTAAAGAATCCTATGAACAGGCAAATGCCAAGTCCTGCCAGTGTGGCGGCCATGCCGTGGGGGCCGATGCCAGCCGTGCTGGAGGCCATGCCGAAGTTGTGGGCCATAGCCGTGCCCACGATGAGGCCGACAGCAAAAACGGCGGCGTCGTTGTCGCCTTCGCCAGCCATGAAAAGCTGACGGCCAGGGCAGCCTCCGGCCAGGGCAAAGGCAAGACCAGCTGTAACCATACCCATAAAGTTCCAGAGGTTGTTGGGCTGTGCCACAGGCTGGTTTTCAAAGCCCCAGTGAAAGGAGCCAAAGCTGAGGTTCATGACCAGAGCTGCTGCAAACATCGCAATGAAGCCGAGGGCCAGATACCACTGGTTGAAAAGAATGACGTCGCGCAGCGCGCCCATTGTGCAAAAGCGGCTGCGCTGGGCCAGAAAGCCCACGGCAAGGCCTGCGCACAAAGAGAAGATAAAGGGCGCGTGCTGTGAGCCGGGACCCTTTATGGAATAAAAGAGCACGCCGCTCTTGAGTTCGCCGATTATCTGCGGATCAGCAAGATACAGGGCCACAAGACCAAGCATCATCGCGGGCAGCAGCAGGCCCGAGATCTTGCCCTGATTCTGGCTGCGGCCAAGCGAAAATCCCATGCGGAAAAATACGGTGCCAATGCCTACACCAACAATAAGGCCAGCAAGTCCAAAAAGAGCGTGGGCGTCACCGCCTGCCAGACGCAGAATGACGCGCCAGGGGCAACCCAGAAAAACCAGTGCGCCTATGCCGGCGATGGCTCCAAGGAAAAAGCGGGTAATGGGGGCAGAACCGCCGCGTGGCTTGTACTCGCCAAAAAGCATGGCTGCCGCAAAGGCTCCAAGCACCATGCCCAGAATTTCAGGGCGCAGGTACTGCACAAGTTCAGCTCTGTGCAGGCCGACCGCCCCGGCGATGTCGCGGTTGAAGCAGACTACGCAAATGCCCATATTGCCGGGATTGCCAGCCTGTTGCAGCAATACTGCCACAACGCCAAAAATGAGGCCCACTACAACTATGCCTGTTGTGGTGGAAAGGACGTTGAAATACTGTTTCATGGGTATCCTCCTGCTCCTGCTTGTGGGCGTGCGCCCGTTGCCTGTACGGCCATCGGGGCCGACAGAAAGCGGACGGAGGATTACCTCGTGCTCAGTTTTGCCACGTCATGCTCCTATACCACAAAACGCGCCGCCGCCCGCATACACTCCACACCGTGAAGTTGCCGGGATTGCGTCAGGTTTTGCGCTTGGGCATGCTCGATCCTTGTTTGGCCGCACAGATGCTGTCTGTGCGGGTTGACGGCTGAAAGAGCCGCCGGATCATTTGGGTATGCGGACGAGGCCGTGCCTCGCCATGTGCTATGTGGAGCTTGTCGTCAAATGAACGGCGTCTTCACCGTCTCTTTCAGCCAGCAGCACGTCCACGCGCTCCTGGCGGCTTGTATTGACAGATCGGCCCACATAGTCCGCATGTATAGGCAGTTCACGATGTCCACGGTCAATCAGGGTAAGCAGTTCCACAGCCTTGGGGCGGCCATAGTCCAGCAGGGCTTCCAGGGCGGAGCGTATGGTGCGGCCTGTGTAAAGAACGTCATCAACCAGAATAATGACGCGCCCGTCAACGCTGGCAGGTATGCGCGACTGCCCGATGTGTGGCTTGCCTTCAAGGCTGGTCCAGTCGTCACGGTAGAGGTTTATGTCCAGTGTGCCCAGCAGCACAGGGTGCCCAAGGCGCTCTTCAAGCCGGGCAGAGAGGCGGTGCGCAAGGTCTGCGCCACGCCGTTCTATACCGACCAGCATGACATGGTCGCAGCGGTCGTGACGCTCCAGAATCTGGGACGCCAGACGCTCCAACATTCGCGCCATTTCGTGTTGCTCAAGCAGCAGGGTAGTGCTCATGTATCCTCCCGTAACGTCTACCTGCCCAAAGCCTAACGCTTTTTGTGGTTGAAGAAAAGTCCCCCACCAATTGACAAGGTAGAAGCATGGCCTTAGTTACTATGGCACCAGAAATATGGAGGACATCATGATTCAGTTGACCGACAACGCCCGCAAGGAACTTGATACCTTCTTTGCGGACAAGAAAAAGGATCCGATTCGGATTTACCTCTCGGCTGGTTGAGGCGGCCCGCGCCTCGCTCTGGCTCTGGATGAGCCGAATGACCAGGATACAACCGAGGAACAGGCTGGGTATACCTTCTGCATGAGCAAAGCCTTGCTGAATGAAGTGAAGGGAATTACTGTTGATTTAACGTATATGGGCTTTACGATCACCCCAGACGTGCCCCTTGCTTCAGAAGGCGATGGTTGCAGCAGCTGCTCAAGCTGCGGAAGCCACTAACCAAACGGGCCTGGTTCCCCGTTGGCCACTGAAGCATACAGCCTGTTTTTCGGAATATAAATCATATAATATGCCCGAAAAAAATCATGGAGGAACCATGCTCGAACTTACCGAAAGCGCCCAGAAAGAACTGGCAGCCTACTTTGAAGGCAAGGAAAAAAGCGACATCCGCGTCTATCTTGCCCCCGGTGGCTGCAGCGGTCCCCGTCTTGCGTTGGCTCTTGACGCCGCCACTGATGAGGACCAGAGCGAAGAGCAGGGTGGCTTCACCTTCTGCATCAACAAAGATCTGCTGACTCAGATTGAAGGCGTGAAAATCGACCTCACCTATATGGGCTTTATGGTGGAACCCACCATTCCCCTGCCCCAGAGCGAGGGCGGCTGCTCCGGCTGCTCCGGCGGCTGCGGCACCAATTAGCAAGCAGACAGGTACATTTGACCGGGGGCGGCTTTAGAGCCGCCCCCGCGTCTGTTTTAAGCATACGGTTGCAGCGGTTATGCACGCTCAAAGCGCCAAACACGCACCTTGGCTGTTGGTTGCGCAAGTATTTGATACGGCAGACTTTTTCTCTGTTATAGGGTGTGGTCAAAAGCTTGCCTGAGTTGTTAGCAAGTGTCTTGCGGGTCAAGTCTGCGAAACTGCCTATGGCGCAAATCGCTGCGTCGGGCAGCAGGGCCGGTACAAGCACGGCCTGAGCGGCAACTGTTGGCAAATTCGCAGGCCTTATGAATGGTGCAGCAATTGCGAAGAACAGACCGCGTTGTTTGCGTACTGTATTTATCTGGTGGTTTGCGGCAGCCGTTGCCCGAAGGGCGTTCGGCTGGCGACAGCACTCTGGCAACATTGTCATAGGGTAAAGCAGCCTTTTCAGATTTCGTAATTTTCAGCAAAAGCTTTGCGGGATTCGCCCGCGTGCACAGCATGGCCGGGCAGGAACATCGGTCAGCCATATGGAAACAGGTTAATGGACAGTTTTACCACAGTACTGGCAAGTCAGGAAAATCAGATTTACATTGAGCGCAGTGGCATGGCCACGCGTTGTCGTCTTGCCGTCGAAGCTATGGCTCAGGGGCGCACTGTTGTTCTGGTTGCGCGCGAGCGCGAAGAATACAATCTTGCCCGTGCGTTACTGACGCTCTTTACCCCCGAGCTTTCGTTTGGCGATAAATCGCTGTCCGAGCCCTTGTGGCGCAGCCCCTGTCTGGCGCTGCCCGCCTTGAGCCAGCGGCAGGACAGGGCCTCATGGGCGTCACGCCTGGCTGCCCTTTACGGGCTTGGTCTGGGCCAGCCGCGCTGCCTGGTTTGCAGTGTAGAAAGTCTTTTGTTGCGCCATGTGCCCCTGAATTTTTTCTCTTCACGCAACCTTGATCTGCGCAAGGGCAGCGATTACGCGCCTGAACTGTTGCTGGATCAGGCAGTTGAGTGGGGGTACGAGCGCGTGGCAATGGTCACGCGGCCAGGAGAAATGGCCCGCCGGGGCGATATTCTCGACATTTTTCCTGCGGGATACGCCAAACCTGTGCGTCTGGAATTTTTTGGCGATACTCTTGATGAAATGCGGGTTTTTGATGCTGAAAGCCAGCGCTCCTTGCAGGGTTGCGACGAACTGACGCTTCTGCCTGCCAGCCCGTTGTCTCTGGACACCAAGGCTCTGGCTGCGGCACGGGAACGTTGCGACCGCATGTTCGCTGAAGGCCGCATTGGCGAAAACGAATGCTATTCCTTCAAAAAATCACTGGACAGCGGCGGCCTTGGCCTTTTGCCCGGCAGCGTGCTTGAAACGACCAGTTTTATTGAAGACTGGCTGCCCAAAAACAGCCTGTGGCTTCTGCCCGGCGAGGCCGACAGCGCCGATGCTTTGCGCAATAGCCGCCTGAGCCTCAAGGAAAGGCTGGAAGCTCCCGATTCACCCCTGCCGCAGCCAGCGGCCCTTGCCCTGCGCAAAAGTTCGCAGCCCGCGCCCTGGAACAGTTTTCAGCGCGTGTACGCAGAACCTCTGGTCATGGGCGTGGAAGAAAGGGGCCTTGATCTTGCTGAACGCCCCCTGCATTCCTTTACCGAGCTTTTTCCGGTGCCGGGCGCGCAGGATCGCCCCTGGCAACATCTTGCCGCTGCCCTCAAGGAGTGGCGGGGCAGCCGCCGTCAGGTGGTGCTCAGTTTTTCATCGGGCAGAAGCCGCGCCAGATTTTTGAAGCTGGCCGAACAGGACGGCATCGCACCCGCCATGCGCTATGCGCCGGAGCAGCGGGGGATTTTCGCCCTCGTTTCGCAGTTCAGATCCGGTGCGGATCTGGTATGGGACGACGCTCTGGTTCTTGGCGAAGACATCCTTTATCCCAAGGCTGAAAAAACGCCGCGCGTGTCGTCCCGCGTCTTCAAGGGCCTGGACTCCTTTGACGATCTCAAGCCCGGCGACCTTCTTGTGCACCGCGACTACGGCATCGGACGTTTCGCTGGTCTGCACCATATGGACATCAATGCTGCGGCCAACGATTTTCTGCTGGTGGAGTATTCCGGCAAGGACAAGCTCTATGTGCCAGCCGACCGCCTGGGCCTCATCCAGCGTTTCAAGGGCACAGAAGGTGTAGAGCCTGCTCTTGACCGTCTGGGCGGCGCAGCCTGGATTTCTGGCAAGGAAAAAGCCCGCAAGGCCATTGAAAAAATCGCCGCAGATCTTGTGGAAATGTACGCCTACCGCAAGGTAACCAAGGGCTTTCGCTACGATCCGCCTGGCGAACTGTATCACGAATTTGAAGCCACCTTTGGCTTTGAGGAAACCCCCGATCAGGCCAAGGCCATTCAGGACGTGCTGGACGATATGGATAAAACCAGCCCGATGGACCGCCTTGTTTGCGGCGACGTGGGCTTCGGTAAAACTGAGGTGGCGTTGCGCGCTGCCTTCCGCGCTGCTTCCGAGGGGCGGCAGGTGGCCATGTTGTGTCCCACGACGGTGTTGGCCGAACAGCACTATCAGACGTTCAGGGCGCGTCTGGCGGGCTTTCCCGTCAACGTGGGCCTGCTCAGCCGTTTTGTGTCGCGTCCAAAGCAGAAGGATGTGCTCAAGGCTGCCGCCGCAGGGCAGATAGACATACTCATAGGCACCCACCGTCTTTTGTCCACAGACGTGAAGCTGCCCAACCTGACCCTGCTTATCCTTGATGAAGAACAGCGCTTTGGTGTGCGTCACAAGGAAAAACTCAAGGCCCTCAAGAAAAATGTGGACGTGCTGACGCTTACGGCCACACCCATTCCGCGTACCTTGCAGCTTTCAATGTCCGGCATACGCGAGCTTTCCATTATTGAAACCGCGCCGCAGGACCGCAAGCCCGTGGCCAGCGCCGTGCTGCGCAGGGATGATAACGTGCTGCGCAAGGTGATGGAGCGCGAGATGGAGCGCGAGGGCCAGATATTCTGGGTATACAACCGGGTGCAGGGGCTTGAGCGCGTGGCTGAATATGTGCGCGGGCTTGTTCCTGCCGCGCGGGTGGGTATGGCCCACGGCCAGATGTCTGAAACCGAGCTGGAAGATACCATGCACAAATTCTGGCATGGTGAACTGGATGTGCTGGTCTGCACTTCCATTGTGGAATCCGGTCTGGACTTCCCCCGTGCCAATACTCTGGTGGTGGATCAGGCCCAGATGTTCGGGCTTGGGCAATTGTACCAGTTGCGCGGCCGAGTTGGCCGCAGCGACAGGCAGGCCTATGCCTTTTTTGTTGTGCCCGATGCCGAGCGCCTGACTGCCATAGCCGAAGAACGCCTGCGCATTATTATGGATATGGACTACTTGGGCGCGGGATTTCAGGTGGCGATGGAAGATTTGCGTCTGCGCGGGGCTGGCAATATACTGGGCGAAGTGCAGTCGGGCCACATGTGCCGTGTGGGTCTGGATCTGTATCTAGAAATGCTTGAAGAAGCCGTGGGCCGCCTCAAGGGCATGCCCGAAAGTCTGGTGAGCGAAACGGAACTGACGTTGGGCCTGCCAGCGCATATTCCTGCTTCGTACATTGACGACGGGCGCGAACGTCTGCGCTGCTACAAGGCGCTGACCTCGGCCTCGGGCGGAGCTGCGCGGGAAGAAACGGCCCTGTCCATCCGCGACCGCTTCGGGCCTTTCCCCGAAGAGCTGGCGAACTTTCTGGCAGTGCTCGACCTCAAGCAGTTTCTTACCGAGCTTCAGGTGCAAAAGGCCGACGTGCACCGCGGCTATGTGCGCCTGACCTGGCCCGACGGGCAGACCGCCGTGCAGCCCGAGCGCATTGTAGCCCTTGCTGCCTCCATGCCGGGCGCGCGCGTGCAACCCCCTGCGGGGCTGACACTGCCTCTGGAAAAAGACGCTTCTTTTGCACAGGGACTTGACAGACTGCGTCAGGCACTGGAAGACATACGCATGCCCATTGCGGAACAGGTCTCGTCCTGATCTGACAGGGCGGCCATGCGCCGCCCTTGACCGTTTTTCTCCGGCCAGCCGTTGCCGGAAGAGGAAGTCTATGCCCTTGTTTTTTTCAGCTGAACACGGCGACCACAAAAAGCTGCCGCCAACGGTTTCTGCACAGGTGGCCGGAACGCCAGGGCGGTTGTGTGGGCATGCGGCGCGCTCCGTGTCGGGGCTGACGGCTGCGTTTTTACCTCGCATGGCGCGTCTGGCGCTGCTTGTCTGCTGCTTCATGCTGACCGCCTGTTTCGAGGCGCGCTTGCCTGAGGGCGTGGTGGCCACGGTCAACAGCGAGCCCATTTACCTGCGTACCGTGCAGGCCCTGCTGGACAGCCGGTCAGCGGCTTTGGGCACCATGCAGCGGCCATCGCTGGAAAATATGAAGCGGCAGTACGGCGATGCCTTGAGCACACTGATTATTTACGCCCTGGTACGCCAGGATTTGCGCGACCTGCAAATCCCTGTCACAGACGCTGCCCTTGAAGCCGCGGTGGCTGCCATCAGGGCTGACTACGGCGGTCAGGAAGGGCTGGCGCGTTTTCTGGCTGACGAATCGCTGGACGAAAACGAATGGCGGGTGCTCATGCGCGATCATCTGGCCATTCAAAGTTTTGAAAAGCGCATTCTTTTGCCCGGTATTCGAATTTCTCTGGACGACGTGCGAGTATATTACAAGGAACACGAAACTGAATTCAACCTACCTGAAACGCTGGACGTTTGCCTGATTTCAGCCGTAGAACGCCAGCTTGTAGACAGTTTTTGCGCGTCTTTCGTCTCTGGCCGCCCGGCACGCGAAGAGCAGGCCAGGGATATTTTATTGCAGTGCCAGGAAATGAATTTGGCCCAGTTGCCGGCCGCTTGGCGGAAAAAAGCTGAAAAGCTCGCGCCGGGGCAGTGTGCTTCTCCTGTTCAGGAGGACGGACGCTGGTACGGGCTTGCACTGGAAGGGCGTAATCCCGCTCACACGATGGGCGTGGCCGAGGCCTATCCGCTCATTGAGAACATTTTGCGTCAACAGCGTAAGGAAGCCGCTTTCGAACGCTGGCTGACTGCGGCTCTGGAACGCGCGCAGGTGCGTGTGAATCCTGACCTTATGGCTGATCTGCTCACGCCGCCCTCTGCACGGCCCGCAATGCGGGAAGACGGCTCCGGTGCGGGCAATGGCCTTTCCTCACACGGTGGCGTCAACGGCTCCGGCGATGCCGGGCCCGGTTCGTCAGATGGAGAGGAAGGCGCGGATACCCCGGGGGGCGGTGGGGAAACAGACGGACCATATGAAAAAACGGGGACGCCCGGCAAGCAAGTCCGGCAGGGCTTGTAGCCTTGCCGGACGGTCATTGCATGTCGTGCTGTTTTGGGCTAAAAATCTGACGATAAACAGGCGCACCTGGCGCTTTGTATGAGGGAGAATACCTGTGAGGAAAACTCTTGTTTTGCTGCTGGCGATCATGCTTACGACCGTATGCGGTGTGCAGGCCGCCCAGCTCAATAAGGTGGCTGCGGTGGTCAATGGACAAGTCATCACCATGTTTGACCTGCAAAAAAATGCTTTGCCAGACCTGATGCGTAATGGTCTCAATCCGGACAATCCCGCCAATGCCAAGCAGGTGGACACGGTTTTTCGTAAGGTTCTGGACCTGATGATTATGGATATTCTCATCGCCCAGGAAGCTAAAAGACTGAAAGTCTCCGTTTCCCCTTCGGATATTGACAATGAGATTGCCAAGATCATGCAGGGCCGCAATATGACCAAGCAGCAGTTCGAAGAACAGCTCGTTCGCCAGAAGAGCAGTGTGGCCGAACTGCGCGGCAATATAGAAAAGACCCTGCTGCGTCAGAAGATCATGAGCATGGAAGTGGGCCGCAAGGTTGTGGTTACCCCCGAAGAAATTCAGGCCTATTACGAAGCCAACAAGGCTACCATGTATGACCGCAGCGGCCTGCATATGGGTGTTATGGTCTATTCGCCCAAGGTCAACGCTGCCGCCATTGCCGCCCAGATACGCTCTGGGGCACTGACCTTTGAAGAAGCCGCGCAAAAATACTCCATTGCGCCCAACAAGGAAAAAGGCGGCGATATGGGCCCGGTAGAATGGGACCGCCTGAATCCCGAATGGGAAGGCCGTCTTACCAAGATGAAGCCCGGCGACGTTACGGACGTTTTTGACCTTCAGGGGCACAAGGCGCAGGTGCATCTTTTCCGTCCCGGTGGCGGTGGTGTGAAGATGCTCTCCTTTGAAGAAGCCAAGCCGCAGATTGACGCCATTTTGCGTCAGCCCAAGGCTATGGAGCGCTTTGACGACTATACGGGGCAGCTGCGCAAAAAGGCCGTGATTGACATCCGGCTGTAGCGTGATTGTTCTGGCGTGCGCGCGGCTTGTGCCGCGCCGCGTCTTTCCGGTGGCGAACTGTTTTTCGGCTTATGGCCGGATATGCTGCTGGTAACAGCCGCCCGCGGGGCGGCAAAGACCTTTACCGAGGCTTTGCATGACCTTAGAGGAATTGGGTGCGGTCCTTCGCGCTGAGCGTGAAAAGAGGGGTCTGAGCATCGAAGATGCGGCTAATCATTTGAAGATTGGCGCGCGTCTTTTGCGTGCGCTTGAGGCCGGGGACACATCTTCTCTGCCCCATCTGGCATATACCAAGGGCTTCATTCGTTCCTATTCTTCTTATGTGGGGCTTTCCACTGAAGAAGTCAGCGCTGCGCTGGCTGCTCTGGAAGCCAGCAATGAAGAAACCACTGTGCAGCAGGCGCCCATGCCGGACATTACCCTGGCCCCGCGCCGCAGCATGAAGCCTTTTCTTTCTGCTTTTGTGGTGGTTTTGCTGGGCGTAGGCGCGTATGCCGCATGGCAGCATGGCGCATTGGAATTTCTGACCAGCCAGACCCGCCGCATGGCGCAACCCGCGCCCATGCAAAGCCCGGATACCGCCGATACTTCCTCTCTTGGCGCAGGCTCCCGCAGTGTTGCCGCCAATCGTGAATCCCGTCAGGGAGCCAGCGCGGGGCAATCTGCAACGGCTGCGGCCGACAACGGTACTCAGGCGGCCCGTTCTGCCACATCCGTGGCACCCGCTGCGCCCGGTGCCTCTGCTGCATCTGGCACATCTGGCGCTCCTGCTGCTCCCGGCACGCCCACACCGCCTGCCGCCCCTGTTGCGCCTGCCGCTCCTGCCGCGCCAGTGGCTGCTGCGCCCACTGGGGCCGCAGCAACGCAGACGCCCGTTACGGGGCCGCACAAGCTCATTATTACCGCTACGGAAGAATGTTGGGTGCACTCCAATGCGGATAATACGGACACCAGACAGTTTTCTTTGCGCAAGGGTGACACCTTTGCCCTTACGTTTAATAAAAGCCTGGAGTTGAAGCTCGGTAATGCGGGCGGGGTACGCCTCCGTTACGACGGCGAGGAGCTTCCCCCTGCAGGCGCAAGTGGTCAGGTACGCACGCTGACCTTCCCGCCGGCACTCCCATGACCGAATGGGCCGATCACGCGCTTGTGCTGCGCATGGGGCACTTTCGTGAGTCGGACCTCTGGCTGAGAACCCTTTGTCGCAAGCACGGCCTGCTGACGCTGTTCGCCTTTGGCGGAAGCAGAAGCAGGCGTCGCTTTTGTGGCTGCCTCGACGTGCTCAACAGCCTGCACTGCCGGGTTAAAGCTTCGCCACGGGGCGGTTTTCTCAACCTTGAAGAGGCCGTGCTGCTGGGCGGCCCCCAAGCGCTCAGACGCGATTGGCGTCGTATGGGGCTGGCCGCCAACTGCATGCGGTTTGTCGAATCGCTTGGCGTGGGCGACGAAGGGGCGGATGAAGCCTTTACGCTGGTGGAAGATATGCGGCGAACGCTTGAAGAAGCCGCCACGCTGCCCGCACTTTTTCCTCTTTTTTTCCGGTTGCGTCTGGCGGGGGCTCTGGGTTTTGCACCAAGTCTGGATGTCTGCGGCGTGTGCGGTTGTGCCTTGCAAGGCCCCGGGCAGTTTGTTGTGGATGAAGGTCATGTGCGTTGTCCTTCCTGCCGTGCGGAAGCCGGGCCTGTGCGATATGGCGTGGAATTGAGCACAGACGGACTTGACCTTTTGCGTCATGTACAGCAAGAATTGCCATCCGGCTGGCATGCGGAGGAACTGCCTTCTGTGGACAGACGGGCCTGCTCGCGTGTTATTGACGGTTTTGTGCAATACCATCTGGGGCTGGCGTGGGAGGGTGGTTTTTTCCGCCGCGTATAGCAGGAAGGGCATCGCCTGACCTGTTGCTGCGGGTTAAGAGACTGGTTCTATTGCGTCTTCGCGCGGCCAGGCTTTTGGGGCACTGCATAACAAGGGAATCATTGACAAACGGCTCTCTTGTCTTCGCCCAACTGCCACAGGTATGCGGGCTTTTTTTGAGCATTTTTACGTGCTCAAACGCTGCGCGGAAGTGCAGCGCGCCGCAATGTGGCGTGGATTCTGCCAAAAATTGCAATTTTTGGCAGAACAACAGGTTTGAAATGTAAAGCGTTTCAAAACCAATCTGCTCTGGAGCAGAGCCACCTGAAACTATTCTGGGATTGCAGGGCAGGTGCACCCGTAACGGGCGCGTCATAAACTTTGAGAGATCATACTCTTAAAGTGTACCTGCTGGAGCAGGCAAAGTGTTCAACAGGCGCTCAAGGGCCAGCAAAGCCCGCCTGCGCCTGAACCTGCCCTAAACCTGGCCTGGTTTGACCAGGGGCAAGTGTTTAAAGACGAATCCTTGCGGGATTTTCAAGTGTGCAATGCTTCAAAAGGTCGAGGTGCGCGCCGTGCGCGTCCTTGGCGGGGCAAAAGCCGTGAGCCATTTCAATCAGCGTTTCCTAAAGGACAGCACATGTATTTTCAGGACGTGATACTCACCCTACAGGATTACTGGGCCAAACAGGGCTGCGTCATTGAGCAGCCCTCCGGCGTGGAGTGCGGGGCAGGTACTTTCAACCCCCATACTTTTTTGCGGGTCATTGGTCCCGAACCCTGGAGCGTGGCCTATGTGGAGCCCTCGCGGCGTCCCACAGACGGCCGTTACGGCGAAAATCCCAACCGCCTGCAACGCTACTTTCAGTTTCAGGTCATCATGAAGCCCTCGCCGGACAACGTGCAGGACCTCTATCTGCAAAGCCTCAATGCTTTGGGCATCAATCCCGCGCAGCACGACATCCGCTTTGTGGAAGATGACTGGGAATCACCCACTCTTGGCGCCTGGGGACTTGGCTGGGAAGTATGGCTCAACGGTATGGAAGTGAGCCAGTTCACCTATTTTCAGCAGGTGGGCGGCATTGATCTTTCGCCTGTCAGCGTTGAGCTGACCTACGGCCTGGAACGTCTGACCATGTATCTGCAAGGTGTGGAATCCGTTTACGATCTGGCCTGGAATAAAAATGTTACCTACGGGCACATCTATCACCAGAACGAAGTGGAGCAGTCGCGCCACAACTTTGAGGCCAGCGACGCGCAGATGCTGCTGCGTCATTTCAGCGATTTTGAAGGGCAGAGCAAGGCCATGCTGGAACTGGGCCTGCCCTGGCCCGCGTACGATTACTGCCTGAAGTGTTCGCATACCTTTAACCTGCTGGATGCGCGCGGGGCCATATCCATCACCGAACGCACCGGCTACATCGGCAGGGTGCGTGCCCTGGCGGCGGGCGTGGCCCGTCTGTATGCGGCTCAGCGCGAAGAACTGGGCTATCCCATGCTCAAAAAGGATGCGAGGTAAAGCCGTGGCCACCTTTGTGCTTGAAATTGGCAGCGAAGAACTGCCTTCCCGTTTTCTGGCTCCCGAAGAGGCGGAACTTTCTGCCCGCTTTACCACCGCCCTTGATGAAGCTGGGCTGGAGCACGGCGCTCTGCGTGTGATGAGCACGCCACGCCGCGCTGTGGTCATGATTGAAGATCTCAACCCCGTGCAGGTCGAGCGCGAAGAAATCGTTTCCGGCCCGCCCGTGCGTGTGGCTTACGACGCTGAAGGCAAGCCCACCAAGGCCCTCGAAGGCTTTGTGCGCACCAACGGCTGCACCCTGGACGACGTTTTTCAGCAAGAGACGGAAAAGGGCGTTTATGTGGCTGTGCGCAAGCACACCGGCGGCGCGCATGCAAGCGAACTGCTGGCCGCCATATGCCCGGCCATCATCACGGCTCTGCCTTTTGCCAAGCGCATGCGCTGGGGTGATTACTCCCTGGCTTATGCCCGTCCTTTGCGCTGGATACTGGCTCTGCTGGACAGCGATGTGATTTCCTTTGAGGTCGGCCCCAAGGTTTCGGGACGCGAAACCTGCGGCCACCGCATCCACGGTCCCGGCCCCTTTGCCGTGACGCATGCCGATGAGTTTTTGAAGACCCTGGCTGGCCCCTGCGCCATCACTCTTGATCCGGCAGAGCGCCGCAAGATCATCATTGAGGGCGGTAATGCCCAGGCTGTGGCGGCCAATGGCAAGGTTCTCTGGAAAGACAGCCTGCTTGACGAAGTGCAGGGGCTTGCCGAGCATCCTGTGCCGTTGCTGGCGGATTTTGATCCGGCCTACCTTGAAGTGCCGCGCGAAGTGCTGCTGACCAGTATGGAAAGCCATCAGAAAAGCTTTGGTATTGAAGATGCCAATGGCCAGCTGTTGCCGCACTTTCTGACAGTTCTCAATATCACCCCCGAGGATATGGGGATTGTCAAACGCGGGTGGGAGAGAGTGCTGCGCGCCCGCTTGGACGATGCCCGTTTCTTCTGGAGAGCCGACCTGCGCGAACCTTTTGACCATTGGCTGCAAAAGCTGGATACGGTTATCTTTATCGGCGATCTTGGCAGCATGGGCGACAAAACACGTCGTCTTGAAGCGCTGTGTGGCTGGCTGGCTGAAACGTGCGCGCCTGAGCTGGCGTCTGACGCAGCGCGGGCCGGGCGTCTTTCCAAGGCGGATCTGGTCAGTGGGCTTGTTGGCGAATTTGATACGCTTCAGGGCATCATGGGCGGCATCTACGCGGGCCGCAAGGGTGAAAATCCCACTGTGGCCCAGGCAATGGCCGAGCAGTATCTTCCTGCCGGGCCGGATTCTCCCTTGCCGGGCAGTATGGCCGGAGCGCTGCTGTCCCTTGCCGACAAAGCCGACACCCTCGCGGGTTGCTTCGGTCTGGGAATGATCCCCACTGGCGCTGCCGACCCCAACGGCCTTCGCCGCTGCGCGCTTGGCATCATACGGATAGTGCTGGATTTCGGACTGCCGCTGGACATGCGCCAGGTTTTCGCCAAGGCGCAGGAACTGTATGGCGACAGGCAGTGGAAGCTGGCCCCCAATGAGGCTTTGGACAAACTTATGGAATTTTTCGCAGCGCGCCTGCGTAACTATTTCATGAGTCAGGGACAGGACACATTGCTGGTTGACGCTGCCCTCGGCGCGGGCTCTGCCCAGGTGAAGGAATGCGGCGCGCGCTTGAGCGCTCTGGCGGCCTTTAGCCGCGAGGCTGGTTTTGCCGAGGCCGCTCAAACTTTCAAGCGTGTGGCCAATATCTTGCGCAAGCAGGGGCAGACTGAAGAAATTCCGGCCCAATGGAAGGCGGAACTTTTGCAGGAAGACGCGGAAAAAGCCCTGGCCGCCACGCTGGATCAATTGCTGCCGAAGCTTGACCAGATGTGGACCGATCAGGACCATGCGGCTGCCCTGGCCTGCCTGAGTGAAGTGCGCCCGGCTGTGGATGCGTTCTTTGACGGCGTAATGGTTATGTGTGAAGACACGGACCTGCGGCGTAACCGTTTGGCTATGTTGCAGGCTCTGGGTGGGCGCTTTGCCCGGCTGGCTGATTTTGCGGCCTTGCAAATGTAGCTTTGTCCGTATATGTTCCATGTCCGGTTGTTCCGCGCTGCCGAAACGCAGAGCGGAACCGCCGGAATGTTTGATAAGAAAAGATATACCGCCGGAAATCCGGCACGGCGCTTGACAGCCATACGGGGCTATGCTAACAACCCGTCTTCGCGATAGCGCAATATAATTCAGAGTCTCGGCTTGCCAATGCAAGCCCAACATAGTGGAGGATACCGTGGCCAACCATAAGTCAGCCATCAAGCGTCACAGGCAGAGCTTGCAGAAGGCCGGTCGCAACCGCGCCGCCCGTACCCGCGTGAAGAACGCCATCAAACAGGTGCGCTCCGCCATCACGGCCACCGATAAGGCTCAGGCTGGTGAAGCTCTGGTGGCCGCTACTTCCGTGCTTTCCAAGGCCGCCAGCAAGGGCGCCATGCATTGGAAGAAGGCCGCGCGCAAGATTTCGCGTCTGGCCCGTGCCGTTAACGGCATCGAAGCCTAGTCGCCAAGCCTTTGAGGCAGATTTTTTCTGCCAACAGTTTATTGTTTCTTGACAACGCGCTGCGTTGCTTGTAATCACTCCCTTCGGGTGAATGCTGTTTTGAAAATTTCAACTAAGTTCGCAGATTTTCAAAAAATATTTTGAAAAAAAGCTTGACGGCGACTGCAGCTTAATATAGATTCCCCTTCGTTGCGCGCTCGTAGCTCAGCTGGATAGAGCAACAGGCTACGAACCTGTAGGTCAGGAGTTCGAATCTCTTCGGGCGCACCACTAAAGAATCAAGCCCTTACGATGAAAATCGTAAGGGCTTTTTCTGTTATGGCAGATTCTGAATAGGCCTTTCAACATCCGCCGCATTTCCGCCTGTAAGGCTGGTCGGCTTCTTATCTCCATCTCTCCTTTTCTCCGTCGTTTTCTTATCAGCGTGCATCAGGTCGAAGCAGCCATTATTTATTGAGGTTGGCAAGTGGGAGAAGCAGATAAGAAATAGGCAGGATTGGGTCTAGTTTTGCGCAGTATGTAAATGATAAGGGGTTACATAAACGTAAGCGCTGTTTTCTTGTCGCACCAGGATTCAAACTAGAACACTGGTAAATGAAAAATTCAGGGTAAAAATTCGGAACATGCTACGGCTTCTCTTTCTCTTGAATATTTGAAGACGCCGTTAAATATCCAGTTATTCCCTTGGGTATCCTGAATAATGTAAAATTAACGTAATATTCTCAGTGGTTTACCATATTAACTTGCAGGATAAGCCACAATACACGAGGCAGATGGCTGAAAAGCAGGGTGATTTTTTAAATGCCAAATCTGTAAAGCCAAAAGAGCTTCGGGGAACGGCGCAGGGCAGGAGCTATGCCCTTCTGAAAAGATTTTACCTACGGATACACAAAATTATTTATGAAACATTCCTCAAAATCTGAAGCATCTGCTCCGGAGTCCTCCAGGGCAGGTAAAAACTGGATGATTGATGACCCATCAGAGCATTATATTTCCATTCGTCAGGTCTTTTTTCTGGCAATTGCCTGCTGCTTGCTTATAGCCAATATGTACGGCGTACAGCCGATCATCAGCGACATTGCCAGCAATCTTGCAATTCCTATTAAATCAAGTGGTATTATACTTACCCTGGCACAAATTGGATACGGCGTTGGCGTGCTGTTTATCGTTCCCCTGGGTGATTCGTTTGAAAATAAACGCCTTATCCTGCTGCTGCTTTGCTGTCTGGCAATTGCACTGTTCATGGTCCATCTGGCAGCGGGAATGCTGGTGTTCTATGCCGCCATTTTTTGTGTTGGATTGTGCTCTTCAGTGGTGCAGCTGATTATTCCGTTCAGCATCGGGCTGATACGCCCCAGTCAGCGCGGACGTCTCAGTAGTATTATTGTGGCAGGGGCTGCATTGGGCATGGTGCTGGGCAGGCCAATATTCAGTTTTTTGACGGGTCTTACGGGGTGGAGGGGAGTGTATTTGATGGCGGCAGGTTCTGTTTGTGCCATCATCATCCTGTTTTATTATTCCATTCCGGCAAAAGCGTGTTTTGCGAAAAAATTATCCTATCCTGGTATTTTTGTTTCAATGGGAAAGCTCTTTGTCACAATGCCCAAGGTTCGCAGCCAGGTTTTCATGCTTTTGTGTAACTTCACCGGTTTTACACTTTTCTGGGCCAGTTTTCCCATTATGCTGGCCTCTGAACTGCAGTTTACACACAATGATATTGCCATGCTTTCGCTAGCCAGCCTTGCAGCTCCCCTCGGTGTGGTGGTGGCCGGATCGATGGCAGATAAGGGCTGGCGGTTAGCCATTATTGGCTTTGGTGCATTTCTTTGCCTGCTGGCGTTTTTAATAACGCCTCTTCTCGGGCTTGCAACAGCAACTATGTTGCTGGCTATCATTTTTATGGACTCCGGCCTTAATATATCCAACGTGTTTATTCAGCAGGCTGTACTTCTGGAAAACGCCAATGCGCGCAGCCGCCTCAACGCGCTGATTATTTCAGTGGCATTTGCAGGGGGAGCCCTGGGTTCATATTGGGGACCATATATTTACACCAACTTTGGGTGGACGCCCACGGCGCTAACCGGAAGCACGCTGTCATTGATATCACTGGGCGCGTACCTGCATATGCGCTCTGTTTATAAAAATGAAAAGTCATCAATATAAACTCAAGGAAATATACCTGTGAACAGACCATACGTTTTTTGCCACATGATGACTTCTCTGGATGGAAAAATTATGGGCTCATATATGGAAACTCGGGAAGGTGAAGTTGCAGGAGACGTATTTTACAACATCGCCTTTGGAAAAGAGCCTTACTACAAGCACCAGGGTTGGCTGTCAGGCAGGGTAACCACGGACGATAATTTCACACTGTATGAAAAACCTCTCCTGGACCAAAACGCTCCTTTGGTGGCAGCTGGCGATTATGTTGCTAGGCCTGACGCCGGCATGTTCTACGTTTCCGTTGATCCCTCTGGCAAGCTGGGCTGGAAGAAAAACGAATTGATCTATATTGACACCACAGCACACGTAATTGAGGTGCTGACAGGTAAGGCCAGCAATGCCTACAAAGCTTTTCTGCGTGACCTTGGCATCTCTTACATTATCGCAGGTGAGGGGGCTTTGGATTACGCCCTCGCCCTGAAGAAATTAAAAAATCTGTTTAATATTCAGACACTGATGCTCGGTGGAGGCGGGGTTTTAAACTGGTCTTTCATACAGGCCGGAATGTGTGATGAGCTTAGCGTCGTTGTTGCACCTGTTGCGGACGGTTCTTCGGCAACGCCTGCACTGTTTGAAGCAAGAGACGGGTTTTCGATCAGCAATCCTGTTGGTTTTACGCTCAAAAGCGCAAAAGTGAAAAGTGGGGGCAGCGTATGGCTGCGCTATACCGTGAATAATCAAAGAGATGAATGAACCATCTGATATGCCTGAACGTAATTCACATAGATGATGTGAAATTGCCGTAGAGAGGGCTTGGGCAAACGCCGTAACGCGCGTGTACTAAACTTTAAGAATATGTATTCTCGAGGTTAATCACCTCTAGCTACAAAATTATCCCTTATCAATATCCGTATTGAAGGCGTATGAACTGCCAATAGTGTTGAGCGTGTGGGTATCTGTCAGGCGGTCATATCGTCCTGCTGCTCCAGAAGCGTCAGAATGCGGGCAACCAAGCCTGCATAGGCTGGGTCGTCTCTTCGCCGGGGGCGGGGCAACTCCACAGCAAACCTGTCCACAATGCGCCCTGGATTGGTGCCCATAACAATGATTTCGTCCGCAAGGTAGACGGATTCATCCACACTGTGCGTGACGAACACGATTGTCTTCCGGCTTTGTTCCCAAACTTCAAGCAGCCTTTTTTGCAGCGTAATGCGCGTAAACGCGTCAATGGCTCCAAAGGGTTCGTCCATAAGCAGCACGTCAGGCGCGTTGGTCAGGGCACGCGCAATGGCCACCCTTTGCCGCATGCCGCCGGAAAGCTCATGTGGCATGGCCAGCGCGAATTTCTCAAGCCCCACCATGCCAAGATAGCGGCGTGCCTCCTGCTCGCGCTGATCCTTGCCCATGCCGTTGAATTGCAGTCCAATCCCCGTATTATCAAGCACATTCAGCCAGGGAAAAAGCGAATATTCCTGAAAAACCATGCCGATTTGCCGGCACGGGCCTTGCCGCTGTTCGCCACGAAAGCGAATTTCTCCCTGTTCACAGGGGCTCAGGCCAGCCATCATGCGCAGCAGGGTTGATTTCCCGCAGCCAGAAGGCCCAACTATGCAGACAAAGCGCGCGTGCTCCACCGTCATATTAACGTGGTGCAGGGCTTCAATGGGGCCGCTTTTGGTCACAAAAGTTTTTGATACGTCAGCGACCACGAGTTCTGAATGCAGTAAGGCAGCGTCCATTACTTTGTCAGTCGTTTCCATACAAACTTCCTGTCTTCGTAGAGCCTGAATAATCTGTCCAGCAACGCCCCGACAAGCCCGATACTTATCATGCCCGCTATAACGACGTCCGTTCGGCCCACGGTGTAGGCGTGAGTAATAAGATACCCCACGCCTGAAAGGCTGCCCGGCAACATCTCGGCTGATACAAGACACATCCAGGACACGCCAAGGCCAATGCGCAGGCCATTGATGATGGATGGCGCGGCGTATGGGAGCAGCACCTTGCGGAAAATATCTATCTGACTGGCCCCCAGAACCCTTGCCGCATCCGTAAGTGTTTGCGGCACCATGCCCACGCCGTGTATGGCGCTGGTGAGTATGGGATAAAACCCGCCGATGAAAATGATAAAAATCATAGATACTTTGATATTATGAAAATATGGATATGCGGCCCCGATAGGCACGGAAAAAACGTCGGCCAGGCTCAGCATGCCAAACCACGCCAGTACCAGGGGAACCCAGGCCAGAGGAGGGATGGAGCGAAACAGGCCAAGAAACGTATTAAGGGCGGTATTTACGTCGGGCTTGTAGCCCATGATGATTCCAAGCGGAACAGCCAGAAGCACCGCAATGATGTATCCCGCAAAAACCCGCGCCAGACTTATAAGCGTGTTGGCAGGCAGGGTACCCATTGAAATGACGTCATCGCTGGGGCTGGACAGCAGGCTCCAGACCTGCGGAATACCCGGCAGAATAATGTCGTTTTTCACCACATGGGCCATCAGGTGCCATAAGAGTAAAAATAACAGCGGAAATACGAGTGGAAGAAAAAATGCTTTAATATTTTTCATTGGTTATGACCGCAAGATGAAAGCGTGCATGCAGTATAGCTCTCGGGCCGGGCCGCGTGGCTTCAAGCAGCTTTCACCCTTTTTAGTCTGCCCCGGCGTGCAGCCGCAAACCGGGGCAGACAATGGATAAGGCTTATTTACCGTTCAGAAATTGTGGGTCCACAAGAAGGCTTTCTGCCTCTTTAAAGGTTTTATCCTTCAAAGCGCCCTTGAAGTATCCGGCCTTGTTCAGGTCGTTCAGGTAGCCGTCTGCACCTTCTTTCCAGCCGTCAGTAAAGCTTTGTAAAAAGCGGAGGTTGGAATTCTTGCCGATCTCTTCCGGCAGGCCTATCCATTTGGAGCCAAGAATTCCGGCGCGCTGCGGGTCTTCATTGCACCAGCGGCCAATTCCGGCCATAAGCTTCACAAAATCCCGCACCAGTTCAGGGTGCGTGGCAATGACCTCGTCGCGCGCGGCGATAACGCAGCAGGGGTAGTCTGTCCACTTGCCTTCAGGCGGAAGGTTGCGGAGCATGCTGATATCGCAGCCAGCGCCTTTGCCTGCGGCTGTCTGGGGAAAGGGCTCCGGCCCGACCACCGCGTCAACCTGTTTGCTGCTCAGGGCGGGAATGAGGTTGGCCATGCCCTTCAGGTCTACCAGAACCACTTGCGCCTTCTGGTCCAGCGGGTTGCTCGTGTAGGTGATGCCCTCTGATTTGAGCGCGCTCTCAAGAATTATGATGGGCGCACTGCTGGGCGAGTGGTAGCCGATGCTCACAGGTTTGGACGATTTTTTGATGTAGGCAACAAATTCCTGCCACGTTTTGGCGGGAACATCGTTGGATACAACCACGCCGCCACTGGCCAGAACCAGAGGGGACACAATCTTGATGGGGATGTTTTTGTCGATGCCGGCCATAATGGCGGTTATGGAAGCGAGGCCGATATCAAGCTGCTTCTGGGCGAACAAGGTCGCAGTTTCCGAGCCGCTTTTGATAACAACAATATCAAGCACCGCCACGGGCTTGCCGTCTTTCATGAGCTGATACTTTTCTTTGGGCACTATGGGCTGCATCCACATGCCTTCAACAGGCAGCTTTTCGCCCATATCCATAGCGGCCATGAGGGGCGTATGGTTGGTGGTAAAAATGTAGCCGACTTTCAGTCGGGGCAGTTCCGCCGCCTGCGCGGCAACACCAAGGGCGAGCAAAAGCGCTGTTGCCAGCATTTTACCAAACAGGGTGCGCATAGTACCTCCATCAGTTTTTTGTGCTTAATGAGAAAATTCTTGTTACATCCTTGGCAAATATATTTGCACAGTGTTTCAGTCACATCGGTCTGCCGCTGTGATCTGTTGGCAAGCGGGGCAAGTATGGCCTTATTGCCTACTGACCGTATTCATGAGCCTTGGGCGGTTCCTGCGCTTGCATTTGTGCCTGCGCCCGAGGCTGAGCGCCACAGATGTCGTCAAGCTGGCCATCCTCGCCCAGAAGGCCCAGGGCGTCAGCACGGCAGCGCGTACAGTGGCGCATCTGGGGAATCACTTCGCCAGCCTCAGCCCGGATGCTGTGCATCAACTGCGCCGAGGGCGAAGAGGTGAGGGCAAAGCGTGTATTCGCCACAGGCAATAAGGGGATGCTGTTCATGAGGTCTGCTCCCCAGGCGGCGACGGCTTTGGCTATGTCAGACATGTGCGCATCATTTACGCCGGGTATGACCACCGCGTTCACCTTGACGGTGACACCCAGTGATTTAAGCAGGCGTATTCCTATTTTCTGCCTTTCGAGCAAGAGGGCTGCCCCCTGCCGCCCGGACAGGCGCTTACCGCCGTCATCGACCCAGTTATAGATGGCTGCACCCACGTCGGGTCTGACCGCATTGACGGTTACCGTCACATGCCCGACGCCGAGGCCGGCCAGGGTTTGCGCGTGCAGCGGCAACGCCAGCCCATTGGTGGACAGACAAAGCAGAATGCCGGGCAGCGCCTTGCGCAGCTCTGCAAGAGTTTTTAGGGTTGGAGCGGCATTGGCCAGAGGATCGCCAGGGCCAGCAATACCAATGACACTCAGGTGCAGCATGCGGGCCACAGCACGCAGGGCCGCGTCCACAGCCTCATCGGGAGTGAGCAGGCGCGCCGTCACACCGGGGCGGGATTCGTTAACGCAGGAATAGCGGCGGTCGCAAAATCCGCATTGCACGTTGCAGCTTGCCGCCACGGGCAGATGCGCCCGGCCAAATGCGCGGTGCGCCTCCGGGTTGAAGCAGGGGTGCCGCGCACTGTCTGGCTGGTGTATGCTCATTCCTTGCCCCTTGGCTTCAGGCCAAACCGTATGCAGTCTTTGGGGCACGATCCTACGCAGTCACCGCAGTTGGTGCAGTTTTCTTCGTCCGGCCTGGTACGCATGAGGCAAACCTTGCGGCATTTGTCGCAGTCATTGCATTCGGACGTTTTGTAAAAGCGAAAGAGGGTAAAACGCCGCACCAGTTCAAGGGCTGCGCCAAAGGGACAGGCAAAACGGCACCAGCACATGACGATGCCCAATCCCAGCGCGAGGATGCCCACTGTAAGCACAAAGCGCAGTTGCCACATGGGAAAGGCATGCTCCCATGTGAGCCATACCGAGGGCCAGAATTCACCTACGCGCAGGGGCACATTCACCCGTGGCTGGCCCAGGGCGAACCATGCCAGCAGCGCAGCGGCCAGCATAAGATATTTGGCCCACCTGTAGTTGCGCACGCCCACGGGGTTGGGGCCGAATTTGAAGGGGTTAAGCGCCAGAACGCGGTTGGTCAGGGCTCCCGGGCAAAGCCAGCCGCAAAAAGCCCTGCCGAAGAAAATAGCCACAGCCAGCCAGACGCCCCAAAATCCCCAGAACAGGCGGGATAATTGACCAGGGCAGGCCATGACAGGGCAGTTCTGGCAGCTGACAAAAGGAACTACAAAGGGGCAACGAAATACGCCGTACAGGCCCCACTCGCCAATGAAAATAGTGGAAATGACGAGCACGGCCCTGTTACACCAATGGAGCGCCCGTAGTCTGCGGCTGGGGCGGGCAACTATTTCATGCAACATCTTTTACCCCCAGCTTTTCAATCAGCTCCTGTCCCTTGGGAGAAAGGGATGTGTAAAATCCGGCCTTTTCAAAAAATTCCTGCCCCTGCGGGCTTGTCAGCCAATCGATGTAGGCAACGGCCCTGTCTTTGTCTGCCGCGTCTGCCATAAGGCCCACAGTAAACGTCAGTGGCCCGGCGGGGAAAAACTTTTCGGGAATTTCCACGGCCTCCAGCTGATTGGCAAAACGTTCCATACGGCAGATGCGCCGTTCAACAATCATCGCGTCAGCGCTGCCAGTGGCGACGTCCTTTACAGACCTTTGCACACAGGTTCCCTGTTCCGGCACGTTGGCCAAAACCTTTGGGGTCAGATCAGCTGCTTTGAGTATGCCCATAACAGCCTGACCGCCGGGGGCGGAGGCTTCCTTTGCCATAGCCACGCGCACGCCGGGCCGGGCAAGGTCTTCAATGCCGCTGATATTGGCGGGGTTGCCCTTGGGTACAGCGATGACATAGCTCGTAAAGCACAGGGGCTTGAAATATATCATCTTGCCAGCCTTGCGCAGGTTCTGTGCAAGAGCGAGCACACGTCCGGCAAAAACTTCGGTATGCCCGCTGCCGGTAAGCAAGGACTTGCCAAGGGCAGCGGCAAAAGCTCCTGTATAAACAATGTCGACGCCAGATTGCCGCGTATACTCCGCGTGCGCCGGGCACATAGCTTCTGCAAGCCCGCCGCATGACCATACCTGCAACGTTCCACCGTTTGCGGCCCTTGCAGCCTGCGGACTTATGAGCGCCGCCCCGGCTGCGCCCAGTGCCAGCGATTTGATGAAACCGCGCCGCCCATTTCCTTTTGTATCCATACCAGCCTCCCTCAAAGGATTGAGAAATCATAATCTGCATGCTTGCGTGCAGGCAGCCATACTTGCCTTGCAACAAGACATGTCTGTTGCATCTGTAGCTTCGCACCAAACTGATTTTGCCATACCGAAAATTTGTATTGGCGCTCTGCCGATACTGTTCTTTTCAACAGAAAGTCTGCCGCGCTGCGCCACCCCGGTTTGTTTTCGTTGTTGCAAGCAAGTGCGCAACAGAGAGATATGACAGAAAAAATTGTCAAAATAAAAAAAAGTTCCGCATGATTATGCGAAACTTGCGCTGCGAAATATGGTTGTGGCAACCCTGTCAGGCAGGGCGGAAATGGTAGGATTATGTGCTGGCCCTGCGTGAAGGATAATGCGAGACAACCTGCCCCACAGCGCCGCAACGTCAGGTGCCACCACTGGTGAGTTTGCCCTGCTGCATATGGCGCGCAACAGGAAAAGCCCGGTGGGAGCTAGAAAGATTCAGTACAATTGGTGTGCTATGCAATTTCATGCCATTAGAACGTACTTTGTTTTTTTGCAGGCAAAGCGCAAAAAATCTGTTTGCAATATTTTTGATTCAGCAGGTTATTTTTCGATAATGGTAGTGTGAAAACAAAAATGCATCAAGGGTAATGTGCGCAGGAGATCATTGTCATCTTGCAGGAAAATATTTTTCCAACGTGCAAAAGTGGATGATTGGCAACGAACCTGTGCCTTTGTAAGATTGTAAAAATAATGTGCTCCCTCGCAATCAGTTTTAGCAAGGGAGCACATGTTGCCTTATGGGGGGAGTATCTGAATGTTTGCAGCTTTTTTGTGCGCCCTTCGGCGGCTGCGGCAAATTTTTGTTAAAATCGGCTTACATGCCGTTTTGGCAAATAGAAAAAATGCTTTGGGGCTGCCCTGAATCAGCCTGCGTTTGGTTCATCAAGACTTTCGTGGCTGGGGGTTGTTGCGCTGGCTTCCTGAGCACTTTCACGCGCAAAAACGAGCCAGTGGAACAACCCCACAAGTACGCCGCCGCCAAGTATGTTGCCCAGCGTCACCGGAATAAGATTTTTCAGCACAAAGTTTTCCCAGGTGAGCAAAGAGAGGGTGTTAACCGGGTCCGCCAGTTTGGCCGCCACTTCGGGGGGCATCATGCCACTGCAAAGTATGCCGATGGGGATCATGAACATGTTGGCGATACTGTGCTCAAATCCACATGAAATAAACAAGCCCACGGGAAAAAGACAGGCGGCCATCTTGTCAAAAAGCGAGCGCCCAGAGTAGCCCATCCAAACGCCAAGGCAGACCATCAGATTGCACATGACCCCAAGAAAGAGGGCCTCGGTGAAGGTGTACGTCAGTTTGTATTCAGTGGTTTTGATATAATAAAGGGCAATGCTGCCGCCGTCTTTCCAGGGGTGCCCGCTAAGAAGAATGAGGGCCACCAGCGCAATAGCGCCAATAAAGTTTCCCGCATAAACAACGCCCCAGTTGGAGAACATCTGCCGCCAGGTGATCTTGCGGCTGGCGCGCGGAACAAGCGTCATAGTGGTTGAGGTGAAAAGGTCGCCGCCCAACACCACAACAAGCATAAGACCAAGACTGAATACAAGCCCGCCAACAATTTTTCCTGCCCCGGTAACGTTTGCCACGGCGCAATATACAAAGCCCAGCCCGATGAACAGGCCCGCCATCACTGCCAGCAAAAAAGCCTGACGAGGAGGCCTTGTCGCCTTGATTATCATTGTTTCCACAACCTTGCCGTACATCTGGCGAGGATTCAGCGCTTCAAAAGACGCTCCAGTCATGAACGTTCTCCTTTGGGAGGAATCAGGTTGGCAAGACGTTTAAGGCGATAGAAGAATCAAAATGGATGTCAAAAAGTTCGCCACCATAAACCAGTCGCGAATAATTTTCCATAATGGTCTTGCGAACGCATATATAATGATGTGTGTAATTTATAATATTATTTTTATTTTGTTTATCATTGTGGGTAGTTTTCGTATATAAATTTTTATAATGTTATTATTGTCTTATTATATGTAGTTAATAATTAAGAATTGGCTATGGCGCTTCAAAATTTTTGTTTATATACTGTTTAATGGTGTTTTTAATGTCGATATATTTTTATAATAATAAAATAGTAGGCTTATTTCTGCCGTTAGTTTGCTTTTTTGCTCCAGCATGGATCGTACTGGAAAGATTAAAAAATATGAAAACCAGGTTTTTGTGTTTTTTATGACGAAATGAGAAAATTTTGTTTTATCTGCGGGTTGGGAGGGCAGGCATACTCAAGTCTTTTGTGGACTGAAAAGGCACTTTGCTGCCGCGAGCCACGGTGTAAAAAGATCAAAACAGGCTTGCTTTGAACCTGTGTGATGTCTGAAAAGCGCGGCCTGTAAAGGCTTCGTGTCAAACCGCAATATTTTTGTAATTTAGTGAATAGAATAAGTTTTTTTGTAAGGGGAGTGAGGATCGGCCCTTTTGCAAAAGGGCTGCTCCTTACAAACTAACTGAAGGTGCTACGGATTTGCATGGCTATGGAGGCTTTCAAATGGCTGTATTACGTGCGCGCGGGATCTCGGGTGCACAGGCGGTAGTAGAACAGCAGCACATAGAGAGGGGCCAGATAGGCGGCAGCCATCAGCGCTTCTGTCGCGCTAAAGAATTCCATACACACGATCATGAGCAGCACATTGTTGATGACGCCAAAAGAGATCAGAAAGGCAAGGCGTGTTTGTCGCGTCATGTGGCGGGTGATGGGCAGCGCCGCCAGCGTCATGAGCACACACAGCAGGCAGGCCGCGCCCAGCGCCTGAAGAATGAACGATGGCGATTGCCGCAGTAATCCCCCATAATTGCTGAAAATAGAGATGTTTGAAACTGCTATGGCGACGGTCAGCAAAGGAAACTGGTGGCGCAGCAAAGAACAGCGCAATCTGTTCCAGTACATGCGGGTGAAGTGGGCGGCGACAAAGGGCAGCAGAATGGTTACGGCAAGCGAAAGGCCCATATGTCCCAGTTCCAGATGCGGGGGCAAATTCAGAGGAGCGAGCCCAAGTAGCCGTAGTGCACTGTCGGTGAGGGAAAGCATGGCGGGCAGGCTCAGGGGAAGCAGAAGGGATGTGGCGATGTTTGCCACAAGAATAAGCGCCGTATTGGCTCCAAGCATAAGAGAAAAAACTGCGGCCATTACACCCACCGGGGCCGCGCCCAGCAAAAACGCCCCCAAGGCGAACTGGGGCATGATAAGGCGAAAAACAGCCAGGCAAAGTATTGGCAGCAGCGCGAGGCGGTAAAACGTCAACAGGCACAGCGGCGCTGCCATAGCGCGGGTTTCTTTTCGCAATTCTTCAGCGCCCACAGCCAGAAAGCTCATGAACAGCATAAAGATGAGAATAAGCCGCGGCATGGCTGACAGCGGAGCGGCCAACTGCGGCAAAAAAACGCCTGCCGCCATTGAAGCCAGTGAAGAAAGTACCATTATGAGGTCGCAAGGATTCATTGCACCACCTGTTTTTCGCACCTTGCCCGGAAGGCGCTATAAAACTCAAGCAAAATATTGGGTTGCATGATTATGCCAGTGACGTTTGGTGTTCTGATCTGACATACAGCGACCTGCGTGATGTTGGCAGGCATGCGGCCAAACGTGTTTGCGCGAGGCTCGTGCACAGCTGTTTTCGCAGCGACTATGATTTCATATTCTGCTATATTTCAGGCATTTTCTGTAAACGTAATTGCGGCACAGCCCTGCATAAAGGCTTTCACCGTCAATCTCCTGCATGTGGATTGCGGCAAAACTGGGGGCAATATGGGGCAGGGGCTGGCAGATTCATATGGTCAAAAAGCAGTGAAGTCTTTTGGCTCTCAGGAAATATTTTCGAAAGTGAAAGGCCTCGGCTTTTGCCGAGGCCTTTCACACAGAATACTTTAAATCCGGTGCAACCACTACTGATGGCTACTGATCTACCCGAATGTCCAGCGAAAGCTTATCTTTGGAAAGAACGTAGCGAACATGCGCAGGCTTGCCCGAAAGGTCAATGACAACCCTGGTCTTGTCGTCCATCTTACCCAAGCGAATGTTGGTGACCAAAGGATTTTTGGGCACGCCAGGCGCTTTGACCTGCCACTTGCCTTCCAGATCCAGCACCAGCCTTTCGGGGCTGTTGAGGGTCATGTTTTTGTAGTTGAGGGGGGCTGTGCCCACAAGCCGAATGGTAGCGCCCTTGTCACGGGCAAAAACTACAAAACGTGTGATTTCCTGTTTTTGTGGCGCTGCCTTGGCCGCCTTTTCCGTATTGCTGGGCTTGTCCTGCGCGGTTTTTTCTGGTGCTTTGGTTTTTTCCGGGGCCGCAGGGGCTGCAGGCACGGCGGGCGCAACAGGAGCAGCAGGCTTGGCGGGGCTGGTCGCTTCGGGCTTGGAAGCGCTGGTGGCCTTGTCAGCCGCACTGACAGGCTCAGGCTTATGCTTTACCGGTTCGGGCAGCGGAGCATGAACAGAAGCCGCGTCAGCGCTGCGCAGGGTATTGCTTTCCAACTGAGGAGCCCGGTCAAGCGGGGCAGGGCTATGTCCAGATTCCACTGGCAGAGGCGGAAGGTAAGGCTGCTCGGCAGGGCCGCCGGTTTTTGCAGCCTGCCCGGTATCGCCAAGAGGCGGCAATTCCATATCAGGAACTGCCGGGCTGTCTGCACCGGCGTCAGCACCCTGGCTCAGAGTTGCCTGTGTAATGGGCGCTTGCTCTGGCTTACGCAGTTTTTCATTAAGCATAATGAGGGCCATGCCCAACACGCAGACTGCCAGAAGAAGACTTAGTATCACTTTATTCATGCCTAAAGGCTCCTGCCAAAACTAGTTTGTCCTGAATATTTTCAGCGGCCACGGGAACTGGATTGTCCCTGGTTTTGCATCTTTTCTTTGCGGATGTGTACCAGCATTCGAAAATATGTGGGTTCTTCACCGCCCATAGTCATTGCTGCCCGAATGTGAGCGGCGGCCTCATCAAACTGGCCGAGCAAACAGAGAATACGGGCAAGATTGAAGTGGGCGTGGTCATCGTCCGGCGCAAGTTCCACAACCTTGCGGCTGAACAAAAGGGCCAGAGCCGGTTGCGAACTCTGGCGCAGCCTGACGCCGAAATCCCTGAACATATGCTTATGCATTGTGCAGATGTCTTCTGTAGACCCGGCCAGCTGCTCAAGGGCGCTCAAGGCGGCCTGGCGCTCGCGTGGGCGTCTGAGCCGCAGCAAGGTCTGGCGGAATGTTTCGCGCAATCGCGATTCCGTCATTTTGGCCTTGCGCATGGCCTCCAGGCTCATTGGGCTGCTCGCTGGCGCAGGGCTTGAGCCCGGTAACGGCAACTTCGCGTCCCTGTCTAGTTCAGCCAGGGAAATCTTATTTCCTGCTCGGCTGGTCCCTTGGCTCAAAGCGCTGGAGACAGCAGGCGCTCCCTTGGACGGGGGCGCAGGCATTTTTTGAAAGGCCGGGCCCTGGTCTTCGCCTGCAACAACCATCCGGAGTTGCTGGGAAGACGTTTTTGGGGTTGCCTGCAAACGCTGCGCACCGTGCTTTGCCGCAACGGCAGTGGCAGGGTCGCCGGGCTGGCTGAAAGAAGCTGCGTCTTTGCCCGGCGTGGCGGCGCGCTGCCCGGCATTTGCACCTGTGGTGGCGGATTTGCCCGCATCACGGGCAGAGGCCATAGCGCCGCGCGGCTGAATCTGCGTGGGTACCTTTGCTGCACTTTGCCCAAGTGCTTGGGCGGCGGCTTGCGGGGCTGCCTGTGTCGCGCCTTGGGCTGCGGCAGCTACGGCATTGGGCCGGGCAGCACTGGCAGCTGAATTTTGCGAGAGCGACGGGGAAATGCCAGACAATTCCGCACCAGTAGATACCGCCTGTTGTACAGCATCTGTACTGCTGGCGGCCTTCTCTTTATTTTCGAAGTGCGAAAGATCCGGCGTAGTGACGGGCATTGCCAGTATTTCTGGTTCTGCCCTGAAGTTTTTGGCAAATGATCTGGCGCTGATTCTTTCTGGTTCGGCTAACGGTTGGAACGCTTTGTTGAGTTCCTGTACTGCAAAAGCTCCGTCGGGAAGTTCCCATACGAAGTAGTGGTTTTTGCGGCGATTTTCCGTCCAGTCGGTGGAAAAAGAGTACACGCCTGAAAATTTTGAGCGACGCATGGCTGAAATGTACATTATTTACGCCGAATGGCAAGAATGCCTTCCTGGCTTTACGTTGCCGGGGGTTTGCGCTAATATGGCGGCATGCATGAAATGTCCATTGCACAAAGTTTGCTGAAGATGTCGGAAGAGGAAATCTCCCGTCAGGGCTGCACACGTCTTGAGGTTGTAAACGTCAAGTATGGCGCACTTGCCGGAATAGTGCCCGAGTCTCTTCAGTTCTGCTTTGAAACGATGATTCAGGGCACACCTCACGAGGGCGCGCGCCTTGAACTGGAAGAGCTGCCTTTGCAGTTGCACTGCCCGTTTTGCGGCGCTGATTTTGGCGGCGAAGGGCAGGACGCTCTTATACAGCCCTGTCCCGGTTGCGGCGAGCAATTCGGACATGTGGTAAAACAGGGGCGTGAACTGTATTTGAACCGCCTTGAGGCCAGCTAGTTCCGGCGAACCTCTGTTTATATCATTCGGCGGCTTGAGCAATGAATTGTTCCCAATAATGAGCAGCCGTACTTAGGCTTTGTATTCCGATGGCAGGCGCGGCTTTGCTGTCGGGCGTTTTTTTGTCGATATTGTCCCCCCATCAGCCCACTACTTCAGACAAGGCTCCGCAAGGAGTCTGCAAGGAGACCGGCATGCAAATTCCCGTGGTTCGCAATGTGTTGGAAGCCAACGAAAAAATGGCGGCTCATGTGCGCAAGCGGTTGTCTGAAAATGGGATTCTGACACTGAATCTCATCAGCTCGCCTGGCGCGGGCAAGACAACCCTGCTCGAACGCACGCTGACCGATCTGGCGGGAGAATTTCGCATGGCCGTGGTTGAAGGCGATCTGCAAACAGATAACGATGCCCGCCGCGTGGCCGCCACTGGCGCTCAGGCTGTGCAAATCAACACCGATGGCGGCTGCCACCTCGACAGCAACATGATTCTGACCGCGCTGGACAGCCTTGATCTCACAGGTGTGGATATTCTGTTTATTGAAAATGTGGGCAATCTTGTGTGCCCTGTGGAATTTGACTGCGGCGAAGACGCCAAGGTTGCTTTGCTGAGCGTGGCTGAAGGCGACGACAAGCCTGAAAAATATCCTCTGCTTTTCAATCTGGCGCGCTCCCTTGTGCTCAACAAGGTGGACCTGCTGCCCTATGTGGACTTTGACATGCAGCGCGCCCGCAATTTTGCCACCAAGCTGAACAAGGATCTTGATATTTTTGAAGTTTCCTGCCGTCAGGGTCAGGGGCTGGAAGAGTGGTACGCTTGGCTGCGCGACAAGCGGGCGGCCAAAAAAGAAGGGCGTCCCATCTAGAGCAGATTCACGTTGCAATTTTGCTGAAAAATACGATTTTCGGCAAAGTAGTGCTGCCAGTTGAGCTTGTTTATAAGAAATCCCGGCATGGACGAATCCATACCGGGATTTCTTATAAAAACTGACCGTTGCTGCAGCTACTCATCGGGCAGAATTTGACCAATGGCCCCACTGCTGCAGGGCGACCAGAATATTCTATGCCAGAACATCTTTAAAGCAGATTGTTCTTGAGCTGGTTAACGTTGTCATCTCGGCGGAACGAACCTGTTCCGCCGACCGTGTACTCCTACGGCACCCGGCTGGAATAAAAGGTGACGTTCAACGTGGCGGCAACGAGCTGCGCTGTCTAGCGGCCGCCTTCACTAGCCTGATAGGCAGCCACATCCACCACCAGATTTTTTGAGCTGTGGCGCAGGGTCAGCGTAAACAGCTGTACATCGCTTTGCGGCTTGTCGGCATCGGCCAGATTGGGCAGCATGGCCGATGGCGCCAGCATGACAGTGGCTTCGCCCTGGCCGGAAGCCATAAAATAGTCCAGCACCTGCTGCAATATTTCTTTGTGTCTGGCGCTGTCGCTCTTGGGCATTTCAACAAAGTTCATATCCAGACCGGGAAATTCGGCCTGCCAGGGAGCATAGCCCTGCGCGTACAGGGTTGTCAGCAGCTTGTGCAGCGTGGCGGCGTCCAGCTTGCGGCGCAGCTCCATATGCTCAAGGCGGTCAGGGCCAGCCGACCGGAATATGCCGGATTTGCCGTTTTCCGCCTGACCCGGCAACAGCCGGGCTGCCCAAACCATGCCTGCAAAGCCAAGGCTGGTAAGCACGGCGTCGTTGTCGTCGTGGGGCGGGCTTTGATCCAGCAGGGCGCAAACATCCTTCATGTGCATACCGGGGCGAAACTGGTCCAGCGCGCAGACCGGGCCGCTGTTTTCATCAGGCAAAAGGCTGCGCATGCGGGCGCTGAACTGGCGTTTGTCTCCCTTGCCCGTAACAAGGGTCAGGGTGTCGGGCTGCGGGCCAAAAGTCAGGCTTGCAGCCTGTGCCAGGGGCACGCGGCTGAAGGTCCACAGGGCCAGCCCCGTATCCAGCCGCAACTCAACCGTGCCGCCGGGGTTCTCAATTTCTTCGCTGCCGCCGGGGGGCATATCAAGACGCATGAACTGCGTAACCTTGCCCTTCTGCAGATGAATGTTGA
The DNA here is from genome assembly GCF_014202345.1 of Desulfovibrio intestinalis. Taxonomy (NCBI): domain Bacteria; kingdom Pseudomonadati; phylum Thermodesulfobacteriota; class Desulfovibrionia; order Desulfovibrionales; family Desulfovibrionaceae; genus Desulfovibrio; species Desulfovibrio intestinalis. The sequence continues at coordinate 151,881 of NZ_JACHGO010000002.1, forward strand.
GCAGATCTTCACCCGTGTTGTTGGCAATGGACAGGTTTTGCGGAGCGGCGGCCATGCTGGCTGTACTCCACAAAAGGAATATGAAGCAGGCGAGGACCAAAGGCAGGCCAAGCCGCGAACTATTACTGATGATCATGAGCAAACTCCCGAAGTCTTTGTAAGACACAAAACCTATACCAGAGCGCGGGGCGTACCCGCAAGTCAGCCGGGCCGGGCTTTGTTGGCATACTTTACGCTTGAAGCCGCGCCTGCTATGTTAAGCATGTTTGAACTCCAATAGAAGTATATATATCATTTATCAGGATTAAAGGAAAAGATATGCCTCCAGCGTCGCATAATTCGCCGTCAAGCCAGGAAGATTCACCAAAACGCCTGTGCCTGCGGCCCACCTCATTGCTGGCGGCCAGTTTTCTGGTTGTGGCGGCCATTGCGCTTGCCTATGTGGGCGGCGTCATGAGCGGCAGGGCGTACTGGCGTTCTCACGCTTCGCAATCTGTTGTTGTGGAGGGCGCTCAGGGCAAGGGCGTCATTGTTGAGCCAATAGATGAAACTGCGCCCAAACAGCGCATTCTTGCACCTGAAGAGTTGCGGTTTGCCAGATTGCTGCGAGGTGAAACGCTGCCGCCAGGAATGACCGACGGCCCGCAACCCCTTGCACCCGCCGTGGGCGCGCAAGCAGCTGCCCAGCCCGGTGCCAAGGCTCCGGCGGGTCAGCCTGCGGCACAGCCCGGCGCACAACGCCAGCAGGGCGGCGCACCTGTAAATACTTCCGCAACGCCTGCCGGGCAGGCAGCGCAAGCCACTCAGGAAAACCACCCTGTAGTGTTGAACAGCCTGCAGCCTGTGGGGAATATGTTTGACTACGTTTTTCAGGTCGGAGCCTTCAAGGATGAAGAAAGTGTTGACGGCTTACGCCAGCGCCTTGAGGGGCGCGGCCTGAGAACCCGCCTGCAGCGTTCGGGCAAGCTGCTGGTGATCCTGGTTCTTTTGAGGGGCAATGAGGCCAGGGCTGCGGAAGTGGTGCATGCCTGTGAAAGTTTAAATCTGGGCAAGCCCATTTTACGCAGCAAGACTCCGGTGAAACAGTAAATTGTTGATGATGTTCAGAGGGTTCAGAGAGATGTTCAGCTTATTTGAAAATAGTAATGATTACTGTTTACAAGCTCATCCTATTTATGCCATAGTCTGAGGGAGGGCAGGCAGTAGCTGCCCCTTGGCCCCCCCACAGGCAAACCAAGGAGAGACACAATGCCGAACGATCAAAGCAAGCTCACTAACAATGCCGGTGCGCCGGTGGCTGACAACAACAGAGTGCTCACAGCCGGGCCACGTGGTCCCATGCTTTTGCAGGATGTGTGGTTTCTCGAAAAACTGGCCCATTTCGACAGGGAACTTATTCCAGAAAGGCGCATGCACGCCAAGGGTTCAGGAGCGTATGGCACCTTTACCGTCACACACGACATCACGCGTTTTACCAAGGCCTCGATGTTTTCTCAGGTAGGTAAAAAAACTGATTTGTTTATCAGGTTTTCCACGGTGGCTGGCGAGCGTGGCGCTGCTGACGCAGAGCGCGACATCCGCGGCTTTGCCATGAAGTTTTACACCGATCAAGGCAACTTTGACCTTGTAGGCAACAACACCCCCGTCTTTTTCCTGCGTGACCCCCTGAAATTTCCCGACCTCAACCATGTGGTGAAGCGCAATCCGCACACCAACATGCACAGCGCTCACGACAACTGGGATTTCTGGACTCTGCTTCCCGAAGCTTTGCATCAGGTCACCATCGTTATGAGCGACCGTGGCATTCCCGCTTCCTACAGGCATATGCACGGTTTTGGCAGCCATACCTTCAGCTTTATCAATGCCAAAAATGAACGCTACTGGGTCAAGTTCCATTTCAAAACCCAGCAGGGCATCAAAAACCTTACTGACGCCGAAGCCCAGGAATTGATCGGGCGCGACCGCGACAGCCATCAGCGCGACCTGTTCGAGCACATTGAAAAAGGCGACTTTCCCAAATGGACCCTTTTTGTACAGGTTATGCCCGAGCTTGATGCCGAAAAACTTCCCTACCATCCTTTTGACCTCAGCAAGGTCTGGTACCACAAAGACGTGCCCATGCATGAAGTGGGTGTGCTGGAACTGAACCGCAATCCTGAAAACTACTTTGCCGAGGTGGAGCAGGCTGCGTTCAACCCTGCCAACATTGTGCCCGGCATCGGTTTTTCGCCGGATAAAATGCTTCAGGGACGTCTGTTCTCCTATGGTGATGCCCAGCGCTACCGCTTGGGCGTGAACCATCATCTTATCCCGGTCAACAAGGCGCGTTGCCCCTTCCACAGCTATCACCGTGACGGCCAGATGCGTGTGGACGGCAACTATGGCGGCTATACCAACTATGAGCCCAACAGTTACGGCGCGTGGCAGGAACAGCCCGACGCCGCCGAACCGCCGCTGAAGATCAACGGCGATGCTGACCACTGGTCCTACCCCTGCGACGACGCTGACTACTATGAACAGCCCGGCAAGCTGTTCCGTCTTATGACGCCCGAGCAGCAGGACGCCCTGTTCGGCAATACCGCCCGTCAGCTGGGCGATGCGCCCAAGACCATAAAACTGCGCCACATCCGTAACTGCGCCAAGGCTGATCCGGCTTATGGCGCGGGCGTGGCTCGCGCTTGCGGCATAGATCCTTCCGAAATATAAAATAGAAGACGTAACGCCTGTCGGTTCCTGCTCTTCACGCGGCAGTGCAAGCTGCCATAAATATCCCGCCCCGGTTTAACAAAGCCGGGGCGGGCGCGTTATGGCCCGGCAAGAATGGAGTGGGGCGAACAGAGTAAAAAACTGCCAAGGGTACATGACGTTCATCAGATGGGGGGAGCGGTTGATCTGAACCTGCCATTGGCGTTGCTGTTCTTCACAAAACAGCTTTTGTGGACAAGGCTCGCGGCACTGAGTATGTTTTGCACCTGCTGCCGCAGCACCCCATGTGGCGGCTGTTTACAACACGGCGGGCCGGGCAGTGAAATCATGAAGCCCGAGGGCTGCCCGCCAACCACCGGAAGACGAATACTGAACGTCTCAGGGGATCGGAGGGCCCATGCATATTTCTCGTAAGGTTGCGGGCATAGCTGCTGTGGCAGGCGTAGTGCTGGCAACCTTTTTTTTATGGCGCTGGCTGGACAACAGGCATGCCGGAAGTCTCACGCTCTATGGCAATGTGGATATCCGTCAGGTTGACCTGGCCTTTCGTGTGGCAGGACGCATTAATGCTGTTCTTGTGGACGAGGGCGACAGTGTGGCCGAGGGGCAGGCGCTGGCGCAGCTGGACGCCGATTTGCTGACCCAGCAGCGTGATGAGGCCGCCGCCCGCCTTGAGGGAGAAAAAGCCTCTCTGGCGCGGCTTGAGCGTGGTTACCGCGTTGAAGAAGTCGCTCAGGCCAAGGCGGCGGTAAGCGCAGCAACGGCATTGTCTGAAAACGCCGCCATCAATCTGCGCCGTGTTACAGCCATGCGCACATCCAACGCCATTTCCCAGAAAGAACTGGACAACGCCCGCGCGCAGTCTCGCGAAACTGCGGCCAGGCTCCGTTCCGCTCAGGATCAGCTGAACATGCTGCTTTCCGGCTACAGAGAAGAGGAAGTGCAGGCCCAGCGCGCTGCCGTGGCTGCTGCCGAAGCCGCCCTGAACCGGGCAGAAATCCAGTTGCGCGACAGTGTACTGACGGCCCCGCAAAAAGGCGTTGTGCTCACCCGCGCCCGCGAGGCAGGAGCCATCGTGCAGACAGGGCAGACTGTCTATACGCTCACGCTTACAGATCCGGTCTGGCTGCGGGCCTATGTTGATGAACCTGATCTTGGGCGCATCAAGCCCGGCATGGCGGTGCGCGTGCTGGTGGATGCGGCTCCTGACAAAAGCTTTCCCGGTAAGGTGGGGTTCATTTCACCCACAGCGGAGTTTACGCCCAAAACTGTGGAAACCCGTGAGGTGCGCACTGCGCTGGTCTATCGGCTGCGTGTACAGGCCGAAGACCCGGAAAATCTCATGCGTCAGGGCATGCCCGTTACCATTATTGTTGAAGAGGCAGCCCGGCCATGAGCGCAATGACGACGGCTCACACCCCGTGTATTGAGGGTGATTCAGCCGTACAGTTGCGTGATCTGGGCATGGTTTTCGGCAAGGGAAATCATGCAGTAACTGCCTTGAACAGCATTTCCGCCGTGGTGCCCGCCGGATGTATAACAGGTCTTGTGGGGCCGGATGCAGCGGGTAAAACCACGCTTATGCGCATTTTGGCGGGGTTGATGCTTCCAACGCACGGCGAAGCGGTGGTTTTTGGCAGGCCGCCACAAAAACTTGTGAGCGAGAGCGCCAACAGCATAGGCTACATGCCACAGCGTTTTGGCCTGTATGAAGACATCAGCGTTATGGGCAACCTGCTTTTGCACGCCAGCCTGCGCGGTCTGGAAGGGCAGGCACGCCAGAACATATTTGACCGCCTGTTGCAGTTTACTTCTCTTGCGCCGTTTACTGACAGACTGGCCGGGCGTCTTTCCGGCGGCATGAAGCAAAAGCTCGGTATTGCCTGTGCTCTTTTGGGGTCGCCGCGCCTGCTGCTTCTGGACGAGCCGGGGGTGGGGGTAGACCCGCAATCACGCCGCGAATTGTGGCGCATGGTGCAGGATCTCAGCCGTGATGGTATGACTGTCATTTGGGCCACTGCCTATCTGGATGAGGCCGAGCGCTGCGCACAGGTTATTGTGCTGGACGAGGGCAGCGTTCTTTACGCCGGAGATCCGGAGGATTTCACCAAGCGTGCACAGGGGCGGGTTTTTCTGCTTAAAACTCCTGCCGGAGCCCACAGACAGGAACTGGCCGCCTGGAGCATGTGCCCGGGTATTGAGGATGCGCTTGTGCAGGGCAGCCGCATCCGTTTGGTGCTGGCGGAAGGCGCTTCCCCGGAACTTCGGCGCGAGGTTCTGGACAAAGGCGGCGAGGCAGTGCCCCCACGGCTGGAAGACGCTTATATGAGCGCTGTGGGCGGCATTGATCAAAATCCTTCGCCCTACGGAAAATTGCATGTGGGAGATGGAGCAGGTCAGTTACAAGGCGGGCCTGATTCAAATTACCCGTCCCAGCCAAGTATTGAGGCCAAGGGGCTCACCAAGACCTTTGGCGATTTTACCGCCGCCCGCGACATCACTTTTGACGTGCGGCCCGGCGAAATTTTCGGCCTGCTTGGCCCCAACGGTGCAGGTAAGTCCACCACGTTTCGCATGCTCTGCGGTCTTTCGCGTCCAACTTCCGGCCAATGCGCTGTTGACGGCATGGACCTGCTCACGGCGGGCAGCGAGGCCCGCGCCCACCTGGGGTATATGGCGCAAAAATTTTCTCTGTACCCGGATATTCCGGTGCTGGAAAACATAAAAATATTTGCAGAACTTTACGGACTCAGCCGCAAGCGCCGCGATGCCCTGCTGCCTGTGCTGGCGAACGCCCTGAATTTGCAGAGTTTTTTGCGCAGCCGCACCGCTGATCTGCCACTGGGGCAGAAGCAGCGCCTGGCCCTGCTGTGCGCCACCCTGCACGAGCCGCCCGTACTTTTTCTGGACGAACCCACCTCCGGCGTCGATGCCCGCACCCGCCGCGACTTCTGGAAGCATATTTCGGCAATGACCACTGCCGGGGCCGCTGTTCTGGTCACCACGCATTTTATGGAAGAAGCGGAATACTGCGACCGCATTGCCCTTATTTACCGGGGGGCCATGATCCGCATGGGCACGCCCGACGAGCTCAAGGCTTCCTGCAAAACAGTGGAAGACCCCACGCTGGAAGAAGCCTTTATCGCCAGCATTGAAGAGTACGACAGGCAGCACCCTCAATAGTTCGTGCATGCACGGACCACAACGCGCGTCAGCCAACACGGCGCGCCTGCTTTTTGTGAAGATGTATGAAGCAAAACCTCTGGCTCCAGCAGCTGTTTGCCCTTGTCCGTAAGGAATTTCAGCAAATCGTGCGCGACCCGTCCTCCTATCTGGTGGCCGGGGTTTTGCCGCTGATCTTTCTGCTGCTCTTCGGGTTTGGCATCACGCTGGATGCGGGCGTGCTGCGCCTTGCTGTGCTCAATGAAAGTGGCGGCAGGCATTCCCTGGACCTTGCAGCCAACTTTGCGCACTCGCCCTGGTTTTCCACGCATGGCGTCGGCAGTATGGACGAGGCCGCCCGGCTAATGCGCGATTCTGGCGTGCAGGGAATTCTGGTGTTCAGGCAGGATTTCGACGCGGCGCTGGAGCGTGGCGGGGTGGGGGAACTGCAGGTTCTGGTGGACGGATCTGAACCCAATACGGCTCAGTATATCCAGAGCTACAGTCAGGGGCTTGTGACCCGGTGGCAGACCACGTCCTTGCCCGGCGGTGTGGCGGCGCAGCAGCCCATTAATCTGCAAACCCGCTTCTGGTACAATCCTGCGGCCAAAAGCGTGCAATTTTTGGTGCCGGGGGCCATTACGGTTATCATGACGCTCATCGGCACCTTGCTGACGTCTCTGGTTTTCGCCCGCGAGTGGGAACGCGGCACTATGGAGGCAATGTTTGCAACGCCGGTCAGCCGCATGCAGCTGTTGCTGGGCAAACTCATACCCTATTTCTGCATGGGCATGTTCAGCATGGCCCTGTGCGCAGGGGCGGCAGTGCTGCTTTTTGCCGTGCCATTTCGCGGGTCCTGGCTGGTGCTGTTGTTGCTGTCTTCAGTCTTCATGCTCAGTGCGCTTGGACAAGGGTTGCTGATTTCCGTGACGCTGCGCGGGCAGCTTGTGGCCGCAGAGGCTGGCCTGTTTTCTGGTTTTCTGCCAGCGCTGCTGTTGTCGGGTTTTGTTTTTGACATCAATAGCATGCCTCCCGTTTTACAGGCCCTTACCCGGCTGTTGCCCGTCAGTTATTTCAATACCTGCCTGCGCACCATTTTTCTGACAGGCGATGTGTGGGAGATTTTTGCTCCCAGTTTGGCTTTTATGGGGCTGCTGGCTGCCATATTGCTGGGGCTGGTTTACAAAAATCTCGTCAAAAGGCTGGATGTGTGATGGCGGGGCGCAGCACGGTATCTTCTGCTTCCCCCCTGGCCAAGGGGTTTTGGGCGCGGGCGGCTGCCCGCCTTGGCGATTTTTTTCCTCGCCTGAATGTGCGGCGCATGGCCGTCATTGTGCGCAAGGAACTGCTGGTACTGCTGTGCAACCGCGTTTCGCGCATGCTTATTATTGTGCCGCCCCTCATGCAGATTGTGATCTTCGGCTGGGCAGCCACGATGGAAGTGCGCAATGTGGACGTGGCCGTGCTCAACTACGACAGCGGGCGCTGGAGCCGCGACATACTACACGCCATTGAAGGGTCGCCTACCTTTCGCGGCGTCGGGCATTTACAGGGCGAAGGGCAGATACGCCCGGCCATAGATCAGCAAAAAGCGCTTTTTGTACTGGTTTTTGATGAGGAATTTTCGCGCCGCATTGATAGGGGCGAACCAGCGGAGGCGCAGGTTATTCTGGACGGACGGCGCTCCAATGCCGCGCAGATTGCGGCCTATTATCTTGAGCGCATGGTTGCCCAGGTAGCGGCTGCCACGCCGCGCGGTGAGGCCATGCAAAGCGCTGCCGCCGAGGTTCCCCGGCTGGATATACGCATGCGCTGCTGGTTTAACCCCAACCTGGAATTTCAATGGTTTTTTCTGCCCAACCTGATCGGCATGTTGAGTTTTATGCTGGGGCTGGTAGTCACAGGGCTTTCCGTAGCGCGTGAACGTGAGGTGGGCACTTTTGACCAACTGCTGGTTTCGCCTGCCATACCCACTGAGATTGCCCTGGCCAAGCTGGTTCCCGGCTGCCTTATCGGCATGATACACGGCACCATATTTTTACTTATTTCAGTGTTTGGCTTTGGCGTGCCATTTACCGGGTCAGTGGTGCTGCTCTATCTGGCCATGCTGGTATTTGCGGCAGCTGCGGGCGGGGTGGGGCTTATGGTGTCCTCACTGTCGGCCACACAGCAGCAGGCTTTTCTGGGCGCGTTTACAGTGGGGGTGCCCTGTATACTTATTTCAGGCTCAGTGACGCCCGTTATGAATATGCCCCTGTTTTTGCAGCATGCCAGTCAGCTGAATCCTTTGCGGCATTTTACGGCCATCACGCAAGGGGTTTTTCTTAAAGACATCACCGTGGCTGCGGCGGCGGTCAGCCTGGGCAAGATAACCTGCATCAGCATTGTGACTGTGGGCGTGGCGGTATGGATGTTCCGGCGCAAGGCATAGGCGGTTTCAGGCGGTAACCAGCCGTTGTGGAGGCTTACGCGCCGCCCGTCTGCCCCTTGTTTTCCGCTGTTTTCTGCCGTTGCGCACTGTTGCGTGTTGTTCGTGCAGAATAACGGTTTGTCAGAGCTGGAAGTCAAATATATAAACGTCGGCTGGTTTTTGCAGACCAGCCGACGTTTTATGGTTTTGCGGCCCGGTAAGGCCGAGTTTGAGCTGAATATTGTCAGGATTGGCTGTGGCCGGAGCCGAAGCCTTGCGCCACATGTTGCTGCATCGAGCCTTGGGGCGCCTGGTCTGTGGTATGTGTTCCGGTATGTGCGGGGGTATCTGTTACGGCATGTGCGGTGCCCTGTCCGGCATGCGCTGCCGTCTGGGTATTGGCCTGAGGGTTTGCCTGAGCGGTTTGTGCACCCTGCGCGCCTGCCACTGCATGAGAAGCAGGGGGAACTGCCTTGGGCATGCCGCTGTCTTGTCCTGTTGGGGTGGGGTGCGGCACCCGCTGCACTCTGCCCACAATGGTGGCTATGACCACAATGGAGTAGACGTAGGCAATAAAGCCCACCAGCACCACCGCATTTTTGGCGATCCAGGTGTTGGGCGTGATGTCGCCGTAGCCTATGGTCAGAATGGTGATGTAGCTGAAATAGAAAAGATTGTTGATGGCATTTTCGCCTTCGCCCAGACCGTTGAAGGAGCCGGGGGTGGCAAATTCAATGGCCAGGAAGAGGTAAAAACCGCAGTAGGCGATGAGCATGAGGCCGCACACGGCCGCGTAAACTATGCGGGTGGTGACCATATGGGCGCGGGCAATTTGCCGAAAAACCTCAAGAGTCACGCTGCCAAAAAAACAGATGTAAAGCAGCAGCACTTCCGCCAGCAGACTGCTGGCAAAAAAGAGGTTCAGCGACCGACAGATCATCAGCAACACGCCAAAAAGCACGATGAGCCAGATGACGCGCCTTTTGAATTCAAAGAGCACCAGTCCGGCCAGCAACTGAAACGGCAAATAGATGGACTGGGCCATGCCGCCATATATATTGTCGGGGAAAAAAATGTTGAAAACAAAAACGCAAAGAAGGGAAGCCATCAACATCTCAAACCGGTAAACATAGAGCTTTGCGCGATAAGAATTCAGTTTTTGCAGCATGGTACCCCTCACTAGGAGGCGATACTACAAATATTGTTACCGTCGGGCAAGGGGGGACAAAGTCCTTTTTGTGGACACGAAAGCCCGCGATCCGTAAAGTGATTCTGGTAAGATCTGTCAGAGCAGATTATCTTTAAGAATTCATATGTTGAAAGCTTGAAAATGCCCCATCTTCATTTGTGGAGACACACAAACAGTGCCGCGTCCTCGTGGCGGGTAGCGGCTCACGCCGCTACAGGGCAATTTCAAAATGCTTGCTCAAGAAAATAATGGAGAATGCCATGCCCTTTTTTTGCCGTTTTAAAACTACATGGGCGCTGTTTTGCCTTCTGGCTCTCTTGGGGCTGTCGTCCTTGGCCAGCAGCGCCCAGGCTGTGCCTGTGACAACCAAATACTACAGCCTCGAATTGCCTGCCGACTGGGTGGTGGTTAACGGCCCAGGCAAGGTGAAGGATGCTATTCAGGTTCTGCTTGGCCAAAAGGACCATAAAGCCTCGATTCTTATAATCGTCGGCCCTGCCAAGGCAGGAGAAGCCGAAGCCGCGGTCAAGGCCAATGCGCAGCGTCTGGGTGGAAGCACCCCGGTACAGCGCCAGGGCCAGTGGGAATTCACTTTTGAGCAGCAGGGCGTCAAAGGCTACGGAATCGTGCGGGAAGACAAGGCTTCAAATGTGCTGCTCATGATGCTGGTCAGCGGCGATCTGAAAATGGCCAACTTCGTGTACAATATTCGCGGTCCTTACAAGGCGCTTATGCCCTTGAAGCCGCAATTGCCCTAGAGCAAGTTACGGATGAACGGCAGATGGCCGTTCATTGAAAACGCCCGAAGACGCAAAGGTCTTCGGGCGTTTTGTATTCTGTTTTCAGAGAAACCCTTGGAACAGTCAACAGTTGATCTGTTTACAGCAAATAGCAAAAACCGCTAGAGCACTTTAACTTTGAAAAAGTCTAAATGCTCTAACGCTGCACAAGCGTGCAGCGCGCCGCAACGCGGCGTGGATTCTGCCGAAAATCGCATTTTCGGCAGAATGACAACTTTGAAATGTAATGCATTTCAAAGTTAATCTGTTCTAGTTGCAGAGTGCCTAACGGATAAAGTTGGTAGCATCCCAGGATTCAGGGGTGGGCGGATTGATTCCGGCGGTCTTGCCAGCGGCAATGCATTTGACAAGCCACGCCATATTGTCGCCAAGGGTACGCATGATCTGCATGCCTTCCTTGTCCTGCACCACTTCTTCGGCATTGTTGCCGTGCACGGAGTTCCAGTACTGCGAAGAAACCACGGGCATGCGGGCAATGGTGAAGTACTTGTTCAGCCTGTCGAAAGACGCGCTGGCCCCACCACGACGGCAGCTTACAACGGCTGCTGCGGGCTTGAAGGCATAAGGCGCGGATTTCATGAAGAACACACGGTCCAGCAGCGCGCAGAGCGTAGCGTTGGGGCCTGCATAGTACACGGGGGAGCCAACAACCACGCCATCAGCGGCGCGCAGCAGGTCAATCACGTCATTGACCGGGTCATCTTTGAAGATACAGTAGCCCGTATCTTTGCATTTTCCACAGGCAATACAGCCGCGTATGACTTTGGATCCGATCTGGATCATCTGGCTTTCGACGCCGTTCTTTTCCAGTTGCGTTGCAACGGTTGACAGCGCCGTGAAAGTACAGCCCTTGGGATGCGGGCTGCCGTTGATAAGAAGCACCTTCATAAAGAACTCCTTTTTTAGCCGTTCAGGCATCATGCTCGGGCGGCAGATTTTTTAAAAAAGTTATCAGATCCGTTGTATTGTGGCCTCTGCATGCCAGATAACAGCCAGTATATTGCGCATGGGTCAGACTGGTCTGGTACGCCGGGTAGCGCCGTGTGGCGGAGGCAAAGGGCAGGCGCAAAACTGCTCCGGCTTTGGGGTGTATGGGCAGCCAGAAGTCTTCAAGCGGGTGCACATAGGCACGCCGGGTTTCTTGCGGCAGGCCGCCCAAACCGAGCAGGCGCAGCAGGCTGTCGGCCACATGAAACAGCAAGGTACGGCCCGGGTGGTTAACGGTGATGAAAAGCTGCTCTTGCTGCCACAGTTCACGCAATAACGGCGCACAAACAATAGGGCTTTCGACCTGCTTTTCTTCTTCACGCCGCAGGCTTTCTTCTGCCACGGCGGCCACATCGCCCATAATGGCTGGTGTGGCGCGCAAGTATACATGCAGCGCTTCTTCCGGGGTCAGACCACGCGCAAGCAGGCTTTCAAGCAAGCTGTCGCCAAAGTTGATGTCCGTCTTGTTGGTCCAGAACGGCCAATATCCTTTAAAAAAAAGATTTGGAATTTCAATAGGCTGACAGCTCTTTGGCAGGCGGGGCAGAATCTGATCGGTGGAAATGTCGCCCCATTTTGGAGCAAGGCGCTGATAAAGAAAGAGCGCGCATTGGTTCAAATTGCCGTCGTCAATATTTTCCCGCGTGTAATTGACGTAATGGCGGACGGCAAAGCGCCGCGCAAAGGCCGGGGTGTTCTCCAGCAAGGGCCGCAATGCTTCGCCCTGGCAATTGGCGTGCAGAAGACAGAGAGCCTGTGGCATGGGAATTTTCCGTGGCGGGTAAGGCTGGCCTAATTTGTTTCCAGATAGGTGGCGCTTTGCGCGCCCTTCTCGGAAACAGTAACGCTGTACAGGCGTACAAGCTGTGCCTGCGGGTCGTCGTGGGCTGCCAGCAACGCTTCCATGCCCTGCCAGATATGGCGCGCCAGATTTTCCGATGAAGGATTTATGCGGTCAAAGGGCGGCGTTTCGTTGAGCAGGCGGTGGTCAAGGGCGTCCAGCACTGCTTTGAGGCCTTTTTTCAGTACCTTGAAGTCCAGCAGCATTTCGGTGCCAGCAGCAAGTTTTTCGCCTTCTACGGTAAGCTCCACGGCAAAATTATGGCCGTGCATGCGCTCGCACTTGCCTTCGTAGTGTCGCAGCGCGTGCCCTGCGGAAAAATCATCTCGTACCGTAAGACGCCAGAGTTTTTTTGACATCAGGACAATATCCTGTAGACCACGAAGGCCGATAAAATGACAACAATAATGGCCAGCACAATGCGTGCGTTCTGGTTCCACTGAAAGTTGGGTGTTTCGACATCCAGATCAGGGTCGCCCGTGGATGGGGGAGTGAAAATGCGCTGTAACCAGGAGAAAAAAGACATGTAATACCAGCATTTTTAGGGTTTTGCCCACGGGCTTTTCTTTTGCCAGAATAGCAACTGCGTGAGATTTGTCAAAACAAGCTTACGGGGCGTCGGCCCCTCAGGAGCGTATTGACGCCCGCCCTCGCCCTTGCCACACTGGCCTCATGAAATGGCCTCTTGTTACCATAAATACCGAGTCCGGCACAGTGCGGGCCGTGGCTCCCTCGCTGTTGGCGGTGAGCCGCGCCACAGATGTTCCGGCTTTTTACATGCCCTGGTTCATAAAAAGGTTACAGGCCGGGTATGCCTGCTGGGTCAACCCTTTCAGCGGCAAGCCGCAGTATGTGTCGCTGACTCGCGCCCGCGCCGTTGTCTTCTGGAGCAAGAATCCCGGATCTCTTATCCAGTACCAGACAGAGCTGGAGGCGCGCGGGTTTGCCTACTATGTGCAGTTTACGCTTAACGATTATGAGGCTGAAGGCTGGGAGCCGGGACTACCGCCAATTTCACAGCGGGTAGAAACGTTCCGCCAGCTGGCGGGTTTGTTGGGGCCGGAACGTGTGGTGTGGCGGTTCGATCCTCTTATGCTGGCCGCCAACTCCGGCAGCCGTATGCTCACCTGTGAAGATTTGCTGGATCGGCTGGAGCGGCTGGCTGCATCCCTTGCGGGCTGCACGACAAAACTTGTTTTCAGCTTTGCCGACATTGCTCCTTACCGCAAGGTGGCGGGTAATTTGCGGCGCAAGGGTGTAATCTGGAGAGATTTTACGCCTGCCGAAATGCGCTATATGGCGGCAGCCATAGCGGCCATTTGCGCTCGGAATGGCATGCGGGCCTTCACTTGCGGCGAAAAGATAGATCTGTCTGCTCAGGGTGTGGCCCACAACCGTTGCACTGACCCTGAACTCATACTTCGCCTGACTTCCCGTCACCCCGATATACTGGATCTTTTCGGCCTTGCCGCTGCTGAACAAATGGGGCTGCCGGGCGTGCGCAGCGTTTTGGGCTCTTCATTGGAAGCAGAGTATTCCCGTGATTCCGGCCAGCGGGCGGTCTGCCTGTGTGTGCCCTGCAAAGACGTAGGCCAGTACAACACCTGCCCGCACGGCTGCATCTACTGCTATGCCAACACCTCAGAAGTGGTGGCGCGCAAGAATTTTCATGCACACAACGTGGACGGGGAATCCATAGCGGCCATGCCCGGCAACGTTACCGGAAAATAAGGCCAGGGCATCCCCAATGGTTGCGAACTGCAGATGGGGAAGCGTGTTGACTGATATATGACATAGTCATATATTTCGTCAGTCATACAATTGCTCTGGCATGCCAAAATACGGAGAAGCAATGCACGGCGAATACCTCGAAGAATCCTATATTCCCTTTCAATGCTTGGTAATCAGCGCGCTCAACAGGTTTAGTGTTGGCGGCGTATCCACGGCGCAGTATCAGGTGCTGGACGCTCTGGCATCCTGTGAAAGCAAAACCACCAAAGAACTGGCAGCTCTTCGGGGCATATCGCAGTCAGGGGCCTCAAAGCTGACCAAGCGCTTGCTTGATAAAAAATACATTGAACAGAAAAGAAGCGAGCATGACAGGCGTTCGTACCACATATCTATCACAGATGAGGGAAGGGGCTTTCTTGAGCGGGCCGAAAAATTCAGAAGTGAAATTCTTGTGCGCATAGAAGACGCTTTGTCGCCAGAGGAAATCAAAATGTTTTCCGATCTTTGCCGCAAGATTACTGGTTCGGAAAATTCGTGCTGCAAAGAGTGAAATAAAAGAGGAACACGCTGATGAAATTTACTGGCAGTATAGTTATCGTTACCGGGGCCTCCACTGGCGTTGGTGAAGCAATCGCGCAGGCTTTGTTCGAGCATGGCCTTACGGTCGTCATTACGGCACGCGGGCTTTCTGGCGCTGCAGACACCGCCCGGCGTATTGATCCTTCAGGTGCGCGGGCTGTGGCGATGGAAGTTGATGTCAGAGACCACCTTTCAGTGAAAAATCTTGTGGATTCCGTAATGAAGCGCTTCGGCGCGCTCCATTACATGGTCAACAATGCGGGTATTACCGGGCCGCACGGCGTATCCATCTGCGATTACAGCGTCGACGACTGGCAGGATGTCATGCAGACGGACGTGAGCGGCGTCTTTTATGGTATGAAGTACGCCATACCCGCCATACTGGCGTCTGGAGGCGGCGCAGTGCTCAACCTGTCTGCCGTGAACGGAGCCGTAGGCATACCCGGCATTGCGCCGTATACCGCAGCAAAGCACGCGGTGCTCGGCCTGACCCGGTCAGCTGCCTTGGAGTATGCGACGGCCGGGGTGCGCATTAACGCCATCGCGCCGGGATATGTAGACACACCACGCATGAAGGAACTGCCGGATGATGTGCGTCAGCAAATGGCGGCAACGCACCCCATGGGACGCATGGCCGAACCGTCTGAAGTTGGCAGGACGGCAGCCTTTCTTTTGTCCGATGAAGCCTCTTTTATCACTGGCGGATTTTATCCTGTGGATGGCGGGTATACTGCAAGATAGCGCTGTGTTGGCAGGGAGTTGCCATGCTGTATCAGGTAAATTCTTTCAAAGTTACTCTGCTCTAGGGGCTATTTTTAAATAATTCTTTTGTCCAACTGGCTACGTCAAAAGACCATTTTTTACTCCCGTCATGTACCGCAAAAGTGCACTCCTCTCGTAAAAAAGCCTTTTTCCTTGCCCTTGGCGCAAAATTATTAATCTAGAAACAGCCCCTGTACGGCGGGGCATGAAAAAACAGGCGTGGCGTTCTCCAGCAGAGAACGCCACGCCAAATATATTTGCGCCCAAAAGGGCAGACTTAGTCAGCCGAGTTACATGCCCAGATAGGCGGTGCGCACTTCTTCACTTTTCAGCAAGTTGGCGGCGCTGTCGCTCATGACAATGCGGCCATTTTCCATCACATAACCACGGGTGGCAATGCGCAAAGCCTGGTTGGCGTTCTGTTCCACCAGAAAGACCGTGGTGCCGTTGGCGTTGACCTTCTGGATAATGGAAAAAATCTGCTGAATTATAATGGGCGCAAGACCCAGCGAGGGCTCGTCAAGAAGCAGCAGCTTGGGGCGTCCCATAAGGGCGCGGCTGATGGCCAGCATTTGCTGCTCACCGCCAGAAAGCGTGCCGCCAGCCTGCTTGCGGCGCTCTGCAAGAATGGGAAACAGGGTGAACACATAGTCCAGATCGTCCTTGACCCCGTCCTTGTCCTGCCGCAAAAAAGCTCCGAGATCCAGATTTTCGCGCACGCTCAAATCAGGAAAGATCAAGCGGCCTTCCGGCACCTGAGAAATGCCGAGAGCCACGATTTCGTGCGGGGGCAGCGTATGTATGGGCTTGCCGTACCAGAATATTTCACCCTGACGTGGACGGTTTATGCCGCACACGGTCATGAGAGTGGTGGACTTGCCCGCACCGTTGGCCCCGATAAGGGTTACGATGTCACCTTCATCCACCTTGAGAGAAATATCCCGCAGGGCCTGAATATTGCCGTAAAAGGTATCAACGTTACGCAGCTCAAGCATCGCTTTCTCCCAGGTATGCCTTGATGACGCGCGGGTTGGCGCGTATTTCTTCGGGTTTGCCGGTGGCGATGCACGAACCGTACTCCATAACGTAAATACGGTCTGAAAGAGACATAACCATGCCCATATCGTGTTCAATCAGCAGAATCGAAAGCTGCTGATTGTCACGGATAGAGCAGACCAGATCCTTGAGCTCGTTGGTTTCCTGCGGGTTCATGCCTGCGGCGGGTTCGTCCAGCAGCAGCATGCGCGGCTCCGTGGCCAGAGCGCGGGCAATTTCCAGCCGGCGCTGCGCGCCGTACGGAAGGTTGCGCGCGGCTTCATTCCAGAAGTCTTGCAAGCGTACAAGTTCCAGCAGGGCGTAACTTGCGTCGATGCTCTCCTGTTCCTCACGGCGGCTGCGGCCGTCGCGCATGATGGCGCCCATAATGCCCGTGCGTGTGCGGCAGTGGCGGCCAATCATGACGTTTTCAAGCACCGTCATATCGCTGAAAAGGCGAATATTCTGAAAGGTACGGGCCATGCCCATAGCCGTGATGACGTGCGGCTTTTTGCCGTTGAGCAACTGGGGTTCGCCCTGGCTGTTGTGAAGAAACATCTTGCCCTCGGTAGGGGTGTAGATGCCAGTCACACAGTTGAAAAACGTGGTTTTACCAGCGCCGTTGGGGCCGATAAGAGCTACAATTTCGCCGCTGTTGACTGTGAGCGACAATTCGTTGAGCGCCCGCAGACCACCGAAATCCTGCGACAGATCCTGCACTTCAAGTACGGGTTTCATTGGCGGCCTCCTTCAGTGCCGTGGAGGGCGCTGATGCGGTACCGGCGGCGTTCACCGCTGATAAGACCCTGAGGCCGGAAAATCATCATGATGACCATGATGGCTCCGAAAATAAGCATGCGATACTCTGAAAAGGCCCGTAAATATTCCGGTGCGAGAATAAGAATGAGAGCAGCTATGGCCACGCCCGTAATGGAGCCCATGCCACCAAGCACCACCATAGATAAAATCATGGCTGATTCCATAAAGGTGAAGCTTGACGGATTGATGTAGGTGGTCTTGGCCGCAAAAATAACTCCGGCAAAACCAGCCCAGCAGGAGCCGAGGGCAAAGGCCGAAAGTTTGACGCGCATGATGTCGATGCCCATAGCTTCACAGGCTATTTCATCTTCGCGCAGGGCTTGCAGCGCCAGGCCCACTCGTGAGTTTTTGAGCCTGCTGATAACCACGATAGTAACCACCACCGCCACCAGTACAAGGTAGTACACATAGGTAGTGCTGGTGCTGATGTCCATCTGCATGCCAAAAAAGCCGGGGCGGGGAATATTACTCACGCCGCGCGGCCCGCCTGTGAGGCTGGTCCAGTTTTGCAGGGCCAGACGCACTATTTCACCAAAACCAAGTGTGACAATGGCAAGATAGTCGCCGCGCAGGCGCAGCACCGGGAAGCCCAGAGCCAGGCCAAAAATAACGGCTACAAAGCCGCCAATGGGCAGGCATACCCAGAAGCCAAAGCCGAAAAACTGGTGCAGAAGGCCATAAGCGTAAGCACCCACGGCATAAAAAGCCACATAGCCAAGCACGAGCTGCCCGGCAAGGCCAACCACGATGTTCAGACCCAGAGCCAGCATCACATAGAGCAAGGCCGAGATCATGATGTTGGTCTGGTAAAATGAACTCACCAGAGGCATGGCAATCATGATTGCCGCAAGAACCGCCAGGCTGGTCATCATGAGCTTGGGCTTTTGCGACAGGGCGGCCATGGCGGGGCCAAGTCCAAAACCATCAGGAAGTTTGATGATGGCAAGACCTCTTGCCTTGCGTGAGAAGCACCAGTCCCAAAGCATGGCAAGCCCGAAAATGGCTATGCCCAAAAGTACGATACGGTCCAGACGCCAAGAGACTGTGCGTTCAATGGTGTTCAGCTTGATGCCAAGAACGGGCAGCGTGAGCAGCATGAACCAGAGTGCCGCAATAGCGGCCTTGATAACTCTTTGCATGGCTACACCTTCTGCACTTTGGCTTTGCCCAGAATGCCGTCGGGCCGGAAGATAAGGATGAGGATCAGTATGGCAAAGGCCAGCATGTCCTCATAGTTGCCCGAAAAGTATCCAGTCGTGAAGCTTTCGGCCAGTCCCAGCACAAGGCCGCCAAGCATGGCTCCGGGGATGGAGCCGATGCCGCCAAGCACTGCCGCCGTAAAGGCTTTGAGACCCGCCAGAAAGCCTATGCCAAAGTTGACCTGCCCCATATGGGAGGCAATGAGCACGCCGCCCAAAGCCGCCAGGGATGAGCCAATGATAAATGTCAGCGAAATAATGCGGTCGGCGTTGATGCCCAGCAGCAGAGCCATTTTGCGGTTCTGCGCCGTAGCGCGCATGGCTTTGCCCATTCTGGTGTAGCGGATGAAGAGCGAAAGGGCCAACATGGCCAGGGTGCTGACCATCAGAATGAGAAAATCGCTGGGACCCATAACGTTGCCGATATGGTCAAGAAATTCCATTTCCGGAAGCAGGTTCGGAAAGGGCACAAAGTCCGCCGTCTGAGCCAGCAGCACATAGTTCTGCAAGAAAATGGACATGCCGATGGCGGAAATAAGGGGCGAAAGGCGGGGGGCGCCGCGCAAGGGCTTGTAAGCCACCTTTTCGAGCGTGTAGCCGTATGCCGCACACCAGACGATGGCCGCCAGGGCTGCAACTATCAGAATGCCCCCGGCGGGGAAGCCGTACACGCCCAGCACTCCGGCTACCAACAGGGCCGTGAAGGCACCGAGCATGTAAATTTCGCCATGCGCAAAGTTGATGAGCTCAATAATGCCATAAACCAGGGTATACCCCAGGGCAATGAGCGCGTAGATACTGCCTCTGGTGAGCCCACCAAAGAAAAGTTCTATAAAAAATTGGATATCCATGCCGTCCCGCGTGCCAGAAATCAGTTGTTCACTGGCATAAGTTCCGTTGTGCCGTCGGCCGGGGCCGAAAATGCGTGCGAAAACGGGGGCGCGGCCTTGGCCGCGCCCCCCTTGATCATCTATTCAAGGACGATGCTGTGGTCGAGTTCCACAAACTTGCCGTCTTTGACCTGGTAAATGGAAAGGCCCATGCCAGCGGCATCACCCTTGGCGTTGAAGCTGAGCTTGCCCAGCGGGGTGTCCACCTGGTTTTCGCGCAGAACGTCCTTGATCTTGGCGGTATCGGTGCTGCCGGCCTTTTCCATTGCGGCCAGCAGGCACTGGGCCGCTGCATAGGCGTTGTAGTAGCCGAAGCCAGGTTCGCTGCCGAAAGCCTTGATGTGGGCTTCACGCGCCTTTTTGTATTCGGGCAGGGTGCTGGTGTCCTTGGGGTAGGAGGCGTATGTGCCTTCGCTGTCCTTGCCAGTCATCTTGAGGAAGGTTTCGTCCTTCACGCCGTCGGGGCCGATGAGCGGGGTCTTCAGGTTGTCGCGGCGCATCTGCTGCAACAGCTTGGAGGCCACGGGCTGGTAACCGCCGAAAACAATGATGTCGGGCTTGGCGCGGCGCAGTTTGCGCACCACAGCGGAAAAGTCCACGGCATCAGGAGTAACGGCTTCAAAAAGCACGGTTTCCGTGCCGCCTTTTTCCATTATTTCGCGGTTCTTATCGGCAAAACCCTTGCCGTAGTCACCGTTATCGTGCAGGTAGGCGACTTTTTTGACCTTGAGGTTGTTGAGCATGAAGTCGCTGGTCAACGAGGCCTGGGCATTGTCGTTGGCCACTGTGCGGAAGAAGAGCGGGTTCTTGCCGTCTTCCGTCAGACCAGGCGTGGTCGCAGTGGGGGATACTGCAATAAGGGCGGCTTCCTGAAACATTGGCAGCGAAGCCTTGGTGGGGCCAGAGCAGATGGGGCCAACAACGGCGTCAACTTTATCGGAAATAAGTTTGGTTGCAGCGTTGGTTGCCATTTCAGGCTTGCACTGGTCGTCCTGAGCCACCACTTCAATGGTGCGGCCAAGCAGCCCGCCCTTGGCATTGGCTTCGTCCACAACGATCTTCACAGCGTTCAAGCTGGGCACGCCGTAAGAGGCCAGATCGCCGGACTGGGCACCCTGAACGCCGATCTTGATGGGATCAGCAGCCTGAGCAGGCGCGGCCAAAGTCACGCAAACAGCCATTGCGGCAAGCCATGTCATACCTTTTTTCATCTGCCCCTCCTACGAGAAATTGTGCGCGCAGACTTTGCACGTCAGATTAGATGAAGGCTTTTTTATTGCCTTATTGCAGACCTTCTGTCAATGCGAGGTTCCGGCGTTTGTCAAGTCTCAACTGGGTGATGGGCATGGTTGCGGCCCATGTAAAACAGAAGTTCGAATGCGTTTTTTTCACATTCGAACTTCTGCAAACATATGCGGCGTGACAGCAACACCTGGTCAGGAACTGGCTGTCAAAAACGGCGCTATTTAGTTTTTTTCTTGTGGCTTGAACGCAGGTGTAACCGCATGGGGGCGTGGCTGATTTCAAATATTTTTCGCAGAGCCCGTTCAAGGTAGCGAACATAGCTTTCAGGCACGCGCTCGGAATCGCTCACGAAAAAGACAAAGGTCGGCGGTTGGGATTCAGCCTGGGTAAGGTAGAAGAACTTGGCCCGTGACCTTTTGACCACAGGGGGCTGGTGGCGGGTAAGCACTTCTTCCATCGCGCGGTTGAGCTTGCCCGTGGAGATACGGACGCTGCATTCTTCATGAATTTTTTGTGCCAGAGGCAAAATCTTGTGCAGATCCTTGCCCGACAGGGCAGAAACCAGCAGAACAGGCACATGCTGGCAGAAAGACAGCAGTTCGTTGATATTTTTTCTCAGCTGATCCAATGCGTTGCGCGGGGCAAGGTCGCATTTGTTGATAAGGATCATAAAGGGGGTCTTACGCGTGTTGAGCATGTCCATCAGGCGCTTGTCCTGTTGGCTAACGCCTTCGGCGGCATCCAGAGTCAGAAGGGTAACGTCTGCCTTGGTGGTCGACTTGATGGCCGAGTTGACCGAATACTTTTCAACGTTATCCGTAATTTTTGTGCGCCGACGAACACCCGCCGTATCGACAAAGGTATAGTCTTTGCCATTCTTGGTGAAGCGTACGTCCACGCTGTCACGGGTGGTGCCAGCCACGTCGGAAACAATCATGCGGTCTTCGCCCGACAGCGCGTTGATAAGAGAAGACTTGCCCGCGTTGGGGCGTCCCAGCATGGCCAGGCGCAGCGTTGGCGGGGCCGGAGGCTCTTCGGAGCTTTCTTCGGGCAGCAGGGCGGTGAGGTCTTCAACAAGGGCATTCATGTTGTGGCCATGCTCGGCAGAGACGGCCAGCAGGGGAAAGCCCAGGGCGTGAAACTCCGCCATGCGCTCGTCTTCGTGCTCCGCGCCGTCTACCTTGTTGACGACGCAAAGCGTGGGCAAGCCCTTACGCCTGACATGCGCGGCCAGATGTTCGTCCAGCGGCAGCAGGCCATCGCGGCCATCCACAACAAAGGCCACGGCGGTCGCGTCTTTCAGCGCTGCCTCGGTTTGGTTCAGAATATCCTGCTCAAAACCGCGAATGCCCTCCGGGCCTTCAACCACCATGGCGTGAGCGTCAAGCGTGATGCCGCCTGTGTCCACAATGCCGAAGACGGGCATGTCCTTGCGCCGTACCACACCGTCCATACGGTCGCGGGTGATGCCGGGCCTGTCGTGGGTGATAGCGCGATTGCTGCGGATGAGACGATTGAACAAAGTGGACTTGCCCACATTGGGGCGGCCCACAAGAATGATGCGTGGCAGATTTTCAGCCATGACGATAACCTTGTGGCGGCCTGAAGATGAGGCCGCGTGCAGTGCGCGGGGCGCATTTGTGTGGCCCGCCAGTGCGGACTCTAATGTAAAAGAGAAATTGTAGCACCATCGTCGCCCAATGGGAAGACCCCGCACTGGGGGGCCGACGGTGAGGCCAGTGTGGCGCCACAGTCAATGGGTTCAGGCAGGGAGCGCAGGGCACGTTGGCCTGTCCAGGCAGGCAAGCTGGTAAACGCCTGGCTTTCGGGCAGAACCATCCGCAGCGCGTGCAGATACAGCGCAGTTCCTGGTCGGCCAGTGCCGTATTTGGCGTCGCCAAGCACTGGGTACCCCAGATTTGAAAGCTGGGCGCGTATCTGATGCGTGCGGCCTGTAAGAAGACGAATCTGCACGAGGCTTGCTCCGTCTTCAACCTGTATGGGCCGTACCAGACAAAGCGCTTCTTTGCCTTCGGGGGCGTCTGCGCTTACAGCGCACATTTTTTCGAAGCCGCGCACGCTGTCCTTACGCAAAAAATGCCGCACAAGGCAGGTTTCTTCATGGGGCCAGCGGCCTGTAATCCAGGCCACGTACTCCTTGACCATGTGCTGCCCGCGCAGGGCACGCTGGGCTTCATCCAGGGCTGCGTAAGAGGCGGCCACAAGCAGAATGCCAGAAGTTTCCCTGTCCAGCCTGTGTACAGGGGTGGGCATAAAGCTTGCTTCTGAAAAATGCTGTGCCAGCCGTGTTGTCAGGCTGTCTTCGTGCCCGGTACCGGGATGGGTAGGCAGCCCTGCGGGCTTGTCAAAGGCCCACAGGTAGCCGCTGGTGCCCACAAGAGGAGGCAGAGGCGGCGCGCTTGCAGGGTCTTTATCACTGCGTGCTTCGCGTACGGGTTCAGGCAGCGCCGAGTCGCACTGCGCGGACATCCTTATGGCAAAGGGGGGCAGGCGAACAGTATCGCCAGCCTGTACGCGAGAAAAAGGTTTGCATCGGCCACCGTTTATCCTCACCTGACCAGTGCGCACCCAGCGGTGCAACATGGCTTGAGGGAGATTAAGACGGCGCTGCAAAAACTGTAGTAACTTTTGGCCGCTCTCGGTCTCCTGCACAACGGGGCATTCAGTTGCGGGAGAGTCCACGGCCAGAGTAGGGGGAGGGTTATCGTCCGACATGGACACACTTTGTCGCAAAGCACAGCCCGCGTCAAGGGGCATGCTTTGCATGGGGTTACATATAGCGGGCGTCTTCAAGCTGTACGGTTTTATCTGTGTGCATTTCTATCCAGTTTTTGATGTGAGCGCGCCAGGACGCGCGTCCTAGGTGTTTCACCCGCAGCATGTCCCGGTCAGCGGTAACCAGAAGATCAGCCAACGACGTTTCCATATCTTCGGCGCAGGCGCTGCCGATGGACATGCGTATCGGAATATTATCCGGGTCG
This sequence comes from Desulfovibrio intestinalis, assembly GCF_014202345.1. Lineage (NCBI taxonomy): Bacteria > Pseudomonadati > Thermodesulfobacteriota > Desulfovibrionia > Desulfovibrionales > Desulfovibrionaceae > Desulfovibrio > Desulfovibrio intestinalis. The sequence goes on from NZ_JACHGO010000002.1 coordinate 175,238, forward strand.
GTATTATACTCCTCAAAGGCTTTATTAATACGTTCAATGGCAACCGTAAGTTGCTCTGGCAGGCATTCCGGCAATATGGCGACGAATTCGTCACCGCCCATGCGGGCGATACAGTCAACGGCGCAAAGGCTGTGGCGCAAAATAAGCGCTGCCTGGCAGAGCATTTTGCTGCCTTCGGGATGCCCCAGATGGTCGTTAACCAGCTTGAGACCGTCCATATCGCAGAAGATGATGCTGACTGGGCGCACTTTTTGCTGCTCCAGCCTCTCTACTGTCATTCCGTAGTAGGCGCGACTGCGCAGGCCGGTAAGGGCATCATTACGCACCAGGTCTTCAAGCCTTGCGCGGTCGCCCTGACTGGCGCTCACATCTGTATGCAGTCCCACAAGGCGGGTGGCCTTCCCACTGGCGTCCCGATGGGTGACATAGCCCCGGCTTAGAATCCAGGCCCATGCGCCGTCGCCACGAAGCATCCGGTAGGTACATTCGAAGTTGTCGCCATATGCGGCGGTTTGGATGATTTTCATCTGCTCGGAAATGATATTTTCAAAATCATCAGGGTGAACTTTGCTGATCCAGGATTCTGCCACATGAGGAAACGCGTCATTATCATATCCCAACATTGAAAAGTAACGCGGGCTGAAATAGATGGCATTGGTGCTGGTGTCCCAATCCCATAGTCCGTCACTTGCAGCGTTGAGGGCCAGTAGCAGGCGGCTGGCATCAGTAAAAGAATCTGCAGTTTGAGTCTGCGGGGGGGCGTCCATAACAGGTACAACGACGGGGCCGAATGTTTGTTTGTCAATGACGGTCAGGCTACCCACCAAAATAGAACCACGGCCAAAAATATCGCGCTGTAAAACCAGCATTTGCGCACGCACCATAAGATTGTCTAACGGGTAAATAAGCTCCAGGTGCGGGCCTTGTGAGCCATTGAGAACTTTTTCTACTGATTCGAGATATGAGGACAATCCCTCCAGGGGGCAGTGGGTCAAAAATTCTTTCATGCTGTGGGGGATATTGTCTTGAAGCCGCAGCTGGGTGACAGCTCCAGAGCTCAAAAAAAGTCTGTCTGACGGGATATGCCATTCCCACACAGGATCGCGGGTTTCAATTTGTATGAATTGGGCGAAAAGACTCGACTGTTTGGGCATAAAAGGCCTTTTTTTGATTTTTGGTCAAAAAAATTAATATGTTGAAAAGATATGGCAAATGGCAGGCGAAGAATACTTTTTGGAATATGTGCAAATTACATTATTGGGTAAATACGGTTAAAAAATACCCTGTATAAAGGTAAAAATCTAGTACTAGTTACCAACATTGGTGTTGAGGTGATTTTTTTTAACTTATTAGATTAGTTAGGGTGTCCCAGGTATGGAATGATTATGCCATTGCCGCATCTGCCGCTCAGATTGAGATGGAAATTAGTATTCTATTACGGCATCGTGTTAATAGAATATTTTAGCAACGCTGATATGCGTATTAGAGTTAATTTATTGATAAACTGAGAGCGGTCGGTGTTGGGGTATAGTCCTGCCAGCAGTTATAGAAAAAACACCTCGTTGGGAGAGGTGTTTTTTTATGGAGTTCTCTTAACCGTATGTCAGTGCAGAAATCTTGATGTCAGGTCAATGGGCGTGGGGTTCGTCGCCCAGAGGATGTGCATGTGCGTGGACATGGTTGAAACTGGGCGCGCAACCGTCAAGGCGGCCCTGCGACAAGGTCAGGTACGTTGAGGATACCTGGGCAAGAAAATCCCAATCGTGCGATATGGTTATGCGGGCTGTTGGAAGCTTTTGCAAAATATCAATGATGCGCTGCCGGGCTTCGTTGTCTAGTCCGTTGGTGGGCTCATCGAGCAGCAGGGCTTCGGGCCGCATGGCCAGTACTGCCGCCAGAGAAACCAGTTTTTTTTCGCCGCCGGAAAGCCTGTGGGTAAGCCTGTTTTCAAAGCCATCCAGACCCAGTTCCTGCAATGTCTCCAGGGCGCGTTGCCGTGCTTCTTCAGGGGAAAGACCCAAATTGAGAGGGCCAAAGGCCACATCTTCCAGTACAGAAGGGAAGAACAACTGGTCCCCGGCATGTTGCAGCACAAAACCCACAGCGCAACGCAGGCTGTGAAAATCCTTATCGGTGTACATTTTCTGGCCATGAAAGCGCACGCAGCCCTGCTGGGGTTTTATCAGGCCCGTAATACAACGAAAAAGCGTTGTTTTTCCGCTGCCATTGGGGCCGTAGAAGCCAATGTGCTGACCGGGCATAAGGCTCAGGTCAACGCCCTGGAGCACGGGGCGAATGTTGCCGTCCCGCTCGTAGTGAAAATGGATGTTCTCAAGGCGGAAGATGTGCTTCGGTTCCATACTACAGGCCATAAATTTTATCCCGGTGTTCCATAGCAATAAGCCCCGCAAGGCAAAGAAGCATCAGTAGAACAAAAAGGGCATCCGCAGGCCGTGCCTTGAATACCGCTACCGTGCGGAACTGCCCTGAAAATCCGCGCAGCAGCATTGCCTCGCGCACTCTCTGCGAGCGTTCGTAACTGCGCACCAGCAAAAGCCCCAGGAGGGACGCCACCGTACGGTAGGTGTGCACGTTTGTGCGCGGGCGAAAGCCGCGCAGACGTGCGGCCACGCTCAAACTCTCCCATTGCTGGGCAATGTCGTACACATGCCTGGCTGTAAACAGAAAAAGGAAAACCAGTTTGCGGGGGCAATGCAGGCATTCCAGGGCATGCCCTGCCGTTGGCGTGTTCATTGTGGCAATCAGGGCCAGAAAAACGCAGACAATGGCGTTGGATTTGATGGTAACCAGCAAGGCCAGATGTAGGCCTTCGGCGCTCAGACTCACAATGCCCCAGCGGGCCACTTCCTGACCCGGCATGGTCAGCGGGGTAACACACCACAGAAAGAGCGCAAAGATGTTTACTATGGCCAGGCGGTGCAGCAGAGGGCGCAGGGGCGGGCGCGCCAGGGCCAGCAGGCACAGGCCCAGACCCAGGCCAGCGAGGCTCGCGGCCACGTTCTGCAACAGCGAAAGGCAGAGGGCGGTCAGCCCCGCAACTGCCATGCGCGCGCGCGGGTCAATGTTCTGTATGACCGAAGGGCGAACAAAGGGTTGGTCAAGCATGCCGACTGTTAACGCCGCCGTGAGCGGAAGTAAAGGGCAAGCCCGGCCAATCCAACAAACCAGCCCATACCGCCTACAATTTCGCGCACGCCCGGGCCTTCTGTGCGCATTTCTGCCAGCTGGCGCCGCAGGGGGGACAGGCGGGCGTCGAGCAGAGCGTTGAATTTTTCTGTCTGCGCGTTAAGGGCGGCATCAACAATGCTGCGTACTTCTTCCGCGCTGGCAGGGCCGGAGCCAGAAATTTGGGGGTCGGTTGCTGGCGCGCCCGAGTTTTTCAGCAGCAATGCTGGCTGACTGCTCTTTGCGTTTTCCGTTTTTGGGGAATGTACGTCTCCGGCATTCTGTGGCAGGGCTGGCGTTGGCCCGCCTGTTGCCTCGCCTGTTACTCCGGCAGCCGCGCTGGCTGTTGTGGTGGCAGGAGCCTGCGCCAACTCGGCTGCATCCATCTGCCATTCGTTTTGATGTCCTTCGCCCGCATTGATGCGTATACGCAGGCCGTGCTCTTTTCCTGCGGGCGGAATGTCAAAACGAAAAAGGCCTTCGGCATTGGTGCGGCCCTGAAGCAGTACTTTTTCGGTTGCAGCGTCATATACTGTGATGTCGCCGTTTTTGACGCTGTTGCCGCCGCTGAAACCACATTTGACAATAACCTGCGGCCCTTCGGTCCAGGCAAAGATATTGACCCTGTGGGCCATTGCCGGAACCTGAAAAAGAAGCAGCAAGGCCGTAGTGAGCACAAGGATCACAAGTGACGTGGAAAGTGGAGCCAAAGCGCCAAGGCACGGCCGCGCCCCGAAACCGCAGGGCATGTCAGTGTGACAGCTTGTGCTGGCAGCGTGAGCGGAGGCGTGACGACAGTAGAACATAAACGCTCCTGTTCTGGTGGCGCTCAGGCCGAATGTTGCGGGCATTGCGGGCAGGAAGGGTGCAACATTTCCGGGCGAACCCTGGCAATGAAACCCACAGTGAACATGGTTATAAGCCCTTCAACCAGCATCACGGGCAGGTGCGCGAGAAAAATGAGCCGCGCGGCTGTAAGAAAACCTTCGTCACTAAACGCCAAAGCCAGCGCCGTGAGCAAACCCGCGCCTAATACCCCTATGGCTCCTCCGCAAAAGGCCGCAGCTCTCAGTCCTTTCATACCGGGCCAAAGCCGGACAAGAAGGCGGAAAACATACCAGGCCACAAGGCCGGAAAAGCCCATGGTAAAGGTGTTAACCCCCAGAACTACGATTCCTCCGTACTGGAAAAGTAAAGCCTGCAGGGCCAGCGCCGATAAAATGGCAGGAAAGACAGCCCATCCAAGCAGAACGCCCAGAAGACCGTTGAGAATAAGGTGCGCGCTTGAGGGGCCTATGGGCACATGAATAAGGGATCCCACAAAAAAGGTTGCCGCAAGAATGGCCACGGTCATGAGTTGGTCGTAGTCCAGCTTGCGCAGGCCGATGGCCGTGCCAATGGCTGTCAGTGCGTACCCGGCGGCCAGAATGGGAGGGGACAGAACGCCTTCAGCGATATGCATAGGTTATCCTTATACCGGGCGGACACATGCGGAACATGCCGTCTGAACTTTTTGCAATCTGGCCCCATGCCGTGAACTGCGGCATGGGGCCTTGGGGCAGACTTTGCTCACATTTTCTATCATATCCTGTGGATACCAGAGCTGCAAGCGCCTGACGGAACTGAAAGCAGTTTATTTTACGCGGGGCGCGGCAAAGTTGACCCAAATTACGGCGCCCAGTTCAACGGATTTGGCCTCACCCTGATGATCCATCTTTTCCTCGGCTGTATTCAGGGCAGCGAAGCCCCACCAGCCAGCCCACGGCACACCATAAGTAAACACGCCGTTCTGGTCGGCCTTGACGACCTGTGTGACATAAAATTCGTTGGGCGCGGTGTGTCCCTTGCCTTTGTTGTAGCTTTCTATTTCTACCTCTGCACCGGGCACGGGCTTGCCGTCCAGCAAGACCTGACCTTGAAAAACGTTGCCCGAATAATTGGCAAAGGGACGGGTGAGCGGAACGATTTCTGTCTTGAGGCCCAAGGGCTGGCCCCAGCCTTCTTCTTCGCCAAAGGCCGCAACCACTGTCTTGGTGTAGTGGATGATGTAGCAGTCTTCGGCAGGTTCAAAATAAGGCTGCGGTTCCACGGCAAACTGATACACACCGGGTTTCTTGATGGTGTAGGATGCTGTCCAGGCTTTGTTGCCCAGAATGGTTGCGGGCTTGAGAAGGCTTTTGAGATCTTCGGCTGCGCCGTCATGAGTCACGGTAAAAGCCTTGGGTTCCACCATGGGCATGCCTTGCAGTTCCATTGGATGCGCAAAGGCAATATCAAGCTTCAAGGGGGATTCTTTTTTATCCGTGATGGTGGGAGTGGAAGGAATGACCATGCCAAAATGGGCCTGGGCCTGGGTTCCCCAAAGCAGTGCAAGGGCCATACACACGCAGCAGAATTTCCACATAATTGCATCCTTCCGTTGAATTTTTCGGCCTTGGATAAAGTTTGGCGGCATCGTGACGCTTCATCTTTAGTAACACAAAAAAATAAAAAGTAGCAAGAAGATTGTATGTACGGGCTCGGCAGCGGGGTGCCTTCCCTGTGCTCCTGACATTTGCCCTTTTGGTGTGGCACACACGTGGCTGATTGCTCTTTTTATGCAAGGTGGATATGGATATTTGTGATATTTTTATTGTCATGCCTCTTCTTGTTTATGGAAAATGGTAATATTGCAGGCATAAAGCGAAGACTGTATGCACTGCCGAAATGGAGTCCCTTGTTTTTGTAATGAATGTCTGTTTCGTATCTCATGTCTTTCGGCCACATATCCAAGCAGAATTGCGAGGTGCGCGTCAGTATTCAGCAATAGCGCATACGGCAAAGTAACGGTGCCATTACCTTGCAGGCTGTAGCTGGTCCGGCAGAGCACCACACGGGTGGTCACAAAAATAAGGGAGCAAACGTGTCTTCTCCTCTGGTGAATATAACTATTCCCGTATTTCACAGGCCTCTGTTTACACAAAAGACCATTCTTGCTCTGCGTAAAACCAGCTCTGCTATTCCGTATACGGTGACTGTTGTAGACAATGGCAGCTCACCGGAACTGCGAGAACGCCTGCGGCAGTTCAAATCTGACGGAATTATCGACAATCTCTTTCTTCTGCCAGAAAATATGGGCATATCATGCGCTTGTAATATAGGCTGGGATGCCGTGGACGCCCCCTATTACCTGAAGCTGGACAATGATGTATGCGTAAAGGGGCCAGATTGGCTGGAAAGGCTCTTCTCCTTGTGGCAACACGGTAAACCGCTTTCTACTCTTGGCCCCAGCCACACTGTTGAACAGATGCACATGAACCCCGGGGGAATAGAGACGCCTGACGGACGGCTGGGTATTTGCTTCAGTAACCTGCAAGGTCAGTGCATGCTGGTTCCCAAGACCGTGTCGGATGTTCTTGGCGTCTGGAATGAAGATTACGGGCTTTATGGCGCGGAAGACGGCGACTACGGTGTGCGTATGAACTGCGCTGACTTGCCTCAGTACTACTACCATTCCGCATCCTATTTTACTGATCTTGGCTTTAACAGCGCCACGGGTTATGAGAAAATCGGCCTGGATAAACGGCAGGAGTATACCGAACTTTTTGCGCCCCAAAAAGGTGGCATGGGACTTTTCAACGTAAACAGTTTTTTGTTTCAAATGTGCATTCGATTCTGGAAAGTGCCCAGGCGTTACCGGGTGTTGGATGTAAATGAAGATCATGAAGTCACGGTTGAGGAAGATCCGTCCTATACGCCAGTACGAAAGGCCCTCGCACGTAGTAAGCAGTTGCTGGATAGAAGAAGAGCAAGATATGGAAAAGACGGTACATATGATGAAAAATTCGTCGTGTACCTTAAAAAAATATGGCAAGACTGCGGCCACGGGTAATATTGCTGCATTTTCAGAACACAAAAGCGGCCATTCCTTGAGGGATGGCCGCTTTTTATCAAAAAGGTTGATTTTTCTTATTTGGGCAGCAAGGCAGGAAAATCTGCGCTTTTAACATGCTTTTTCACAAAAGCAGAAGCCGATTTGCGATCCCCAGCCATGACGGTGATCATGAACACGTCACCCTGTGAGGCCACATAGGCCTGACTGGTGATGTCCTGCTGCGCAAAGGTGAATGTGTATTGACCGTTTTTTTCTACCGGGGGTTTGGCCGCCTTGAACTGTTTGGCGAACATATCCGCGATGGTTTTGGTGTCAGCACCGCTGTTGGGGCCGATTACAAAAGTAACGGAGGCATCCCCGGCGGAATTGGCGAAGATGGCGCTGGTGGTGCCCTGATTTTCAGTGGGAGGCATGATGACCTTCCAGCCTTCGGGCACATTGACAGTGAAATATTTGGTGTTCAGCTCTTCCGCAAGAGCTGGCATGGCCAGAAGCATAACAAACACGAAGGCCACAAGCTTTTTCAACATGAAAGTTCTCCTCAGAGGGGTGCGCAGTATACGCTATGGTGCGCCGCATTTATAGGCAAAACATTTTGCTCTGTGCGGGCATGACGCCAACTTTGTCAACTTTATGCAATGACCATAAAAAAGACAATGGATTTCGGCGCGGCCCGGGCAACATGCACGTATTTTAGGCAAAGCCGATAGCCAATCGTAAGCGTGCATCCGCTCAAGACAACGCGAAAAAAGCCCCCATGCGCTTGTCATGAGGGCCCTTGTGAGGAGGCTTTGTTCTATTGCTACAGGGAGGCCAATGCCTGATCCAGGTCAGCCAGTATGTCGTCGATATGCTCAATGCCGATAGACAGGCGTACAGTGTTGGGCCAAATACCCGTAAGCGCCAGCTCTTCTTCCGTCATTTGCGAATGGGTTGTGGACGCAGGGTGGATCACAAGTGATTTGGCGTCAGCCACATTGGCCAGCAGGGAGAAGACGCGCAGTTTGTCAATGAAGGCTCTGGCCTCAGCCGCGCCGCCCTTGATTTCAACGGTGAAGATGCTGCCGCCCCCGTTGGGGAAGTAACGCTTGTACAGCGCGTGGCTGGGGCTGTTGGGCAGGCTTGGGTGGTTGACTGCCTCGACCCTGGGGTGGGCGTGCAGGTGTTGCACAACAGCCAGGGCATTTTGCACATGGCGTTCCACGCGCAGGGACAGGGTTTCAAGCCCCTGAAGGATCAGAAAAGCGTGCAGGGGGGCTATTGCCGCGCCAAGATCGCGCAGCAATATGGCCCGTGCCCGCACAATATAGGCCGCCGCCCCGACGGCCTTGGTGAAGCTCAATCCGTGATAACTCGGATCCGGCTCACTCATGTAGGAAAATCTTTCAGACGCGGCCCAGTCAAAGCGGCCACTGTCAACAATAACGCCGCCCAAAGCCGCACCGTGCCCGCCCATAAATTTTGTGGCAGAATGCACCACGATGTCTGCGCCGTATTCAATGGGGCGCATAAGCCAGGGTGTGGCAAAGGTATTGTCTACCACCAGGGGAATACCGTGTTTGTGGGCAAGGGCTGCAAGGGCTTCCATATCCACAATATTGCTGTGGGGGTTGCCCATGCTCTCCACAAATATGGCGCGGGTTTCCGGCTTTATGGCTTCTTCAAAGCAGTCCATATGGGCGGGGTCTACAAAGGTTGTATCAACCCCCCAGCTTTTGAGCGTGTGGGCAAGCAGGTTATAGGTGCCGCCGTACAGGGTTTTGGCGGCAACAATATGGTCTCCGGCACGGGCCAGGTTTTGCAGGGCATAGCTTACGGCGGCTGCGCCGCTGGCCGTGGCAAGAGCCGCCACGCCGCCTTCAAGCGCTGCCACACGCTGTTCCAGGGCATCCTGCGTGGGATTGGTCAGACGGCTGTATATATTGCCGGGGTCGGTCAGGTTGAACCGGGCCTCTGCGTGAGCGCAGTCGTCAAAGACATAGGATGTCGTCTGGTAAATGGGCACTGCCCTTGCCCCGCTGGCTGAATCAGGTTTTTCCTGCCCGGCGTGCACTTGCAGGGTTTCAAACCGCAGCCCTTTTTCGTGATTCATTGTGGTTTCCCCCTCGCGTCAAACCGCGCTATTCTTAGTTTTGAAACGGCTTGCTGTGCCGTAGTTTGTTTTCTTATTGATTTGGTATGTAATACCATGTCGCAGGCAATTGCCTTTGTCAATACCCGTTACGGGCACTACAGTCATAGATGCACTTTGTCAAAATCGTAATTTTGGCAGGTTCGTGTAGGAGTCCTACCCAGTGCAGAGCAGGGGGGTACAGTTGCAGGGCAGGCGTCCAAGGGCTAATATTCTTGCCCTGCCGCCTTTTTGAGGCGGAGAATTCGTAAGAGGATGCAAGGAGGCCGCATGAGGGCGGAAATCATTTCAGTGGGTACGGAACTTCTGCTGGGGCACACCATCAATACTGACGCCACGCATGTGGCCAGAGCGCTTTCGTCTTTGGGTATGGACCTTTTACAGGTGCACACGGTGGGTGACAATGGCGGGCGGCTTGAATCCGCATTGCGCGAAGCTCTTGGACGCGCGCAAATAATCATCACAACCGGCGGGCTTGGACCCACGGATGATGACATGACCAAGGAAACCGTGGCCCGTGTTACAGAATGCCCCCTTGAAGAAGATGCGGACAGCCTGCGCCGTTTGCGGGAATATTTTGGCGAGCGGCCCATATCTGCCAATCAGCTCAAGCAGGCCTGCTTGCCGCGCGGCTCCGTAGCCTTTCCCAATGACGCTGGCACTGCCCCCGGTTGCGCCGTGCCCGTGGGGACCGGGCAATGGGTTATTCTGTTGCCGGGGCCGCCTTCCGAGCTTTTGCCCATGCTCGAAAACAGCGTAATGCCATTTTTGCAGAAGATGGCGGATTCGGTCATAGCGTCTTTTATGGTGCGTACCTTTGGCATAGGCGAGGGCGCTGCGGCGTTGCGTATTGCCGATCTGACTGAGGGCGGTAACCCCACAGCTGCTCCTTACGCCAGTGATGCAGAAATGTTCGTGCGTGTGACGGCCAAGGCGCAAAGCGCCGCAGCTGCGGAAGCTCTGGCGATGCCCGTGGTGGACGAGGTGCGCGCACGTCTGGGCGACGTGGTCTATGGTATCAATGTGACGGGCCTGGAGGCCGTGGTGGTGGATAAGCTGCGGGAGAGCGGGCAGAGCCTGGCCACGGCGGAATCGTGCACCGGAGGTCTGCTGGCCAAGCGTATTACAGACCAGCCCGGTTCCTCAGAAGTATTTGGCTACGGGCTGATTACCTACGCCAATGAAGCCAAGACCAAACTTTTGGGTGTACCTGAAGAAATGCTGGCGCAACACGGAGCTGTAAGCCCTGAAGTGGCCCGTTGCATGGCCGTGGGAGTACGTGAACGCTATGAGGCGGACTATGGCCTTGGCATTACCGGCGTGGCCGGACCCGGCGGCGGAACGGAAAGCAAGCCCGTGGGCCTTGTGTATGTGGCCTTGAGCTATGGGCAAGATGTGTGGTTGCGTGAGCTCCGCCCACAGGGACGCTATCTTGGCCGGGAGTGGACGCGGCGGCTGGCCTCAAGCCATGCGCTGGACATGCTGCGCAGGCATCTTGCCGGGTTGCCCGTGGAAGCACAGTGGGCGGTTGAAGCCCGGTAGCGTGCTGCGGGGTATACTGGGGGCATTTTTTTTCTTGGCGTTGCGGTGTATTACATTCTTGCGCAGTGCTAGAGCATTTAAATTTTTTCAAAGCTAATATGCCTTAAATCCAGAGGCCGGAGCGGCTGTCGCCGCTCCGGCCTCTGATATTTTTCTGTTTCAGCAGCGATCAGGCATTGAGTGAAATATAACGCTCAATGCTGGTGGTAAAGACAATGCCGCCGCCCGGTTCGCTGAAAACAGGCTGGCTGCTCAATGCCTCTAAAATGCCGTCGGTTGCGGCGTTTTCGCTTATAATGACAAGAAATTCCTTTTCAGGCGTCAGGCTGATGCCGAAGAACTTCACGTCTTCCTCGGTACCGGTGCCCCTGGCTCCCAAAATGGTGCCGCCGCGCGCTCCGGCCTGCCGGGCTACAGCCATGAGCTCTTCGGCCTGCCCGTAATTGATGATGCTGCATATCATGGTATAGCCGGATTTCATGTCTTTTCCCTCAATAGTATGTAGTAAAGGCTCGTGGCTGGCGGTCTGATTAGCGCGCAGCAGGGTCTTCGGCACGTCCAGTACGATGGCTGCGCCTGCACGGCACCGGGGATTTTTCAACGTCCCTTCCACAATGGCTGTGATAACGTTTTCAGTCTCATCCTGCGTGAGAATGAGGATAATATCCTGATCAACACAATCCGGGCATGAGCCGCAGCTGCACCCGTCTTCGGCCAGGCAGCGGCCATGAAGTCTTGTGCCGCCGCGAGCTCCGCCTTCCTTGGAGGCATCAACAACGGCCATGCCGCAGCCGCAATCGGCAAAAACCACAAGCAGCTTGGCGGGCAAAAACTGTATATTCATTGGTAGGTTCTCCACATATTTGGCGCGAAATCAGGCGGCTACAAGAAAAAATAGATGCAAATGGCTCCGGTGGCGGTCATCACAATGGTATAGGGGAAGGCCAGTTTGACCATCCGCATGTACGAAAGCTTGATGAGCGGCGCCAGCGAAGAAGTGAGCAGAAAGAGAAATGCAGCCTGCCCGTTGGGAGTTGCCACAGCAGGAATATTGGTGCCCATATTCACCACCACAGCGATTTTTTCGTACCATTCGCTGGAGAACAGGCCAGCCGCATGGGCCTTATCCATCTCGGTAATAAAGACTGAAGCGATGAATACGTTGTCGCTCACAAAGGACAATGTGCCGTTAACCAGATAAAGCGCCAGCAACTGGGGCTTGCCCTGGAACTGGAAAACCCATTCCACAAGCGGTGTTACCAGATGCTGGTCATGCACCACCGAAAGAATGCCGAAGAAAATAATGATAAGGCAGACAAAGGGCATGGCGTTGTTGAACGCCTCGGAAAAATCATGTTCCTTGGTTTTGCCCGTCATGGCTGAAAGCAGAATGATAAGCGTAAGCCCAAGCAGGCCGATTTCCGCCACATGCAGGGCAAGAGCCAAAATCAGCAACACACCCACAACGCACTGGGTGATGTAGAGAAAGCGCGTCTGGTCTGAAAGCTGGCGCGCCTTTTTTTCAGCGTCTTTAACGATGAGTTCTCGAATGGCCTCCGGCAATTGGTATCCGAAACCGGGAAAGCGGAAAATTTCAAGCAGAGGGCAGAGGGTAAAGCCCACAAGCGCTACCGGCATTGCAATAACGGCGTTGTGCAGGAAAAATTCTGCAAAGGACCAGCCCATCATGGTGCCGATCATGAGGTTTTGCGGTTCGCCCACAATGGTCATAGTGCCGCCAAGGGCGGTTCCCAGCGCCCCGTGCATGATGATGTTGCGCAAAAAACCGCAAAATTCTTCAACTTCCGGGGCTTCTTTGCCGTTGGTTGACGTAAAGGCCCCGGCAACCTTGCGGAAAATTGCGTAAAAGTTAAAGCAGACTGCTATGATGATGGCCATGAGGGTCAGGGCGTCCAGAAATGCGGAAAGTGTGGCGCTGACAATGCAGAATGCCAATGACAGCCAGTGCTTTTTTCGAATTGCGATAAAAAGCCGGGTAAAAACAACAAAAACCACATCTTTCAGATAATAGATGCCCGCCACCATAAAGATGAGCAGAAGCAGTGTGGGCAGGTTGGTGGCAACTTCTTTATACACGGCGTCGGGCGAGGTCATGCCGATGATGATGGCCTCCAAAGCCAGCAGCCCGCCCGCAGGTATGGGATAGCATTTCAGCGCCAGAGAAAGAATGAAGATAAACTGAAGCAGCAGCAACCAGCCGGTTATAAAGGGGCCGACTATAATATTCAGAATGGGATTGGCCACCAGAAAGGCCAAAACGGTATATTTATACCAGAGCGGCGATTTACCTAAAAAACTATTGAAAAAAATTTGCTGCATAGTCCTCTCCCTGAACCACTTCAGAATTAAATGGGGAAAAATCGCAAGATGTACAGGTTGTGTAGCAGGTAATGCAGCCTTGCCGCAACTCCCGGTATTGCTATCGGCGGGTTTTTATACCGCGATACTGGATATTGCCGGGCGTCAGAAAAATAGAGACGGCAGAATGAAAGGCAGGGGTTATGTGGAAAAGACACGGCTTGGTTGCGTGTTGCAGGGCCTGAAAGCGTCGGCAAATGCGTGGGTGTTCTGATACGGTAAAGATATAAAATGGTCTGCAGTGGCAGCTGCAAAGACAGCCCGGATCTTTATTTGTGCTTCAAGCACCGTTTGGGTCCAGGTTTTAAACTTTGAGAATGCTCATATTCAAAATTAATATGTTCTCGTGTGTGTTGATTTTGAAAAGGCTTAAACGCACAAACGCTGCACAAAAGTGCAGCGCGTTATAGTATGTGGTGGATTCTACAAGAGCGGTTTTTTGCAGAATGGCAGCGTAGAAATATGAAGTATTTCAGCGTTACTCTACAGAAGAAGGCAGCTCGGCTATATTCTTTGCGCGGTTCAACGCCGCAACGAGCGTGCCTTAATCTTTGAGAATATATATTCGCGAAGTTACTCTGCTTTAAAGAAGATTGTGGTCGAGCCTGTAGATCATTTCAATGGGATTGAGCAGTACAAGCCTTCTGCCGTTGCCGACAATAAGGCCGTCTGTGCGAAAGCGCTGCAAGGTGGCGCTTACGGTGGGCTGGGTAGATCCGACCATTGAGGCCAGCTGTTCCTGCGGGATGTTCAAAGGGATTTCACAGGGTTTGTCCCACTCTTCAGTCGTGCGCAGGGTGTCGTAGGCCAGTGAAATAAGCAGGCTTGCCAGACGGTTGGCCACGTCATTGTTTTGCCTGCGCACCATATCACCCATATAGCGCAGCCTGCGCCCCAGCAGGGTGATAACGCGGCGTGCCAGCGGGTAATGTTCGCGCAGCATGCCTTCAAAAGCCTGTTGCCCGATGGAGTATAATACGGAGGCGCTTGCGGTCTGCGCGCCTGCTTTGCGCGGGGAGCTGTTCAATACTTCCGAAAGGCCGAAAAATTCCCCACGCATGCGCAGGGAAAACGTCATCTCTTTGCCGAAGCCAGCCGAGCCGAAGATGCGCACCAGCCCGGATTCAATGTAAAAACATGAATCACCTGCATCGCCCTCAAGAAAGACAGTTTCATTTTTGGCCAGTTCCTGACGGTGAGAATTTTCCAGGAAGACGCGCTTCACGTCGTCTATGCCTTTGAAAAAATCCTCTTTTTCAAGGTGCCAAAATGTGTTCATGCTGTAATCCTTGCTGGAAGCGCGATTGGTGCAGGCTGCGCGTCAAAGGCGCATTTTCTGCCGTTTGGGCCGTCTCTCTCCGCCGCGAAGCATGGAGTTCGCGGCGGAGAGAGACGGCGCCCGCCGTTCGGCAGACGCGACGGGCGTAGTTTGAAGTAATATCGGTTTTAGGCCTTGTCCAGCCGGTTCACATAACGGTAGGTCTGTTCCTGACCGTGAATGTCACGGCATTTCCATATTATAAAGTTGGATCCCATTATGGGTTTCAACGATGCTTTGAAGTAACCGAGCTGATACGGCATCTTGATTTCAAGCGCGCCGGAAGGGCAGGCCTTGATGCAGGACATGCAGTCCCAGCAGTCGCGGGCGGCGCGCAAAAAAGCCTTGCCGGTGGCCTGATCCAGAGCCATGAGGTTGCCGGGGCAAACTTCTTCGCAGTGGGTTTCTTCGCGTCCTTTACAGCCGTTACATTTATGTAAGTCAATTTTTGGCGGCATGTTCGTTCTCCTGCATTAGGGCTTGTACCTGTCGCCGGGCAACAACTGCTCGTAGGGACGGGTGAATGTGACTATTTCTCCGGTGGCGGCATCCCGGCGTGATTCCACAAAACAGTCAAAGTTGGCGTCGTCACGTTCCGGGTAGTCAGAGCGCGTCTGCCAGCCAGCCCAGCGTGTTTCCTTGCGGGCCTTGAGGTGGTGTACAACGGCTTCGGCCACATCCACGCGGTCCATTGTTTCGTTGGCCTGCATAAGTTCGTGCAAATCCTGCGCACGCAAATGGCAGAACTGGCTTTGCAGCATCTTGATATGCCTGAGGGCGTAGTCCAGCTGTTGCTCGTTGGTGCGGTAAAACTGGCTGGAGCCGCCAGCGTATTCGTCCATAAGACGTTGCAGGCGTTCCTTCATTTCCACCGGGCGAATGCCCTCGTCTTCACGCGTCAGCATCGGAGCATAGACACGTTCTTTCTCGCGCTCAATCTGCGCTGCGTCAGGGGCTGGCGCGTCCACGGCAGCCATAAAGGCCAGGGCTCCGCGTGCGGCCAGTTTGCCTTCAGCACAACAGCCGCCCACAAACTTGTTGGGGTTGCCGCCCGCAGTTTCACCCGCCGCAAACAGGCCGGGAAGGGTGGTCATGCGTTCCATATCCACCCAGTAGCCGCCGCCGGTGTGGCCGCCAAGGATGTAGGGGTCGGAACCGAAGATTTCAATGGGTTCCTTGCTGGGGTCCTGCCCACGGCTGGCAAGGAAGAGAACGAATGAAGGCCGTTCGTTCAGGTAGTCTTCCATCATGGCCTTGGTTTTTTCAGGCGACATGTGGGTGGTGTCGCAGTAGCAGGGGCCGCGTCCGGCAAGCCATTCTTCCATGGGAGCGTTGGCGCGGATGTACCGGGGGGCCGCGTCGCCGCCGAGACTTTCATAGCGGCTCATGACGCGCTCGCCGTGCGAGTTGATGATGGGCGCGCCGTAGCCCACGGAAATGGTATCCACGGGGCCGCAGAAGTCCTTGGTGCGTGTGGCGACCCAGCGCTGTTCAAGGCTGGTGAGCTCCGCGCCCTGGCGGAATCCCATAGCGTAGCCGGAGCCGACGCAGTAGGGGCACATCCAGATTTGCGAGCCGCTGTCTGTGGAGTCTGCGGTGTAGGATTTGTAAAGGGTGCCCGCGCCGCCCGTGCTGACTACCGTAGCCTTGGCGCGAAAGACATAAAACTTGCCGTCGCGCACGCCAAAGCCAGTGGCTCCCACGCAGCGGCCATCCTGCATCAGCAGGCCCGTGGCCGCCACACGGTTGTAAACATCCGCGCCGCTTTCAAGGGCTTTTTCCGCCATGATGGGCTTCAACTGCTCGCCGTGGATGGATATGTCCCACTTGCCGCGATAGCGAATCTTTCCGTCTTCGTCCCGCAAAATGGGCAGGCCCCAGCGTTCGAGATCGTCCACGCATTCGTTGAGTTCTTCGGCATTGGAGAGCGCCAGATCTTCACGCAGGGGGCCGCCGCCCACTTGCGAGCGGCTCCAGCGAACCAGATCTTCAGGCGTTTTGCCCTGGGGGATGTAGGTGTTGATGGCGTCCATACCTGCGGAGCAGGCTCCAGAGCGCATGATATCGGCTTTTTCCACAATGACGGTTTTAATTTGCGGGTTCAGCCGCGCGGCTTCGGTGGCCACAAAGCAGCCAGCGTTGCCGCCGCCGATAATCAAAAGGTCGGCTGTGACCTCAACGGTTTCAATGTCGGCCATGCTTGTGGGCCGAAAGTCAACCGTATGGCCTGTTTTCATACGTGCCATAATTTCCTCTCGTCGGAGTTTTTTAATTTATGAAATACGCAACGTGTCTGAGTGTCAGTTTTTCTAGAAAGGCCAGGGCGCGGCTGGATTCCATACGGGAATACCCAGAAGCGCGTACCAGGGAGCCATGACGCAAACGCCGTATGCAATGGCGATAAGCACGGAGACCCAACCCGCTTTGGCGTAGTCTGCGGTTGAGAAGGTGTCAGTGCTGTGAGCTATGACGGCTGCGGTGATTTGTGTGGGCAGCAGATAGGCGAAGGTGTCGGTATCGCAAACCAGCAGGGTGAAGGCCACGGGGTGCAGGCCCAGTTTGGGGGCCATTGCAAATACCACCGGGGCCAGCATGGCCACTGCCGCCACGTTGGACAGCATACCAAGACGGATGATGTGTGTTCCTGCCATCATGGCCAGCAGGGTCTGCCACCAGTTCATGCCCACAACCCAGGCGTGGATATGGTCAGCCAGCCACTGTGCCACGCCCGCCTGGGTCATGGCTGTGGTCATGGTCATAGCGCCGCCAAGCAGGAGGAACGTGCCCCAGATGGTCTTTTGCTGCACGGCACGCCACGAACAGGGCATAATGCCGGGAGCGAAAAGCAGCATCATGCCCAGCAGACCGATAACGCCCAGCGGTTGCCTATGCAGTTCGTAGATAAAGCTGCCCTTGCCCGTGATAAACATAAAGCCCACGAACAGGAAAATACCAAGAAGCATTTTTTCAGGAGCAGACATGGGGCCAAGGTCGCGGTAGCCTTTTTCAAGCGTGGCCGCGCCGCCCGAAATGGTTACTTTGGCGGTTTTGAAATGATACCTGATCCAGTAATTGGTGAGCACAAACATGCCAAGATAGGGGAACTGAAGGAGCATCCAGTTCAGGAAGTTCAAATCGGGGTAGCCGTTCTTTTCAAAAAGGCCCACCAGAATCATGTTGGGCAGGTGGGCTGTCATGATGAACATGCCGCAGATCATCGAGCCGTAAACCAGCGACTGAATCACGATGGCTTTTTTGGCAGCGCGCTCTTCGGGCGTGTCGCCCAACAGGTTGCAGATGCCCTGCACGACGGGCAGCAGGGTGGCGGCGCGGGCATTGGCCGCAGGCACAAGAAAGCCGAGTATTATATTGACGAAAAACATGCCCCAGATGACGCGCCCGACGGACGACGCCTTGAAGCGCGACAGAATGCCCAGGGCAATGCGGCGGTCCAGACCGATGAGCTGCATGACAGCGGCGACCATGAAGGCAAACAGGCACAGCCAGATAACGTGGTCTGTAAAGCCAGCAAATATGACAGCCATGGGCGGCTTGCCGTTGGTCCAGGGCAAGGCCTTGGTAATCAGCAGCATGGTGGGAATGGAAATGCCGGTTATGCCCGCAGGCATGGCCTCGCTGACCCACATGATGCTGGCCCAGACGACGATGCCAAGAACGGCCATTCCGTCAGGGGTAAGGCCGGGGAATGGGCTGAGTATTCCCCAAAAAAGAATGAAGGCCAGCCACGCAAGAATAAATCCGGCAAAGGCCCTACAGGGGGTGTTGCCAGATTTACGAACATTTTCACAAAGATAGGCCAAAATCGGCACTCGTGCTACAGAATGATCCAGATGCATAACCCAATCCTCTCTTGTGCATTGCGCAAAACGCGCGTGATTGCTCATGCTAGGCGTGGTGCTATTTCGGTTCCATCATCCAGATGATAATTTGAGAAAAAAATCATTTTTGTTTGAGCGCGCGGTGTGCCGCTGATTTAAGACGGGTGCGGCGGGGATGGTTTTTAATAAAAAAGGCTCGGAACAAACTTTGTCCGGGCCATTATTTTATGGAATAAAAATACGTTACAGAGGTTTTTTATGTTGTGATTCAGCTTTCGCTGGGGTGGACACTCTTGGCGGGATGGCGGCCAGGCGGTGTCGTTATGAAAATCTGTTTCGTTGATTTTATGTGTGGCTTATCCTTTTATTTCGCAAGGCTAGTATGAAAATATACTCTCTGCATAAAAGATTCGTTTTCCTTGATAAAATAAAGAACTTTTTTTCGCGATGACACGACCTGAAGTGGGTAAACTTTGAGGCAAGGATTTAAAAGGCGCGGCATGGGAACCCTCCGTTTCAAGCGAGAAGGCTCGCTGCTGTATACTGGAATAAAAATGGGGGTGTCAGGTGAAGATGGGTGAGGAACCATTTTGCGAACAGGTTCCTCACCCACACTACCCACAAAACACTCAAACGATTCAGCGCAAAAAAACTCTAACTAGGCTTTTTTGCCGTTACAACTGCAGACATGGTTGGCACGTCAATGGCGTGGGCCACTTGCGTAAAGCCTGCAAGCTCAAGGTCTTCCTTGATTTCTTTGTAAGTGTACACCATGCCGTCCTGGGTACACACCAGCATGTTGATGCCGAAAAGAGCACCATCCACAGGGTAAGCGCGGTCTTCGCGCATTACATAATCGCGCACGGCAACTATGCCGCCAGGGTTGAGGGCATCAAAGGCTTTGGCGTAAAGCATACGGCTCTTTTCGCGGTTCATCTGGTGAATGATGGCGCTTATCCAGGCAAAATCGAACCCGGGCGGCAGGGCGTCCTTTGTAAAATCTCCGGCAACCAGGCTGACGCGCGATTCCATATCTGTACCCTTGAAGCGCATTTGAGCCTGCGCAATTGCCACAGGCAGATCAAATATGGCAGCCGAGCTATGTGGCAATTTTTTAAGAAAAGCCTCGGTATATGTGCCAGACGCGCCGCCAATATCCAGAATACGCAGGTTGCTGTTGATGGAAGATAAAATGCCCGCATTGAACAATGCGTTCATGGTGTCTTCCACCAGCTTTATGGCAATGGAGTTCATAGCCATAATAAACGAAACGTTGTCCTGCTCCGCACCGAGAATGCTGGGTATGTCTTCCTGCGGCGTGCCGTTTTTCACCGACCATGCAAGCTGTGACCACATACGTTGCACGCATGCCATATGCCGTATCATGGGAATAAAGGTCGCAGGGTGGCGGCTGTCCAGATAGCTTTTATATTTCTCAACAACAGAATAGCGGGCTGTTGCCCCTGTGCCGGATTTGGCGAAGTAGCCCAGGGCCACAAGCGCGTCGAGCAGGTTTTGCGTGCCACGTTCGTCGCACGCGCGCTGCTGGGCAAGTTCGGCGGCGGTGAGACTGTTATTGTTTTGCAAAATGGCAGTGCCAAAGTCGAGTTCGGCCAAGGCTCCCAGAATGCTGCTGTGCATAAAGCCTGACAGGTCGCTGTGGAGATGGTCGAAAGGCGCTGTGGTCATAACGATTCTCCTGAAAGTATGTTGAGATTGCTGCCATGCCGTCATGCGGCATTTTGATCTAGTGGAGCAGGGTGCATCCGGCTTGTAAGGCAGTATGCCCCCGTCAGGCCAGGTTGGGCTATATCTGCTGCGTTTACGCCAACTGAAGTGATCGTCGGTTGAACCATTGGTGCCGTACAAAAGGGCCAGATGGAGGTTGGAAAGGTACGGAACGGAAAGGCAACGGGTCGCCTGAATGTATACGCTTCACCGGGGTGCGGCTGAGGCCATGAAAGCTTGTCCCGAGCCGGGTTCGGAAGTCTTCCAGTAGTTACAGTGCGTTGCCCCAAAGGCTTGATGCTCCCATCTGGCGGGGAATTTCAAACATATGCCATTGTATCCCGGCCAGACAGGAATGCCAACTATACATGTGCCATATTGTTGCTACACCGCAGCAACAGACTGCTTCTCTGAAGCTACAGGCGACCCGTATCTTATGAGTCAGCTTTGCGCGGGGTTATCCGCATGCAGGCTTGAAAAGATAATTATATTGAGACGATCACGTGCCTGCGGCCGATAGAAAAGGCGTGCTCTCACTGCCGCAAGCGCCAAGGATATGCCTTGGTGGACATAATTGAAATCATGAATATTTTCTTGCAACGAAGAAGACCAGAACGCCGCCAGAGCATTTTCAGTTTGAAAAAGTACACTTGCTCTAATTGTGGATGAGAACGTCTGGCGAGGTAACATGATGTATATTCAGATGAAATTTTATTTCAGATAACTTGATAACGTTGCAGGGGCAACATTGGAATGCCAATTTTGCAATGTGCAGTAGGTAACGCTGATCTGTTCCTGAGTCCGCTCCGGCCTGAATTGCTGCCGTCAGGCTTGGAAAAAGGGTAGCAGTAGCGTCCCCATACGAGCATTCCGCAAATAATGACGGCTCCGGGCGATGATATCCTTATTCAATGAAAGTGATTCCATCGCTGACATGAAATCATGTAACATGCCTATGCGCAGCTAAAGAGTCTGTTCTGGCCGCGCATGAGAGCGATTGAGGGTTTTGCCTGAACTTTCAATTTTATCAATCATATATTGAATAATCATACAGGAAATCACGAATGTTCATACATTTGATGGCCGGGATCGTCTTTATCTACCTGGGCACCCGGCTTTTGCTGCCCCTGCGGGTAGGCAAGAAAACCAAACTGGGCTTGGCGTTGCTGTTGCTTATTATTTCGCAGCAGCATTTTATCAACCGCTTTGTTTTCGGGGGGCTGGCTTCCCCTGAAATTCCTGCTTCTTTGTTGCTGCTACAGGGCTGGTGCTTTTTATTTTTGGTGCTGCTGCTCATATTCACACTTTTGCGTGATCTGGTGCTCCTTATTGGATGGGTTGCGCGCAAAATTCGCGGCAGTTCAAAATCAGCCCCGGCATCACAAGCGTTTTCTTCAGGCAGGCGGCAGGCCATGATGGTTGTTCTGGCCTCTGGCACTGCGTTTTGGGGGATTCGTGAAGCCGTTGGCCTGCCGGACGTGCGGCATGTTGAAATGGTCATCCCCAGGCTTCCAAAGGCGCTGGACGGGCTCAGTATCGTGCAGATCAGCGATATGCACGCAAGCCCGCTTTTGCAAAGCTCCTGGGTGAGTGCTGTGGTGGACAGGGTCAATGCCTTGAAGCCGGATTTGATCCTGTTTACAGGCGATATGGTCGATGGCAACCCAACGGTCAGGGCGGCAGACGTAGCGCCCCTGCGTCGGTTGCGGGCGAACTACGGCATACTGGGGGCAGCGGGAAATCACGAATATTACAGCAATTTTACAGGCTGGATGAAGGCCTTTCCCGCGCTTGGCATAAACATGCTGCAAAACAGGCATGAGGTGCTGAACATTCAGGGGCAGCCACTGGTTATCGCTGGGGTGACGGATGTGGCGGCAGAACGTGTTGGTTTGCCCGGGCCGGACCTCGCTGCGGCGCTTCAAGGCGCACCGGAAGATGCTGTGCGTATTCTTATGGAGCACAGGCCTGCCAATGCACCGGAAAACGTCAGCCACGGCATTGACCTGCAGCTTTCCGGCCACACCCACGGCGGGCAGATCATCGGCATGAATGCCGTGGTGGCCCGGTTCAACGGCGGCTATCTGTACGGGCAGTACAAGGTTGATACGCTAAATATGTATGTGAGTTCCGGTGCAGGCTTGTGGAACGGCTTTCCTGTGCGCCTTGGCGTGCCTTCGGAGATTCCGAGGATAGTTCTTCGAAGCGCCTGATTGCGCCGGGGAAACTGATTGGCGTTGAAGTGCTTCACATTGCAAAGCTGACTTTTAATGTTGCCGTTGCAACGTTATCGTTCAGCCGAAAATGTATTTTTGTCAGAATCCACTATGTGTTGAGGCGTACGGCATTTTCGCTTCACGGTAGATCATGTAAGCCCTTCAAAGTAAAATATTCCAACTGCGCCTGACAGCCACGCAAGGTCGAGCCTCGGGGCAGAGGACGATCACCTGCCGAGATTGTTGCCCATTGGAATTCATATAATTCTACCATCACAATAATGGCCCAAAAACTTTTGAAGTGGGTGCATCCAAAAGGCAGAAGCAGTGACATGCTTCTGCCTTTTTTGCTGTAGACGTAAAAATAAGGATTCTATTATTGTTTTTGAGAAATGTTGATGGTAAATAATTAATGAAGTGGTTAAATTAGCGCATTTTTGATGTTTGTAAGTAATATATGACTGTGAAATATGTTGTTTTCATTCTTGTTAAGGGTGTTGTAAGGCGGTATTAAATAAAATAATCATTCATAAATATATAATATTATAGATTTTATCTTTAAATTTTTGTTTTTAGACCGATTTTTATCGATACATCAGACCATAGCAAAAAGCATTAAAATATCGGCACACGAAAAACTGGCCACAAAAATTGCAGTGTAGCTCTGCGATATTTTTATTATATTATTAACCAGTTAATATATGTGGTTATATTTTTTGCCTTGCGTTGATTGGCAAGGATGTCAGTTTTTATGAAGCGAAAACCTATTCTTTTTTTGGATGTTACCGACAAGCTGTTATAGATTATCATTTGCATTGGCAGGATTTTTTGATAACTAGAAAATCAAGAATAGAAACCTTGGTTTTGATAAACAAAAGTCTGCTAAATTTTCGTGCAATGAAAAATAAATTTATTTGGATTGAAAGAAATAAAAATATCTGTGTATATTCAATTTTATATTGATTGTTGATGTGTGTGAAAATAGCTATTAGGGTTTTTAAATATCTTTTTATATAATAAATAAATCATTTAATGTTCCAAATTGGTTCATGCATAAATAAAGATGTAGTGTTTTGATGAGTCAGATTTGATCGCTTCTTTCTATAGGCTGGTATGTATTTAACCACTCCACAGGACATCAGCATGACAACAAAATACAAGATAATTTTCGGGTTCACGCTTATGGTCTTGCTGCTGGTGGCAATGGCCTATTATGGACACAGAAATATTGGCGTATCTTCAGTAAATTTTGAGGAATACCGTCGCGTTGCTTATCTGAGCGTCGTATGCAGAGACACTGCCAGCACCACCAATGCAATAAAGTCCGACACCTTTCGTTTTCTGGCTGACCTGAAAAATAAAACCGTAATCAAGGCGGCCTACGAGGGCGTAAACACACTGACTACGCAGGTTCAGCGGGCCAATGATCTGGCCAATACTCCTTACCGCATTGAGCCCCTCAAAAAGGTGCTTGCATCCGCGCAAAAACTCACTGCCAGTATTGATGTTGCCACTAAAAATCTTGATGAAGCCACTGAACTGCACGACAACATTCTTCTGCCAGATATGCGTAAACTGACGAAAGATATGCAAACTCTGGGACAAATATTGTATGCTGCTGGCGATACAGAAGCGCTGGGCGACCTTTCTCAAGCTTGGGGACACATGGCATTCATGCAGTCCAGCATTGAGCGTTTTAACGAATCGCGTGATCTGGAAGAAGGCAAAGAAATACGCGCTAACCTCGAGATATTTGATAAAGAAATGGATAAAATTCGTCCGTATCTTGCTGTTTCTCAAGAAGGGCGCGACCTGTACGCTGACATTTCAAGAATAACGGGCGCTACGAGCACCAATGTCAGCAAAATGGAACAGCTTTTTGAGCTGGCCAACGGTGGTATCACAGATCTTCTTGCTGAAATAAACAACATTCATTTTTCGTTGGCCACGGTCAACGACAGTATTGCCGTAGAACTTGGTGCGCTGGGGCCACAGATCCTGAATGAAAATCAAAAAGCCCAGCGGTATATGCTCATAACAAGTATTGCTGGTGTTATTCTGGGTCTTGTTCTTGCGTCAGGCATTGTCATTGGTATCGTGCGTGTGCTCTCTGACCTTTCCAGGTACGCAAGCGCAGTGTCTCACGGCGATGTCTCCCGCCAGCCAAAAACACGTGAGAAAGGCGAGATCGGCAAAGTTGTTGAAGCTATGAAGCTGATTCCCGTGACGCTAAACAGGATTCTTGAAGAATACAGGCGGCTGGAAGGAAAAATTGAAGATGGCTACCTGAACTCTGAAGGAGATGCGAGCACTTTTGAGGGCGAATTTGCCGTGCTTGTTGGTGGGACAAATAACATTCTTGAACGGTTCAAGATAGTTCTGGAAAATATTCCTTCGCCAGTAGTTGTGCTGAACAGGGATCTCAAGGCCGCATATATCAATAGAATTGCCCGAGATCTGGTGGGAGACGGCTGGCAAGGTATGACCTGCCACGAAATGTTCCGCCGCGACGACTATGGCACCGAATGCTGTGGCCTCACCATAGCTGTGAACACCAAGGCCCCTGCCTCTGGAGAAACCGTGGCCTATCCGCAGGGGAAGGCTATGGATGTTGCTTATACTGCCATTCCAATGCTTGACGAGCACGGCGATATTTGCGCTGTATTGCAGCTTATTACCGATATTTCCGCCATCAAGGGCCAGCAGCGAACCATGTTGCAGGTTGCCGGGCTGGCCTCGAACATTTCTGACCGTGTAGCGGCAGCTTCTGAAGAGCTTTCAGCGCAGGTTGGTGAAATTTCCCGTGGAGCCGAAATCCAGCGTAACCGTGTGGAATCTACAGCCAGCGCCATAGTGGAGATGAACTCCACCGTTCTGGAAGTAGCGCGAAATGCCGCTCAGGCCGCCGACCAGAGCCAAAAGTCGCGCAGTAAGGCAGAAGACGGCTCCAACTTGGTGAACAGTGTTGTTCAATCCATCAACCACGTTAACAGCGTGGCCCTCAACCTGCAGGGCAATATGGACGAACTGGGTAATCAGGCAGAGAGTATTGGCAGTATTATGGGGGTTATTTCCGACATTGCCGATCAAACCAACCTTCTGGCTCTCAATGCGGCCATTGAAGCTGCCCGCGCTGGCGATGCCGGCAGAGGCTTTGCAGTTGTGGCGGATGAAGTGCGCAAGCTGGCCGAAAAAACCATGCACGCAACGCAGGAAGTGAGCCGGGCCATCACTGCCATTCAGGCTTCTGCCCGAACCAATGTTGACGAGGTGCGCAGCGCTGTGAATGGCGTGGTTGAGGCCACCGGGCTGGCCAATGATTCTGGCGCTGCCCTTGATGAAATCGTGGCCTTGGCATCGGCCAACTCCTCAGTGGTCAGCTCCATCGCCGCTGCTGCCGAAGAGCAAAGCGCCACGTCAGAAGAAATCAGCCAGACGTTTGACGAAATCAATCGCATCGTGGGTGAAACTTCTGAGGGCATCATACAATCCTCCGCCGCGCTGCGTGATCTTTCTCAAATGGCGCAGGAACTGCGAACCGTTATGGAAAAGCTGCGGTAACGGTCAACGCGAAGAAAGGTTTCGACTGAATATGCCCAGTGACATGCAGCGATGTTGCTGATTGATTCGAGATTTGTGCATGCCTTGATTAAAGCTGGTTCCACACCGCAATAGAAAAGAGCCGGGGAATCCCGGCTCTTTTCTATTGCTTTGGTATCAGCTTTTTAAGGATTGTAGCAAAGAGAGGTATGAATTCATTTCGTGTGTTGCCTATAAGTAAATAATGTTAACCGTCTGTTTGTTATATAAAAGCTGAATATTTGAGTGTTTCTCGCGCCAGCGCGCCAGCTTCAGTACGGGTGCAGGGCTTCCATCAAGAGAAACAGCTTCGGGCGGCCTGCACAGCTGACGCCGCACGTTGAGATCAGAGAGCAAGGGCCTGCCCGGCAAGAGCCGCTATTTTCTTTGTAAAACAGGGTGTCTGCCCGGTCTTACCAGGCAGCCTGCATGGCTTTGTATGCCATACTCACCACGGTTTCTGGCATGATGCCAAGAGCAAGCGTTATGCCCACAAGGCAAATGCCAGCGACGCGGGTTCCGGCTTCTGTCGTCAGGGGCGCACCCGCTGAACTGGTATCGTCTTCAGCGTACACAGCACGAACCACCTGCAAGTAATAATAGATGCCGATGGCTGTATTGATGGCCGCAATGATTACCAACAGTACATAGCCAGAGTTGTAGGCGCTTGTGAGCAGCATGAATTTGCCCATAAAACCCGCGAATGGTGGAATGCCCGCCAGGGCGAACATGCTTACGGTCATGATAAAGGCCAGCAACGGCGAGCGGCGGGAAAGACCATTGAGATTCTTAACACTTACGTTGCCGCCGTTGGGAGCCACAGTGTACAGCACCAGAAAGGCCGTCAGCATCATGAAGAGATAGCCGATGCCGTAGTACAGGGCCGTGGCGAATCCCCAGGCTTTAAGGGTGACCATGCCCAGCAGAATATAGCCCGCGTGCGCAATACCCGAAAAACCGAGCATGCGTTTGACGTCCTTTTGCACAAGGGCCGTCAGGTTGCCATAAAACATCGAACACACGGAAAGCACGGTAAGCAGTGTGGGCAGGGCTATGGAATCTGGAGCCGCCAGAGCGCAGAACCGCGCCATAACGGCAACTGCCGCCACTTTGGGCAGGGCGGATATGAACGCCGTGGTTTCGTTGGACGCGCCCTGATACACATCGGGCGTCCAGAAATGAAAAGGAAAGACCGCCAGTTTGAAAAACATGCCGCAGAGCAGCATGACAAGCGCCATAACGCCCACAGGCTGGGACGAAACCGTATGCAGCACAGGCAGAATTGTGGACAGGTAGGTGGTTCCCGTAAGACCGAATATCCAGCTTATGCCGAACAGCATGATACCCGAGCTGGCAACGCCGAAGAACAGATACTTGACGGCGGCTTCCACATGCCACGTCTGCCCGTCAGGTGCGGAGCGCATTGGCACGAGAAGATAAAGGGAATATGACGACAGTTCCAGCGCGATGAACAGGGTAATAAGCTCCACGCTGCTGACAAGCAACGTCAGGCCCAGCAGGGCTGTCAGCAAAAAGAAGTAGTATTCGGCTTTTACGTCGCCCTCAATTCCCTTGATTTCCCCGCCAAAGAGCAACATGAGGCAGAATCCGGCGCCCATGACGCATTTGACCATCTGCGAAAAGAGATCCACACGGTACGCGTCGTAAAAAAGGCTGCCCTTGAACGGCAATGCCAATACAGCGGCCAGAGTATAGGCCAGGGCGGCGCAGAATACCGCACCGCGCATGGCTTTTTTTCCAGCCTTGCCGATGGTCATGCAGAAAGCCAGAAGGCAGCCTGCCAGAAGGGCCAACTCAGGAAGAAAAAAGTGTATGTTCATGCGTGCGCCTTGTCTCGAATCGTGGTTTCGTGTCAGCGGGCGAAAAATTCCGCCAGAGCCTGTGTTTGCGGGGCGTGGTAGCCCGTTTGTACCAGAAGATGCGTGAGGCTCGGGCGCATGACGCGCAGAAAAGGCTCGGGAGCCAGGCCAATCCAGAAAACAAAGATCAGCAGGGGAGCCAGGGTTACGGTTTCACGCCAGCCCAGATCCCAGAGCTTCGATTGATCGGGGTTATTGGTGCCGCCCCATACGACCCTTTGCAGCATGCGCAGCATGTAGGCCGCGGCAAGCACCGCACCGGGTATGGCGCAGGCGGCCACAATCTTGTTGTTGAAAAATGCCCCGGCCAGAATCATGAATTCGCCCACAAAACTGTTGGTGCCCGGAAAGGCCAGTGACGACAGCGAAAAGACTGTCAGGTAGGTCACATAGATGGGCATGAAGCGTCCAAGCCCGGCTGCCGCCGACAGTTCGCGGCTGTGGTTGCGCTCATAGAGCATGCCCACGCACAAAAACAACGCTCCTGTGGTGATGCCGTGGTTGACCATTTGCAGCACCGCGCCTTCAAGCCCGCGCTGGTCAAGGGCGAATATCCCCAGCGTCACAAATCCCATATGCCCCACGCTGGAATAGGCGATGAGCTTCTTCATGTCCTGTTGGGCAAGGGCTGTAAATCCGCCGTAAAGAATGCCCGCGATGGAAAGCCATTGCAGGGCGGGCATCAGGGTTACGGTGGCGTCGGGCGTAATGGGCAGGCAAAAGCGCATAAAGCCGTAGGTGCCCATTTTGAGCAGCACCGAGGCCAGAATAACCGAGCCTGCCGTGGGCGCTTCCACATGGGCTGCGGGCAGCCATGTGTGAAAGGGGAACATTGGCACCTTGATGGCAAAAGCCAGAAAGAACGCCAGAAAAATCAGCAACTGGAAGTTGGCGGCATACTGCTGCCCCATAAGGGCGGGGATGCTGAAGGTTCCTTCGTGTACGTACAGGGCCACAATAGCCACAAGCAGAAAAACCGAACCCGCAAGGGTGTAGAGAAAGAACTTGATGGAGGCATATGTCTTGCGCGGCCCGCCCCATACGGCGATGAGCAGAAACATCGGTATGAGCATGGCTTCCCAGAAAATATAGAAGAGCACAAGGTCAAGGGCCATGAACACGCCCAGCATGGATGTTTCCATAACCAGCAGGCAGATCATGAACTCCTTGACCCTGCTCTGGATGTACTTCCACGAACCCAGAACGCACAAGGGCATGATAAGTGTGGTCATGAGCACCAGCAGCAGGGATATGCCGTCCACGCCCAGGGTGTAGTTGATGTTGAAAGACGCTATCCACGAATGGTGCTCGGCAAACTGGTACTGCGCCGAATGCAGGGAAAAATCGTAAAACAGCGGCAGGGACAGCGCGCCGTTGACCAGGGTTATCAGCAATGTCCATATCCGCGCCTGTTTTTTACTGCCCAGCAGGGGCAGAATGGCGGCCCCTGCCAGCGGCAGGAAAATCAGCACAGAAAGGATGGGAAAACCCGAAGTGTTCATGCTCAGAAATTGCATGCTGCCATCTCCTCTGGTGGGCTCAGGGCAAGGCCAGGAACGCGAGTGCGAGGGCCATCAGGACGGCCATGTAG
Organism: Desulfovibrio intestinalis; assembly: GCF_014202345.1. Lineage (NCBI taxonomy): Bacteria > Pseudomonadati > Thermodesulfobacteriota > Desulfovibrionia > Desulfovibrionales > Desulfovibrionaceae > Desulfovibrio > Desulfovibrio intestinalis. The sequence goes on from NZ_JACHGO010000002.1 coordinate 204,501, forward strand.
GTGATGCTGGTCTGCAATTTGCCGCGCTGCATGAGCCGCAGTTTGCCGCCCAGAGCCCGAACATTGCGGGCCGTACCGTCAACCACAGTATCAATGACGTGCCAGTCAAACCACGACCAGAAACGCGCCGTACGCATAAGCGGCACAATGCCTTCACGGTTCCAGGCTTCGCCCACGGCTGTGTCGGCTGTTTGTACGGGCTTGCGCGCAAACCAGTAGAAAAGGCGTCCGCCCTTGCGGTAAAACCAGTCCAGATCCAGGCTGATGGTGGGTTCTGGCGCAAGCTTTTTGAGCAGCAGAAAGAATCCCAAAGCCGTAAACAGCAATATCTGAAGGGTTTCAGCGATGTGACTGGCAGAATAGGGATGGTACGCAGCCGCAACCTGCGGGTAGGGCAGCATGTCGTAAAGATAGGGCGTGTAGCAGCCCACAAATATGCACAGGGCAGCGGCTATGAACATGGCCCATTGCATGTTCTTGGGCGGGTCTTGCGCGCGCTGCCACGTCTGCTTTGAACAGCGGTTTTTGCCGAACCAGATAAAGTAGGGAACCTTGAGTCCGGTGTGCAAAAAAGTGCCTGCTGAAGCCAGGGTAAGCAGAAAGGCTGCCCAGTAGTTTTCGACCTCAAACCCGGCAGCCACTATCATTGCCTTGGTCACGAACCCGCTGAACAGAGGGAAGGCAGAGATGGAAAGGCCGCCAATAAGGGTAAAGAGCAGGGTTTTGGGCATTTTTTTATACAGCCCGCCCAGTTCTGTGAACTTGCTGGTTCCGGTCATTTGCAGCACTGCGCCGCAACCCATAAAGAGCAGCCCCTTATAAAGAATATGGGCAAAGGCGTGGGCGCACGCGCCGTTGATGGCAAGTTGCGTGCCTATGCCCACCCCGGCCACCATATATCCGACCTGACTGATGATGTGGTAGGCCAGCAGGCGCCGGGCGTCGTTTTCAAGAACAGCGTAGACCACGCCGTACAGCGCCATGATAACCCCGAGCGGCACCAGAATTTCCATGCCTGCAAAGCTTCTTGCCAGGGCGTATACGGCGGTTTTGGTGGTAAAGGCGCACATGAACACCGCCCCGGCCACCGTGGCCTCGGCATAGGCGTCGGGCAGCCATGCGTGCAGCGGCGGCACTGCGGCATTGAGCAGAAATCCGGCAAGGATGAGCCACGTGTAGAGCTGCGGTGAACCAACACCAATGGGGCCAAAGGACATATCGCCGCCAGTGGCCTTGAAGCGCAGCACAATGCCCGCCAGCAGCATGAGGCCGCCAGCCGTGTGTACCAGCAGATACCTGTAGCCCGTTGCCAGGGATTCTTTGCGGCGGCGAAACCAGACCAGAAATACTGACGAAAAGGCCATCAGCTCCCAGAAGAGAAAGAGCGTCAGATAGTCGCCGCAGAAGATAACCCCCAGCGAACCTGCCACATAAACCCATGCGGCGGACTGCTCCACCGGGTTTTCCACATGCAGCCCGTAGACAGTGCCGATAATGCACATGAGCGACATGATGTAGGCAAAGACCATGCTCAGGGCGTCCACCCTGCCGAAAATCATTGTGGTGTCCATAACGTTCATGACACCGAACACGCCGTTATGGCCCTGCATGCTCAATACATCGGCAAAGGCCAGCAGGGGCACCATAATCATGAATACCTTGCGCCACGCTTTGGGCAGGCAGGGCAGAATGACGGCTCCGGCCAGCAGGATTGCCGAGGGGTGAATCCAGGTATCAGTCATCATAATAGTCCTCGCGGGTCATGATGCCCAGATGGCCGAACCATTTGGAAACGATGATGATAATCACGCAGGCCAGAAAGCCGAACACAGCCCAGAATCCGGGTATGCGCTCCACAAGCGTGTGCGCGTGTTCCTTGTCCACCAGCAGGGCGTCCCACAGTACCAGCAGCACCAGCAGGGCAAGGCATATCTTGATAGTTGTAGCGAGCCTTGCGCGAATGAAATCAATGAATTTTACGATCATCCTGTCACCGCCTTCACGAAAACCATGATGATGTCGGGGTAGATGCCCAGAAAAACGGAAACAGCCGCTGCGATAAGGATAGGAACCACCATTGCCAGCGGAGCTTCGCGCATTCCGGTTTCAGCTTCGCCCTCGGGGCGCTTGCCGAAAAAGGCTTTGAAGGTCACGGGTGCGAAGTAGGCCACGTTCAGCAGGGTGCTGGCCAGAAGCACTATCAGGATGCCTGTGGCGTGTGTGGGCATTTCCATAGCCCCGGTCAGCAGCTTCCATTTGGTGACAAAACCCGCCACCGGGGGAGCGCCGATCATTGAAAGCGAAGCCACGCCAAAAGCTGCGAAGGTTATGGGCATGGTGCGGCCAAGTCCGCTCATTTCGGAAATGCACTTTTTGTGCGTGGCCACATAAACTGCTCCGGCACAGAAGAACAGCGTAATCTTGGCAAAGGCGTGGTTGGCCATGTGCACCACGCCGCCCTGTATGCCGTCCACTGTCAGCAGGGCCACACCCAGAATGATGTAGGAAAGCTGGCTCACGGTAGAATAGGCCAGCCGTGCCTTGAGGTTGTCTTTGCTCAGGGCAATGATGGAGGCCGTAAGGATGGTAAAGGAAACAAAGTAGGCCGTGGGTACGCCCAGGTTGAGTCTGGTCATAAGGTCGGTGCCAAAGACGTAGAGCATGACCCGCGTGGTGCAGAACACGCCCACCGTCACCACTGCCACGGCGTGCAACAGGGCGGAAACCGGGGTGGGGGCAACCATCGCTCCCGGCAGCCAGTTGTGGAAAGGCATGATGCCGTTTTTGGCAAAACCCAGCAGGCAGCAGACGTAAAGAATGGTGACGAGTGTCGCGTTTATTTCTGGCGAAAGAATGCTCAGATGGCTGTTATGGGTGAAGTCCAGCGTACCCGTAAGCACATAGATGAGTATCATCGCCGGCAGCACAAGGCCCTTGGCCGTGGTGGTCAGGTAGACGATGTACTTGCGCGCCCCGGTGTAGCTTTCTTCATCCTGATGGTGCGCCACCAGCGGGTAGGTGCAGATGCTCACCACCTCATAGAACAGGTAGAGGGTAAAGAGGTTGTCTGCAAAGGCCACGCCCATTGCCCCAAAAAGCGTCAGGGCAAAGCAGGCGTTAAAGCGCGTCTGGGCGTGTTCCTCCAGGCTGCGCATATAACCCGCCGAATAGAATATGGTGATGACCCACAAAAATGATCCCACCAGGGCGAAAACCATTGAAAAGGCGTCGGCGCGAAAACTCAGCGACAGGCCGGGCAGGATGGGAAAAAGCGTCTGATGCAGGGTCAGGCCGCGCCCCACTGGCTGCGGGGCCACATCCGGCACCATAGAAAGGATAATGCCAAACATGACCAACGCCGCCGCCAGCGACCAGGATTCGCGTACGTTGGGGTACCGTCTGGAAAGCATGACCAGGCACGCCCCGATCAGAGCGGAAAGCACGGCTGCCAGCGGTTTTATGGATGCAACAATCTCCATTTGTACCTCTCCTGTTCGTCGGAGCACGGGATTGTGGTGCGGGACGGAAAATCCCGTTCAGCGTTAACCCTTGAGTTCTTTGGGGGCGTCAGTTTCCACAGTGCGGTAGTTGCGGTAGACGACCATAATGATGGAAAGCGCCACCACTGCCTCCGCCGCGGCGATAGCCATGACAAAGAGGGCGGCTATCTGCCCGGTGGTCTGGTCGGGGGCGACAAATCGGCCAAAGGCCATAAAATTTACAGAAACACCGCAAAGAATAAGTTCAGAGGCAATGAGCATTCCGATGAAGGTGCGCCGGAAGGCCATGCCCATAAGCCCCATGCAGAACAGCAGGGTGCCGATGAACAGATATGTTTCAAGGTGCTGGCTCAGATTGAAGATACTCACTGCCTGTCCCTCCCTTCGCGCGCCAGTACAAGAGCGCCAACCATCGCCACCAGCAGCACCACGGAAATGAGTTCAAAACTCATAGAGTAGGTGGAAAGCAGAGATTGCCCGAGCCGTTCAAGCGATCCGTCTGCCTGTGCCGGCGGCGTATCGCTCCATTGGGCGGTCAGCGTCGTGGCCAGCAGGGTTGCCGTAAAGACACTGCCGCCCAGTGTGCCCAGAGCCAGAACCAGCGGCCCTTTTTGCTCCATTTGCACCCGGTGCGACCGTTCGGCCAGCATGATGGCGAAAACAAGAGTCACGCAGACGGCCCCGATGTAGATGAGTATCTGCATGAAGGCCAAAAAGGGGCTGGACAGGTAGTAATAAATGCCAGCCACGCCCAGAAGGCACAGGGCCAGCCCTGCCACGCTGCGTATGAGGCGGCGTGTGGTCACAGCCACGGCAGCCCCAAAAAACGTCGCAGCCACAAAGACCAGAAAGATGACTCCGGCAATGATCTGCAAAGCATCAGATGTGGGCATTACGGACGCTCCTTGAGTCTTTTGACAAGATCGAAGCGGTATTCTTCAGCGTTAAAGCCAGCCAGATTGTAATCCTTGGAAAAAGCCAGGGCGTCAGTGGGGCAGGCTTCCACGCACAGCCCGCAAAGGCTGCACTTGGTGAAATCCAGTTCATAGGTGGTAAGCTTTTTCTGTTTGGCGCCCTCTGGCTTTTCACCCGCCAGGGCAATGCAGCCCGAAGGGCAGGCCTTTTGGCAGGCTCCGCAAACAATGCATCTGTCTGAGCCGGTTTTTTCGTCATACACAAGGTCAATATGCCCGCGATAGCGTGGTGGAATGGGCAGAACCTCATAGGGATACTGCTTGGTCACCACGGGCTTGAAGAAATAGCGCAGGGTGATGGACAATCCCACCGCCAGGCTCCATGCGCCGCCCAGAATGTCTTTGAAGTAGGCAGTCATGATTACAATACCTTGAGCAGCGCGCTCGTAAGAATGAGGTTTGCAAGGGCTATGGGAATGAGCACCTTCCACGAAAGATTGAGCAGGCCGTAAAATGTGGTGCGCGGAAAGGTCCAGCGTATCCAGATGACCGTGAAAATGACGGCGTAAAGCTTGATAAGAAACCAGTGTACCCCGGGCCACAGCCCCAGAGGGCAGCCCCAGCCGCCCAGAAAAAGAATGGTCAGAATACTGCTGCCCACCACCATGTTGGCGTATTCACCCATAAAGAACACGCCAAAGCCCATGCCGCCGTATTCAGTAAAAGCGCCAGCTATAAGTTCACTTTCGGCTTCAGCCATGTCGAATGGCGCGCGGTTGGTTTCAGCCAGCATGCAGATGAAGAAGATGATGAAGGCCACGGGCATGAGCGGACTTGCCGAAAGCCGCAGCACATTCCATTTCCAGAATCCGCCAGCCTGGGTCATGACGATCTCATGCAGATTCAGGGAGCCTGTTACCATCACAAGGCTCACCACTACCAGCAGCATGGGGATTTCATAGGCCACGTTTTGCGAAACCACGCGGGCTGCTGAAATGATGGCGTACTTGTTGCGCGAACCCCACGCGCCAAGCAGCAGGCCCAGCACGTTTATGGAGGCAAAGGCGAATATGGCCAGAAGGCCGAGGTTCAGATTGCGCGCGCTCAGATTTTCTGAGTAGGGAATGGTGACAAAGCTCATGAAGGCCGGGGTCATGACCAGCACTGGCCCCACAAGGTACAGAACCCGGTCAGCACCTTGTGGAATGAAAACCTGTTTGCTCATGAGCTTGAGCGCGTCGGCCAGGGGCTGCAACAGGCCAAACGGGCCCACTTCCTTGGGGCCTATACGCCGCTGGATATGCCCGGCCTCTTTGCGTTCAAGCCAGACCAGATAGGCGGCGTTAAGACCCACAAAGGCGAAAAATCCTACAAGATAGGCAATAAGGCGCAGTACTTCGGGATCAGGCAGCATGATGTCCTCACCTGTCGATGTCGGGAATAACCAGATCCAAACTGCCAAGCATGGCAAGGGCATCAGGCAGCAGCATACCCCGGCTGGCCTCGCTAAAAACCAGCAGGTTGGCAAAGCAGGGGGTGCGCAGCTTGAGCCGCCAGGGGGTGTTGGTGCCATCGCTGACGGCACGCATGCCAAGCAGGCCACGCGCCGTTTCTACCGCATGATAGTAGTCGCCCTTGGGGGGCTTGAGGGTTTTGGGAACCTTGGCCGCCATGACGGGGCCTTCGGGCAACTGATCCAGAGCCTGCTCGATGATGCGCAAACTCTGCTCGATTTCATCCATCCGCACCATGTAGCGGGCCATGGAATCCGCCTCGTGGTAGACGGGCACGTCAAAGTTGAAGCGGCCGTAGACGGAATAGGGCTCGTGGCGGCGCACGTCGTAATCAATACCCGCGCCTCTGGCTACCGGGCCGGAGGCCCCGTATTTGCGGCACATTTCTGCCGGAATAAAGCCGATATCCTTCAAGCGCTTAACAATGATGATATTTTTGGTGACAAGGGCGTGGTATTTGGGCAGCCGCCTGCGCATGCGCTTGATGAAGGCGCGCGTGCCTGTGATAAAGTCATCGTCAATATCGTTGGCGACGCCCCCGAAGCGGAAGTAGCAATAAGTCAGGCGCGAGCCTGTGACGGATTCCAGAAGGTCAAGGATGTGTTCGCGGTCGTCAAAGGCGTAGAGCAGGGGAGAAAATCCCCCGAGGTCCAGCACAAAAGCGCCGAACCAGAGCAAATGGCTGGAAATGCGGTTGAGTTCCGCAGTGATGACGCGGATATATTCGGCGCGTTCCGGCACCTCGATGGCGGCGGCGCGTTCCACAAGACAGGCGTAGCCGTGGTTGTAGGCTAGGGCATGCAAATAATCCATACGGCCTGTATTGGGAAAAAACTGTGTCCAGGTACGGTTTTCGGCCATTTTTTCGTGCATGCGGTGGATGTAGCCCAGCACCGGCTCTGCCTCGAAAACATACTCGCCGTCCATGACCAGTTTGATACGCAGCACCCCGTGGGTCGCAGGGTGCTGCGGCCCAAGGTTCAGCACGAAATATTCGTCAATGGGGCATTGTGGCAGAACGTTCATGCGCCGTAATCCTTGAGCAGAGGGTGAAAATCCGCATCTTCGGGCAGCAGCAGGGGAACAAGGTAGGAGTGCCCGGTGAAGACGATGCCAAAGAAATCATGGGCCTCGCGTTCGTGCCAATGGGCTATGGGGTAGATGTTCAGGATTGTGGGAACCTGCGGCTGGGAGCGCGGCGTGCGTACACGCAAGACGACTCTGTGGCGCGATTCAAAGCGGTTGAAGTCGTACACCACTTCAATTTCGTCTTCGGGCAGTGGGGCAGCTTCCGGTGGCGGCACTTGCGCGGCAGTGTCTTGAGCAGGAGTTGCGCCAGTTTTGGTGGCAGTGCCTGAGCCAGAATTAGTAGCAGCACCTGCGCCTGCGACAGTGCCTACGTCTGCACCTGTGCCTGGGGCGGTGTTTGGAGCAGCGCTCGAAGTCGCAGCGGCACTTTCACTGCCCGTAGTCTCGGGCTTCGTTTCTTCTGCCAGTTTTGCCTGTGCATCGGCACGCGCTTTGGCTTCGGCTGCTTCAGCCGCCTCGGCAGCCTTTCGCAGGGCGGCTTGTTCGCCAAGCCAGTCAACGCCTGTGATGGTCTCAAGAAAATATCCGGCCTCATCCATAATGGTCACGGCTGGCACAAGAGTTTCTGGGGTCAGGCTTACATCCAGATCATAGCCCTTTGCCGCGTAGTCCGTCTGGCGCACTTCGGCTCCCGACAAGGCGGCAAGCTTCGCCGCAAGGGCTTCATTGGGCGCGTTTTGCTGGGTCATGACTTGACCTCCAAAGGCGAAGTTGCCTGCGTGGGAGACTCTGCGGGAGTGTCATTGGCTGAAGACGCATCCGGTGTGGGCTGCATCTGCGGTTCGCTGGCTTCCCGAGCTTCCGCCTTCGCTCTGGCCGCTGCCGGGCCAGGCAGGGGAATAGGGGCAACGCGCGGCCAACGGCGCGTACCCGTAAGCTTTTCTTCAAGCTTGAGGATGCCTTCAATGAGGGCTTCGGGGCGTGGAGGACAGCCGGGAACAAAAACATCCACGGGAAAAAGTTTGTCCACACCTTCAACAACGCCGTACTGCCCTTTGTACACAAAAGGCCCGCCGGAAATGGCGCAGTTGCCCATGGCGATAACCCATTTTGGTTCGGGCATCTGGTCGTATAGCGTCTGCACCGCAGGGGCTATTTTTTTATTGATGGTGCCGGAAACAATCATCACGTCGCTTTGGCGCGGGGACGGGCGAAAAACCTCGGCCCCAAAACGCGCCAGGTCAAACCGCGAAGCTCCGGTAGCCATCATTTCTATGGCGCAGCAGGCCAGACCAAAGGTCATTGGCCAGAGCGAATTGGCCCGGCACAGGTTCAGAAGCTGATCCAGCTTCGAAAACTGAACTATTGATCCGAGTACGTCTTGCGTTGCCACTGAAACACTCCCTTTTTCCATGCGTAGACAATAACCAGAGACAGGATGCCCACAAAAATGAGTATTTCCAGAAATGCCTGCAGGTCGCCCACAGGTCCGGGTTTGTTGTAAACAAGGGCGACAGGCATCAGAAACAGAATATCGACAGCAAAAGCCACGAACATCAGCGCGTAGAGGTAATAGACCGCGCTGAATTTGATCCAGGCGTCGCCAATGGGGGGCATGCCGCATTCCACAACCTGAAGCGTTTTGCCAACGGTATTTCGGGTGGATCTTGGCTGAAGGAAATACACAAGAATAAAGGGGCCAACAGCAAAGCCGATGCCGCCCATGCAAAATACGACAATATAAATGAGGTCAATCAACTCTTGAGATGTCACGCTGGGACGCCTCCTGGGATAAAAAGACCGTTGCTCAACAGAAGACCGATGCAAATGTTTCCGTAAAATGGACTGTTAAACCAAGGATAAAATCTACGTTGTCATCAAAAAATGCTATTTTCTTTTATGGCTATACCCCAGATTCTATTGTGTCAATGGCATGTCATGAAAAGTATTGGGTTGATGTGCGTATACTCACAAAATAATATTAAATGTGATTTTTTTTTCTAGTAAAAATTACATGTCTATACTCGCAAAAAAGGAAAATATAAGGGAAAATTTCTCTCCAGTATTCCCTAAATAATTTGTTAATAAAGATTTTTTTCACTTTTCAAGTAATGCAGAGTGGCAATGTACAATTAATTTTTAGAAATAACGCACGATGTTTAGGCAACGTAACGCGCACGAAAGGAGCCGAGGGATGCGAAAAAAGCATGCCCTTGGCTCCTGTTTGTCTTGAAGAACCTTGGCAGGTGCGTAAGCAGACGCCCAAGCATAAGAGGCAACGGTATTTGGGGGCTCTGCAAAGCGCGGCAAAGGCGTTTTTAAGCGTTGAGTATGTCGCTGCCCAACGGTTCATTGGGGTGGGAACGCCGTTTTCGGCTGAATCTATGCCGCATTGTGACGCGCTGGAGTTTCGTGCAGCGTTAGAGCTTTCAAATTTTTTCAAGATTGAAATGCTCCAACTACAAATGGCAAAAATTTAGATTTGCCAGGATTGCCGCCATTTGGCCTGCTGTCGTTCTGTGCATCCCTAGGGAGTGGTGGCGTATATTGTGCATTTTAGCACAACTAGATGATATTGTGCAGTTTACAACGAAGTTTCGTTCTAATCAGCGATATTTCATTCAATATTCGGGAGCTATTACTGGAAAATATCATTAACTTACTGATTTAAATTAATAAACAATAAACGGCTTGATTCTTGAATACATAGTGACGTTACTGCTGCTCCTGTGGTTTTCAGGGGGGGCCTATTTGGGGGATGAAGCAAGCTGATATCCGTCACCCGGCATGGAGGTATTTTGCCGTACCTGCTTTTCATGCGCCGCTTGTCTGCTTTGCTTGCTCGTACAATAACATTGAACTTTTGAGGTGTGATAATGGCAAAATTTGCAACGCCGCAGTTGGACCAGCTGGAAAGCGGCCCCTGGCCGAGCTTTGTGTCCGACATAAAGCAGGAAGCCGCGCAGCGCGCGGCCAACGCCAAAAATATTGAATATCAGATTCCAGTGGATGCTCCTGAAGATTTGCTTGGCGTGCTTGAACTTTCCTACAATGACAAGGAAACCCACTGGAAGCACGGCGGCATCGTGGGTGTGTTCGGTTACGGCGGCGGCGTTATCGGCCGTTACTGCGACCAGCCCGAAATGTTCCCCGGCGTGGCTCATTTTCACACGCTGCGTGTTGCCCAGCCTTCGGGCAAGTACTACAACAGTACCTTCCTGCGCGGCCTGTGCGACATTTGGGATATGCGCGGTTCCGGCCTGACCAACATGCACGGCTCCACCGGCGACATCGTGCTTCTTGGCACCCAGACCGTTCAGCTTGAAGAAATCTTCCACGAGCTGACCCACAACCTGAAAGTGGACCTTGGCGGCTCCGGCTCCAACCTGCGTACGCCTGAAGCCTGTCTTGGCCAGTCCCGCTGCGAATATGCCTGCTACAACACGCAGGACATGTGCTATCAGCTCACTATGGACTACCAGGACGAACTGCACCGTCCCGCCTTCCCCTACAAGTTCAAGTTCAAGTTCGACGGCTGCCCCAACGGTTGCGTGTGCGCCATGGCGCGTTCCGACTTCGCCGTTGTCGGCACCTGGAAGGACGACATCAAAATCGACCAGGAAGCCGTTAAGGCTTACGTGGCCGGTGAATTTTCTCCCAACGCCGGTGCGCACTCCGGTCGTGACTGGGGCAAGTTTGACCTGCAGAAAGAAGTGGTGGACCTCTGCCCCTCCCAGTGCATGAAGTGGGACGGCTCCAAGCTCTCCATCAGGACCGCTGACTGTGTGCGCTGCATGCACTGCATCAACACCATGCCTCGCGCTCTGCACATTGGTGACGAACGCGGCGCCAGCATCCTCGTGGGCGCCAAGGCTCCCGTGGTTGACGGCGCGCAGATGGGTTCGCTGCTCGTGCCCTTCGTCTCCTGTGAAGCTCCCTACGACGACGTCAAAGAAGTCATCGAAAAGATTTGGGACTGGTGGATGGAAGAAGGCAAGAACCGCGAACGCGTGGGCGAAACCATGAAGCGTCTGTCCTTCCAGAAACTGCTGGAAGTCACCGACACTCCTGCTGCCGCTTACCACGTCAAGGAACCCCGCTCCAATCCGTATATCTTCTTCAAGGAAGAAGAAGTGCCCGGTGGCTGGGATCGTGACCTCGCTGCTTACCGCAAACGCCATCAACGCTAGTCAAAAGGGGAGAAAAACATGGCTTTTATTTCTTCCGGGTACAATCCCGCCAAACCTATGGAAGGCCGCATCAGCGATATTGGCCCCCGTAAGTACGACGAATTCTTCCCGCCGGTTATCAAAAATAACTTCGGCAAGTGGCTCTATCATGAAATTCTTGAGCCCGGCGTGCTTATGCACGTGGCCGAAAGCGGCGACAAGTGCTACACCGTCCGCGTAGGCGGCACCCGTACCATGTCTGTGACGCACATCCGCGAGCTGTGCGACATCGCCGACAAGTTTTGCAACGGCTGTCTGCGTTGGACCACCCGTAGCAACATTGAATTCATGGTCGACAGCGAAGAGGGCATGAAAGCCCTGCGCGACGAATTGAACAGCCGCACGTTTGACGGTGGTTCGTTCAAGTTCCCCGTGGGCGGCACCGGCGCTGGTATCAGCAACATGGTGCACACCCAGGGCTGGATCCACTGCCACACGCCCGCCACCGACGCTTCTGGCCCGGTCAAGGCTGTGATGGACGCCCTGTTTGATGACTTCAAGTCCATGCGTTTGCCCGCTCCCATGCGTATCGCGCTTGCTTGCTGCATCAACATGTGCGGCGCCGTGCACTGCTCGGACATCGGCCTTGTGGGCATCCACCGCAAGCCCCCCATGATCGACCACGAATGGACTGACCAGCTGTGCGAAATTCCCCTGGCCGTGTCTGCTTGCCCCACTGCAGCAGTGCGTCCTACCAAGATTGAACATGACGGCAAGAAGATAAACTCCATTGCCATCAAGGAAGACCGCTGCATGTACTGCGGTAACTGCTACACCATGTGCCCCGCGCTGCCCATTTCGGACGGCGAAGGCGACGGCGTTGCCATCATGGTTGGCGGCAAGGTTTCCAACCGCATCAGCATGCCCAAGTTCTCCAAGGTCGTTGTGGGTTACATCCCCAACGAACCGCCCCGCTGGCCCACGCTGACCAAGACCGTGAAGCACATCATTGAAGTGTACGCGGCCAACGCCAACAAGTACGAACGCCTGGGCGACTGGGCTGAACGCATCGGTTGGGAAAGCTTCTTCAAGCTGACCGGCCTGGAGTTCACCCACCACCTGATCGACGACTTCCGTGATCCCGCCTACTACACCTGGCGCCAGAGCACGCAGTTCAAGTTCTAAAAAAGCACTGGTTACTAATGGAGCCACCCCGGCGACGGGGTGGCTCAGCAAAAGAGGCCGTTATGACTCCTGATCAACAGTTGATCGTTGATTTTATCAGCACAAAGAACAAGACCAAGTTTTACTTCAAGGACTTTCTGGAAATTTTTCCCGACAAAGGCCCCCGCGAAGTAAAGAAGATTCTTACCGCTATGGTACAGAGTGAAATAATGGAATTTTGGTCCTCGGGAAGTACTACCATGTACGGTCTGAAAGGGGCTGGAAAGCAAAGTCAGGCAGAAGGCGAGGGCTAGGGGCCGCTTCCTTATCCCGCCACCTGATCATGCAATCTGCACTGCAGGCAGATAAATGCGGGCGAAGTTCCGGAACATGCCATTGCCACCGGAACTTCGCCTTTTCGCATTAATTTGTATCAGAAGGGTCCACAGGCCAGTCAGTTGAAATGGAACTGGGCCGAAGCCTGTAAAGATCAAAACGTTTAAGCCGGGAAATGAGCGTGGTCGGCTTCATACCCAACAGGGCAGCTGCACCGCGGCTTCCGTATATGAGCCAGTTGGTTCGCTCCAGCGCAGCCAACATATTATCTTTTTCCAGCTGGCGCACTTGTTTTTCTGTAAGAATTTTATGAATCCCGAAAGAAGAGCGGGGCTCCTGAACTGATTCTTCCTGCCGCGGCGGTTCGTACAGGGCAAGATAGGCCAGGGCTTGATCTGGCCGTCCCGTAATAACCATACGTTCCACAAAATTCTGCAATTCACGAATATTGCCCGGCCAGTCGTACTGGCGCAGTTTGTTCATCTGCTCTTCTGGCACATCAAAAATGTTGCGTCCGTTTTTTTGGCAGAAAATGCGAATAAAATGGCGCACCAGAAGCGGAATATCTTCTTCCCGCTCCTTGAGGCTGGGAACCGTGAGCGGAAAAACCTGCAGGCGGTAATAAAGATCGTCGCGGAATGTTTGCTTTTGAATGGCCGCTTTGAGATCCTTGTTGGTTGCGGCGATAAGGCGGATGTCAGTATGGCGGTTTTTTTCTTCTCCAACCCGTCTGAATTCGCCCTCCTGAAGCACGCGTAGCAGTTTGCCCTGAAGTTCCAGAGGAATTTCTGCAATTTCATCAAGAAAAAGGGTGCCGCCATCCGCAATCTGGAAAAACCCCATGCGGTCGTTGATGGCTCCGGTAAATGCCCCTTTTACATGACCAAAAAATTCGCTTTCAAACAAGTGGTGCGGAATGGCGGCGCAGTTGATTTTTATGAAAGGATTATTCTTTCTTTGGCTGTGCTTGTGCACTTCATGCGCTACCAGTTCTTTACCCGTACCGGATGCGCCCTGGATAAGCACGGTAGCTTCTGTTTTGCTGACAATGAAAATTTGTTCGCGAATTTCCTTGATGGCCGCACTTTCGCCTATGATGCCCGTGAACTGCCGCGCTTCGTAAAGTTCCTCGCGCAGATGGGCATTTTCCAGTTCTTTCCGCAGCGTTATGGATCGGCTTATTTCAAAAAGCCGGGCGTTGGTGATGGCATACGCAATGTGATCGGCCACCATGCGCAACATCTCCATAGCGCCTTGCGCCAGTGTCGCACGAGAAAAAAGTGCGATGACTCCGATGGTTTCACCACGGCACACCAGAGGTTGCCCGGCAAAGCTCACAATGCCCTCTGCTTTCATCCACGCTGGACTGGCTATCCAGTCTTCGTTTCCTTCAATGTGCGAAACCTCAAGGGGATTGTTGGTCATGGCTATGGCCCCGACCTTTCTGTAGCCCAAGGGGAAGCGGTAGAAGTTTGACTGCTCCGTCTGGGTCCAGATTTGCCCGTCAACACGGGATTGCCCGTAGCTTGCCTTGAGGTGCAAGCAATGCCCTCGGCTCGCGCAGACGGCCTTGTCCACGCAAGTGGGGCAGCCGTCGTCGGGTTCCAGAAGCCATATGCGCACAAGGGCAGAGTCACGCGCGGTTCCCAGGCTTTTGACCACCAGGGAAAGCACTTCCTCCACAGCCTGCTGCTGCGCGAGTTCCAGAAGGAGCGTTTTGATGTCTCTGTTTCCGAGGATAATCATGGCTGCATAACGGGTGGCTAAAGCTCGAGGTTGGCTGTGGAACAATACGGGGCAGCGTATGGCCCTTTTCTATAGCTGGCTTGATGCCGGACATCCAGTGGCATTTTATTGCTTCAGCGGCCTTGTCTGCGTTGGGGAATCCCCGGCAGCCGCACAGTAATCGTATGATGTCTGTGCCAGCTCGTTGGAGGTCAGCCTCAAAGGCCACGCCGGGCGCTGAGTATAGCCACAGAGCCATCTTGTGGCAACGTGCTGTATTTCTTCGGGGGCTCAAAGGAATAATGAATTTGACCGCTTTTTTACCGTGTGTTGCGGTTTACTTGCCTACTGCCCTGATCTTGAACCTGACCACACGCTAACTACCTTCATCGCGTCAGATGGTTTTAAGGCGCTATTGCTTCAATATAATTCTCTTTGCTCTGTCTTGTTTTTTGCAGGGCAGCAGCCGTTTAACAGGTTTGTTTTCAGTTTGTGTGGGGAATCGCGTAGAAAAAGAAAGACGGGTTACAGAGCAACTGTAACCCGTCTTCGTATTTGGTGGGCAGTACAGGACTTGAACCTGTGGCCCCCGCCTTGTAAGGGCGGTGCTCAACCAACTGAGCTAACTGCCCGAAATTCTCGGTCAAGAAAGATACCATTACTGTATTTTTATATCTTTGTCATCACCAAATTATGCCTGATCGCAGATTGATGACACTTCAACCGGGTATCTTTCATGCACAAATTTAAAGCATAGGCATGCATGGCGGGCCAAATGCGGCAACAGAGGTGTCTGCTTTCCTGCGAGCGTCACGTTCTCTGCTTACGCGAAAATATTATTCGCTATAGGGGATTCGCAGCAATCAACCCGGTATTTTAATATGGCAAAAACAGATATTCACTGCTGCAGCCTGCGGCGACTAGGGTAGACCATGCTGCAGCGACGAGGTCTGGCCATGCTGCAACAAAAGCGCTTTTGTCATATCTTTCAGCAATAAATTTGTTTGAAAATTTTTATGCCCCCGGATGCGGTATGTCGCGCATCCGGGGGATCTTCCGTGCTTGGTTATGGTTTGAGCTGATTGACGTAGGTGGCAATATCCTTCATCTGCTCAGGGCTCAGTGTTTTCAGGGTCTGCTGCATTTTCTGCAGCGGGCCAGAGGGCGAGCTCATATTTTTGACTTTATCCATGCTGGCGAGCAGGCCGTCCACGGGCTTGCCCATCATCTTGGCGGGTGTAGGAGTGTGACAGGACATGCAATTATTTGCGTACAACTCCGCACCAGCTTTTTGTGCATCATCCTGGGCCACTGCGGATTGTACTCCAGCTACAAGCAGGAATGCAGCCAGCGTGAGAACTCCGTGTCGCAGATATTTGGTCATGGGTTTCTCCTTGTTTATATGCGCCGTTTTGTCCAAACGGCGATAAGGGGCAAAAGCCGCCTGTGATTGCACCGTAGCACAGAGTAAAAATACTTACAGCAGATTTGTATATGCCTGGAACGCGGGTATACTTTCACGCATGAAAAAAGCCCCGGCTTTCGCCGGGGCCAATAATCGGTATGCTTGCAGTAACGTCCGTTAAGAGGAAGGTTACTTCCCCATAGCGTTCATGAAGTCTTTGTTGGACTTGGTGGCGCGCATCTTGTCCAGCAGGAATTCCATGCTGTCGATAGAAGACATGGGAGCCAGAATCTTGCGCAAAATCCAGACGCGGTTGAGCACATCTTCGGCCAGAAGCAGGTCTTCCTTGCGGGTGCCAGTACGGTTGATGTCGATGGCGGGGAAGACGCGCTTTTCCGAAAGGTGGCGGTCCAGATAGATTTCCATATTGCCGGTGCCTTTGAATTCTTCAAAGATCACTTCGTCCATACGGGAACCGGTATCAATGAGAGCCGTGGCAATAATGGTCAGGCTGCCGCCTTCTTCAATATTACGGGCTGCGCCAAAAAAGCGTTTGGGACGTTGCAGGGCGTTGGCGTCAAGACCACCGGAGAGCACTCTGCCCGATGAGGGCGTCACAGCGTTGTAGGCGCGGCCCAGGCGGGTGATGGAGTCCAGCAGAATGACCACATCGCGTTTGCGTTCGACCAGACGCTTGGCTTTTTCAAGCACCATTTCACAGACCTGCACATGGCGCTGCGGGGGCTCGTCGAAGGTGGAGCTGATGACTTCGGCCTTTTTGACCGTGCGCTCCATATCGGTAACTTCTTCGGGCCGTTCGTCAATGAGCAGCACGATAAGGTATACTTCAGGATTGTTGGCGTTGATGGCATTGGCCAGGGACTGCAGCAAGATTGTTTTGCCTGTGCGCGGCGGGGCCACAATGAGGCCACGCTGCCCGCGCCCGATGGGGGCCATGATGTCGATAACGCGATTGGAAAGATTTTTCTCGCCATTTTCCATGACGAGCTGATGGTCGGGATAGATTGGGGTGAGGTTGTCGAAAAGAACGAGATTCTTGGCGTGTTCCGGGGGTTCAAATCCAATTTCGGTTACTTTGAGCAGCGCGAAATAGCGTTCACCCTCTTTGGGGGGACGGATTTGTCCTGAAACAATGTCGCCTTTGCGCAGAGAAAACCGTCGTATCTGCGAAGGAGAAACATAGATATCATCAGGCCCGGGCATGTAGCTGCACAGGGGAGAGCGCAGAAAGCCAAAACCGTCTGGCAGAATTTCCAGTACGCCGTCCCCGTAAATGGCCCCGTTTTGTGAGGCACAGGTGGAAAGCAGAGCAAAAATAAGCTCTTGTTTTCGCATGGAACTGGCATTTTCAATTTCATATTGCTCGGCCAGATCCATTAATTCCTGCATGCTGCGGGTTTTGAGATCTGTGAGACTCAAGGCGCTGTCGGTCAACAGTGTGGGAGTAGCTTTCTTTTTGCGCATAACTGTCCGATCTTTTGAAGAAGACAAACTTAAACTATACAGTATCAGTCAACACTGTATTGCAGATGAGCGGATGTAAGGAGACAAAATAGGTGTGCGAAATTGCGATTAGCTTATCTTTTACAATATAGCAAGAGAAAAATGACGCTCACACCACAAAAAATGCGTCACGTGGCTGTTTGAACCAGAGACGGGTTCAGTTCAATAAAAGCTGGTCTATACAAAGCGTGTTTGTATTGAAGTCGAAGGAAAGTAATCCAGCAGTTATTTGAGTGGGTTGGAAAATCTTGCTCGGTACCCGCAGGGCCGCTTGTGCAGCGGCGGTCTATGCAGGTTGCTCTTTATCGTCTTCAGGCTGCGGCGGCGGCGCGTACAGCTCCAGCAGCTCATCCCGCAAGCTGTTTTCTTCAACTTCCAGCACCTCGGCCAGCTCGCCAGTTACAAGGCCCATGGCCTGTTCCTGAAGGCGGCGTTCACCAAAGGAAAGATCCTTGGTACGGCTGATGAGCAGCAGTTCACGCAATACTTCCGTTACCACGGCCAGCTCTGGGCTTTTGAGGCGTTCTGAATACTCGCGGAAGCGGCGATTCCAGTTTTGTCCTGTGTGAACAATTTTGCCGGAGCTGTTGCGTAGCCCTTCAAGTATGCGGCTCGCTTCATCCTGAGGAGTGAGAGTGCGCAGGCCGACGTGAGCGGCATTGTTAACAGGAACCATCAGCGTGACATTGTTGGCCTGAATGCGGACAATATAGAAATCGCATGCGATGCCGCCAATAGTCTGGCTGTCTATGCGTTCTATTTTGCCCACCCCTTGGGCCGGATATACCACGAGATCGTTCGGCGTGAACATGAATATCACCACACGCCCCAAAGGAGCGCCACTGTACGAGACCTGGAGCGAAATTAGCTGGAAGTCACGAATTTTTGTTTGAAAAAAAGATGAGTCGGAAACTTACTCTTCAATTATCCTAGTCCAAAAAAGGCGAAGAGTCCAGCCGAAAAAGCAAAAACGCATACGCCTTGAAATACTTCAAAGCCTACTTATTGGCTGGTTTCTTCACTATTCATATTTCAGGCAATGGCCTGATATGGACCGCCCCCGGCCCATGTCGGCGTATGCTCGCGTGTTCTGGCCAGTATGTATGCTGGCCTAGTTTTTGTCACTGGTGGCGCTGGGCGCGTCTTCCGGTGTATTTTTTTTGCGTGGCTGCGCCGTCTTTCTGGCAACGCGCAGTGCGCTGTCCAACCCCTTGTCAGCAAAAGCGAACAGGGTATCCAGAGCCGCAGACATGCTTTGCTGCGTGCGCTCGGCGTCTTCGCCCTGCGGCCGTCCCAGCACCCAGTTGGTCACGTCACCCTTGTGGGGCGGCCGCCCGATGCCTATCCGCAGACGGTAGAAGTCCGGTGTGCCCAGAAGTTCTGTGATGGATTTGAGCCCATTATGCCCGGCGTTGCCTCCGCCAAGCTTGAAGCGCAGCTCTCCTGCCGCGATGTCCAGCTCGTCATGAGCTACCACAAGATCAGAAGGGCGCAACTTGTGCCAGGCCAGAAGGGGCTGCACACTTTGCCCGCTGAGATTCATATAGGTTTGCGGCTTGGCGGCCAGCCATAGGCCGTCGAGCTGATTCAGCCGTATGCGCCACAGTTCGCACGAAAATTTGTTGCCATTAAGCGATTCCGCCGAACCCTGGCGCTGGGCCATGTCCACAAGGGCATCCACCAGAGCAAAGCCGCAATTGTGCCTGGTGCCTTCGTAACGGGAACCCGGATTGCCCAGGCCCACCAGAACGCCATTATAGTCCATAGCGTGCGCCTCCCTGCGTGTGACGCGTCTTTTCCAGTTGTAGTGGCAAACCCAGGCCTGCACAGGCCGCGGCGGCGTGACGCGCGATAAACCGACACAGTGGGGGATTCATAGCAGCCAAATGGCCGCCGCCTGGCAGCCAGAAGAGTTTTTTTACAGGAGCCTCTAGCTGTTCAAAAGTGGCCTTGGTGGTCTCTGAAGTGAACAGGGCGTCATTGATGGCGCTGAAAAAATAAAGGGGGCAGTGCATTTTGTTGGCTACCCTTGCTGAAAACAGGCTGGACAAAAAGCTCAGAGGGTAGGTCAGGCGAGAATACCTTCTGTTGTAAATAATGCGCCTTGCTCCAGATGTTATGCGCCTTACGGACAAATAACTCAGCAGGGGCAGAGGAAGGCGAGGCAGCCAGCGGGCAACAGCGTTTATGCGCGCCGTGAGTTCTCGCCGTTTGTTTTTCCAGCGCCTGAACCGCGTCAGCTCGATGGCGTCATCGTTTTGGGGCAATATGGCAGTAATGGGGAATGCAGCCGTAAGCCCTTGTGAGGCCGCCGCATGCGCCAAGGTCAGAATACCACCCTGGCTGTGCCCGCAGACAGCAATGGCGTTGTGCCCTTGTTGCCGCAGCCATTGCTCCGCAGCAAGCCCGTCCTGCAGCAGATCGGCAAAAGTGAAGCCTGTCCAATGATTGTTGCGGCCATGCCCGGTGAGATGCAGCGCAGCAACCGCAAAGCCAGCCTCATGCAGCGCCGCAAGAAGAGGGCGGTACTGTACGGGGGACAGCATGGTGCCGGGATAAAACAATATGACCCCGGCATTCTGCTTGGGCCAGAATTCCAGGCTTGCCTTGCTGCCCTGTGGGCGCAAAGAATGGTAGGTCACATCGGGAAGTGGCATATCTGGTATGGGTGGCTTCAACAGTCGATCGGCAGGCATGTCAATCATACCTGCTCCAGAGCATTGCAACTATGAAAAAGTTTCAACTCTCTGACATTGCACGAAAATGCAGCGCGCCGCAACGCGGCATGCGTTCTGCCGGACATTGTCCTTTTGGCAGAAGACAACTTTGAAATGCGACGTATTCCAAAGTCAATCTGCTCTAAAGGGCAGAATGCCTATATCACGCTTGGAGCACAAGGCTTTGGAGCGTGAATTTTTTGCGCCGTCAGCATGCAAAAATTCCAAAAACGAGGCCGGTTCCGCAAGGAACCGGCCATATATAAGGCGAAATGACCGTAACCGGGCATGCCGGCTTACAGGCCGCTGGCAAACTTAAGCGTCTTTGCCTTCAGCTTCTTCGTCCTTGCCCTTGGAGATGACGCTGACCAGAGCAAAGTTCTGATCAAAGATGGCATGCACGTTTTCGGGCAGCTTGAGATCAGAGACGGTGATGGTGTCGTTGATGCCCATATCGGTCACGTCAACGGTGATCTTCTGGGGCATGGCCAAAGGCTTGCTGCACAGGCGCACGATTTCGCGGTAGGTTTCAAGGCGGCCGCCAAGCTTCACGCCGCGCGAGGTACCCACGAATTCCACGGGCACGTCAACGGTGACTTCCTTGTCCAGATCAACGCCGTAGAAGTCGATGTGGGTGAAAGCGCGCTTGTAGGGGTGAAACTGCACCTGCCAGATGAGCACAGGATGCATGGTCTTCTGGCCGTTGTCCTCGATTTCGAGGTTGAACACCGTGGTGTGGCCCATTTCACCGTAGATCTTTTCAAGGGGCAGTGCGGGAGCCTGCACGGAAATGTTCTCGCCAGTGGCGGTGTAGAACACGCCAGGAATCAGTTTCTCGGCACGCAGGCGGCCGCTGGGGCCCTTGCCGCAGGCTTCGCGCTTCTGCACGCTCAAAGTCTTTTCAATATTCATGGTCCACTCCTTGGCTTACCGCCGCCTGATACGTGCGGAAAAGTTCTTTACTGTAAACTTGCCATTCCCTTGCGGGATTATGCCGTGCGGTCATGCGCGAAGGCTTTGAGCCGACGGTTTTTTGCTAAACAAACAACACGCTGACCGACGAGCCGGTATGGATGTTGTGAATGGTTTTGCCCAAGATGGCGGCCACAGAAATGACCTCAAGCTTGGGGCAGCGTTCCAGCTTGTCGCCCAGCGGGATCGTGTCGGTAACAAAGACCTGTGAAAGCGCCTCGGTGGCATTGATGCGGTCAATGGCCGGGCCGGACAGCACGGGGTGGGTGGCACAGGCCACAATCTTTCTGGCCCCGTTTTTCATCAGAACTTCGGCTCCGGCGCACAGGGTGCCCGCGGTGTCGATCATGTCGTCAACCACAATGGCCAGCCGGTCTTCCACGTCGCCGATGACGTGCATGGCCTGGGCCTGATTGGGTTTGTCGCGTCTTTTATCCACGATGGCCAGAGGAGCGTTGAGGCGCTTGGCATAAGCCCTGGCTCTCTCCACACCGCCAGCATCGGGTGAAACAATGACCATTTTTTCGTCGCCAAGCTTGCGCAGGGCATCCAGCATAACGGGTACGGCAAAAAGGTTGTCTACCGGGCAATCAAAATAGCCCTGAATCTGGCCCGCATGCAAATCTATGGTAACTACGCGTTCCGCCCCGGCCACGCTGATGAAGTCAGCCACCATCTTGGCGCTTATGGGCGCGCGAGGGCTGACCTTGCGGTCCTGCCGGGCATAGCCGTAGTAAGGTATTACGGCGGTGATGCGCCCGGCGCTGGCCCTCTTGAGGGCGTCCAGCATGAGGCAGAGCTGCACCAGGTTGCGATTGACTGTGGGCGGACATGTGGGTTGTACCACAAAAACGTCGTCGCCACGGACATTATCGCCGATTTCAATTCGCAACTCCCCGTCGCTGAACGTTGTGGACAACGTTGGGGTGAGCTGACAGCCCAGATGGTTGCAAATGGCCTTGGCCAATTCCGGATTGGAAGAACCGGTGACGATCTTCAGATCGCTGAACATGAACCGCCCTGCCTTGTGCGCGTCAAAGAGCAATTTAGGTTATACACCTTTGCCTGCCGCCAGCCCCAGGCGTTGCTGACTGTCAGACAACCGCCCTTGTGGCGCCGGATGCGGGATTTTTCCCGCGCGGCAACCGGAGCGCCCGGATACTTCCGATAACATTCGCTCCGGCAGTCAAAGCGCGCTTCGCAATATACTGTGGCTGGGATGGAAGGGTTCGAACCTTCGAATGACGGAGTCAAAGTCCGTTGCCTTACCACTTGGCTACATCCCAGTATTGTTACAGCACATGCGCGTAAACGCGCCTGTTCTCTCCCTGCAGTGTGGCCGTGGCCGCCTGTGTTTCCACAAACGCCTCACGCCCGAAAAGCCCCAGAACGCTGGAGCCGCTGCCGCTCATGCAGGCCGTTGCCGCGCCGCAGCGCAACAGGGTGGCCTTGATGTCGGCAAGCTCGGGGTGACGCATAAAGACAACTGTTTCGAGGTCGTTGTCCAGGCCAGCGTCAAACCGCCCTCGGGAGAGAAAAGTTCCATTAGCCTTGCTTGGGCCTCTTGTCAAGTTATTTTGACCTTCTTTGCCGTCGCGTGAAGCCAGATAGGCATCGTAATCGGCAAAGGCTCGAGGCGTGCTCACATGGATTTCCGGGCACACCAGCACCATGCGCATGCCGGATAAATCCAGTTCGGCAGGCTCGATAATTTCACCTATGCCACGCACCCGGCAAGGGCCTTCGTGAAGAAAAAATGGTACGTCTGCTCCAACAGCAAGGGCGACAGCGGCAAGAGCCGGGGCGTCAAGTGGAGCGGGCACAGTTTTGTTGAGCCAGCGCAGCAGCGCGGCTGCATCGCTGCTGCCGCCGCCAAGGCCCGCACCGGAGGGAATGCCCTTGCGCAGGCGTACGTTCAGGCCGGGCACCGGGCAGCTAACTGCGGCGGCAAAGGCCGCGTAGGCCCTGGTCAGGGTATTGTTGCCTTCATCCAGTACCGCTTGGCCTGCCTCGTCGCAGCGCACCACAATGCCAGCGTTGTCTGTAATCTGCAACTTGAGATGATCGCAGGGGCGCGACAAAGGATAAAAGAGAGAATCTATTTCGTGGTAGCCGTCCGGGCGAACTCCGGTGATGCGCAACCCCAGATTCACCTTGCAGCCTGCGGTGAGAACGCTCATGGCCGTATCCTTGTTCTCATACCGTAGGTTTACAGGGTTTCGAGAGTTACGTGGTCGTTGGTGTACACGCAGATTTCAGCGGCAATCCGCATAGATTCGCGCGCTATGGTTTCGGCGTCAAGGTCGCTGTGGCGTGAAAGTGCCCTGGCCGCTGCAAGAGCGTAGGGGCCGCCGCTGCCTATGGCTGCCACATTGTCGTCCGGCTCAATGACGTCGCCCGTGCCCGAAAGCACCAGAATATGTTCACTGTCGGCCAGAAGCAGCATGGCTTCAAGCTTGCGCAGGTATTTGTCCTTGCGCCAGTCTTTTGTCATTTCAACGGCAGCGCGCACCATATGGCCGCGCACTTCCTTGAGTTTGGCCTCGAAAAGCTCAAACAGGGTAAATGCGTCGGCAGTGGCCCCGGCGAAGCCAGCCAGA
Source organism: Desulfovibrio intestinalis (assembly GCF_014202345.1). NCBI lineage: Bacteria > Pseudomonadati > Thermodesulfobacteriota > Desulfovibrionia > Desulfovibrionales > Desulfovibrionaceae > Desulfovibrio > Desulfovibrio intestinalis. The sequence continues at coordinate 228,070 of NZ_JACHGO010000002.1, forward strand.
ATCTTGCCGTCGTGCAGGCGGCGCACCTTTTGGGCAGCATGCTTCATAATCATTGTCTGCCCCATGGTCACCTGCCCGTCACCGGCCAGGGCCACCAGACCGTTTTTACGAACGGCGAGAATAGTTGTGGCGTGCGTTTCCATCAATTCTTGTCCCATATTTCCTTGCGTTCCTTGTAGGCGGCCTCAAGACGCTGAAAAGCGCGCTTGTCCGTGCTGCGGCTCGACATGCTCTTGGCTTCGTTGAAGTAACGCTCGGCAAGTTTTTTGTTGTTGGAGTACAGGGCGCTGTAAGCCATGTGGATGTAGGCATCGGACGTATTGCCAGCCTTGCCCAGTGAGCGGGCGTAAGCTTCGTGTACCTCGGCATCCTCTGGCACATACCGCAACACATCTTTGTAGTGGTTGGCAGCCTGGGCCTGCCTGCCAGTTTCGTCCAGCATGCGCGCATAAAAGAAAGAGGCCATGTAATCCTTAGGATCAATGCGCATGGCCTTGGATAACAAACCATCAGCCCGGCTCATATCTCCCTTGCGGTAATGGAAGGCTCCTGCCTCCCGCAATACCAGCGGATCGTCGGGCGCGACCTTGAGAGCCTGATCAAAGGCTGTGCTGGCCTCATTGATGCGGTTTTGCCGCGCAAGCACAATGCCCCGTCCCATGCTCGAAAGTCCGTCATTGGCCGAAAAACGTTGCAGGGCTGCCTGTTCGTCGCCGTATCTGGCCCACAGCAGGGTTTTTACACGCGTGAAGCGCTTGCTGTCCTGGTTGCGGTCCTGAACAGACTTGGACATGGTCTGAATACGCGCCTGGAGCCCGTTGACACGGTCGCCCAGGTCTGGGTGTGTGGAAAGATAGGTGGGTACGCTGATGCCGCTCATCCAGCTTTTCTGGCGCAGCACCTTGAAGCCCCCGACCATGCCTCCCGGGGGGTAGCCTGCGGCAATGAGGTATTGCAGACCAATGTGGTCGGCCTCATTTTCATCCATGCGGCTATAGTTGAGCATGGCCGACTGCCCGGCCCCCATGGCGCCGACTGCCAAAGCGCCGCCGCCCGCACCGCCTGCCGCCACACCCGCGACGGCCAGCAGCAGGGAGCCAAGGGTCACAAACTGGGCCCGCTGCAAGCGCGAAGCAACGTGGCGCTGCGTGACGTGGGCCAGTTCGTGGGCCAAAACGCCAGCCAGTTCCTCTTCTTTATCCAGATTCATGATAAGGCCGGTGAATACATAAACGTATCCACCGGGCACAGCAAAGGCGTTGAGAGAGTTGTGCAGTATTGTGGTGGCCTTGAAGCTGAATGGCTGGGGCGGGATGGCCTTTACCAGCCGGGACAGCATGTAGTCCACATACTGTTTGACTTCAGGGTCTTCAATGACCGGCAGATTGGAACGCACCATAATGTCGAACTTCTGCCCCATCTCCTTTTCGTCCTTGATGGTCACGCCGCCGAAAAAGAAGGCATGCGCGGGCGCCGGGCATATCTGCGGCAGCAGAAAGGCCAGCAGTACAATCAGGGCCGTCCATCGACGTGGGGCGCAGTAATGCAACATAGGTTCTCCCGAGTGCCCGTGACTGGGTCTACTCCAGATCCCAGTCCTGCCCTTCAGGGGTATCGCGTACGCTCACGCCCAGGTCCTGCAAAGCCTGACGCAGTGCGTCGGAGCTTGCAAAATCCTTGCTGGCGCGGGCGTCCTGCCGCTCACGCAGCAGGCTTTCAACGCGGGGCATATCAATATTTTTACGGCTGGCGCGCATAGTGCGCAAAGCAGCCAGAAAGGTTTCAGGGTTTTGGCCAAAAAGGCCCAGGCGTGTATTCCACTGTTGCGCACGGGCAAGAAATTCTTGCAGAACATCCCGGCCTGCTTCGCTGGCGCGCAGGTTTTTGTCTTCCAGCAGGCGGTTTATGATGCGCACCTGGGTGAATATGTGCCCCAGAGCCTGCGCTGTATTAAGGTCGTCATCCATTGCCTCGTCCAGCGCCTTGGGCTGCGCTGCCCATTCATCGGCAATCTGCTGGGGCAGGGGGACTTTCTTCCATTTTTCGCGGGTAAGGGCTTTTTCCGCCTCTCGCAGGGCGAGGTACACGCGGTGCTGGGCTTTTTCCGTTTCGTCCATGCTGTCTGCCGTGAAATCAATGGGGCTGCGGTAATGCTTGCCCAGCAAAAAGAACCGCAGGGTTTCCGGCAAATAGCTTTCAAGAATGTCGCGGATGGTTTTGAAGTTGCCAAGCGACTTGGACATCTTTTCCGCGTTGACCTGCACAAAGCCGTTATGCACCCAGTAGCGGGCCAGATGGCAATGGCATACAGCCTCGGTTTGGGCGATTTCGTTTTCGTGGTGCGGGAATATGAGGTCCTGACCGCCGCCGTGTATGTCCAGAGGCAGAAAGGATTCGCTCATGGCCGAGCATTCGATGTGCCAGCCGGGCCTGCCCTGCCCCCAGGGGCTTTCCCATGAGGGTTCGCCGGGCTTGGCGGCCTTCCACAGGGCAAAATCCAGCGGATCTTCCTTTTCTTCACCGGGGGCCACGCGCGCCCCGGAAAGCAGCTCGTCGAGGCTGCGGCCAGAGAGTTTGCCGTAGGCCTCGTAAGAACGCACCCTGAAGTACACATCGCCCGAGGGCGTGGCGTAGGCTTTGCCAGCAGCGATCAACTTGGAGCAAAGATCCTGAATTTCTTTGATATGGTCCGTGGCGCGCGGTTCAAAGTCTGCCCGCAGCACGCCCAGCCGATCCATATCTTCGTAAAAGGCGTTGATATACGTCTGGGCCACTTCGCGCCAGTCGCGGTTTTCCTTGTTGGCGCGATTGATGATCTTGTCGTCCACGTCGGTAAAGTTGCGCACGAAGGTCACGTCCAGGCCCAAGTGCTGCAACTGGCGCACAAGCACGTCAAAAACCAGGGCAGAGCGGGCGTGGCCGATATGGCAGTAGTCGTATGCGGTGATGCCGCAAACGTACATGTTGACCTTGCCGGGACGTGCCGGAACAAAGGTTTCTTTCTGGCGGCCCAGGGTGTTGTAAAGCTGCATGGTCTTCCTTTACGCGGGGAGGTTGATCATATCCAGGCGACGCTGATGACGCCCGCCTTCAAAGCTGTTTTCCAGAAAGGCGTCCACAATGGCTTTGGCAAGCTCCACGCCCGTAACGCGCGCACCAAGGCAAAGCACGTTGGCGTTATTGTGCAGGCGCGACATGCGGGCGTGCAGTTCTGTGGTGCAGAGGGCGGCACGGATGCCGGAATGGCGGTTGGCTGCAATGGAAACGCCGATGCCGGTGCCACAGATGAGAATACCCAGTTCGCCAGAGGCTTCCACAGCGGCGCAAAGCTTGTGCGCCAGCACGGGGTAGTCGCAGCTGTCTCTGGAATCAGTGCCGTGGTTGATGACATTGATGCCCATTTTTCCCAAATGTTCGGCCAGTGTGGTTTTGAGGTCAACGCCAGTGTGGTCCGAAGCCAGATGGATGGATTGCATAACAACTCCTGCAAGGGTGAGGGCAGGCTGACCGCATAGGCCAATCAGCCTGCCAAAGCAGTTTCGCATCAGAAATGCGTATTTTCAATATGCTGAAGAATTCCTTGTGCCGGGTCGCATCGGTTGTTCCCGGACCTGTCAGTAATGCCGCAGGTCATAAGGTTGGCCCAAGAAGGCAGCTTTTCATTTGCAGGCACAGCAGGGCGCCAGTACGGAAAAGCGAAACCCAATTGCCCGAAACCGATAAAATCTGGCGCCGGTATGTTCTAGCGCTGCTGGTATTTTGCCAAGGGCAGCAGAGGAACACCTTCTGGTATGGATAAGGTCATTTGCTCTTCTGTAAAGGCCGTGGCGGGCTTTTCTCTTTCCTTGACGAGCACGATGGCGCGCTTGCCATTGCTGTGCGTCAGATTGAGGCGCTGGGGCAGAGGAGGCTGTGATTCATCAAAAACCACCTCCATCTTCCAGCCCTTGCCGCTGTCGCCCTTTTCACTCCAGGCCACAGGCAGGCCAGCGGCATCAAGGGTCAGCACGCCGCCGGGGTTGCCCTCAAGCGTGTATTGGGCCAGGTCGCCGGGTATGAATGCCCCGGAGGTGAAACTTTTGCCGAAAACCTGGCTGTAGCGTCCGTTGAGCAGATCAGCCAGATGCCCGAGGTTGAAGGGGATCGGCACGCCGACCTGAAGCAGGGGTTTTGAAGCTCCCTGATAGAAGTATGCCTTGTTGTCGGTGGGGCTGTAGACGAGGAAATGCTGGCCGTCTTCCAGAATTTTGGCCACCGTGGCGCCAACTCCGGCCATAACGTCCAGACGCAGCTTGCGCTGGCTGTTGCCCCAGAAAAGGGCTGTAACACGCCGGGTATCGCCCTCGGTGCCAAAGCGCAGGCTCATTTGCAGGCGGTAAGGCGTCAGGGCCATGTCCTGTCCTCTGACTGCAAATTTTTGCCAGCGTTCTTCAAGTCTGGCCTGATTTTCAGGCGTCATTTCCAAAGACGGCTGCTTTGCGCAGGCGGTCAGCAATGCCAGACTGCAAAGGCAGCAAAGAGCGAGAAATTTTTTCATAACTGTGAAAGCCTCTTCCGCAATGCGTCTGCATTGGCGGGTTTGAGGTCCAGCGCCTTCTGATAGGCGGTGCGGGCCTCGTCTTTGAGCCCCATTTTGGAGGCTATGTCACCATAATGCTCCCATATGGAAGCGTCTACATGCTCGTCGAGTTTGACGGCACGGCGTATTTCCTTGAGAGCCTCTTCGTTTCTGCCCAGTTTATAGAGTACCCATGCCAGGGAATCCACAATATAGGACTGATTGGGCGAAAGCTCATCTGCCTTGACAAGCAGGCTCAGGGCTTTTTCCAGATCGCGGTTTTCTTCCGCCAGGGTATAGCCCACATAGTTCAGCGCCTGATAGTTTTCGGGATGCAGGGTGAGTATGTGCTCCATTACCTTGAAGGCTTCTTTTTTATCGCCCGATTCGTCAAGCAGCGAGCCGAGAAGAAAGGCCATGTCAGCGTTGTTGGGCCATTTTTTTGCGGCTTTGCGGGCAATTTCAAGAGCCTGTGGCATCTGTTGCTGGCGCGCCAGCAGACGGATTTCCAGTTCCCAGAACTGAGGAGCGTCCTCAAACTGCTTCTGGGACTGTCTGGTCACGGCCAGGGCTTCCTGTTCCTTGCCAGCCTCGCCGAGCAGCTGTATGCGCAGCAGGGCGGCCCTGGGGGCAGCCTTGCTTTGCGGCGGAACCTTGTCCAGCCACGAAAGCGCCATCGGCAGATCGCGGCGCTGCTCGTAGTTCAGGTCGGCCAGCAGCAGGTAGACGTCAACCGGGGCGTCGTCTCTGGCGGCAATCTGCTTGAGCAGGGTTTCTCCCTGAAGGTAGTGGCGCGAATCAATGAACAGCCCGGCCACGGTAAGCTTGAAGGGAATAGTGTCCGGCCCCTGGCGCATGTACTTCAAAGCCTTTTCAGGCTGGTTCATGCGCAGCGAAAGGCTGATGAGGCGGAGCAGTACGTCCTGGGGCGAAAAATTGAGCTTAAGCAGCTTTTCGTACAGGGTACGGGCGGGTTTGAATTCCGAGCGCTGCTCGTGAATAAAGGCCAGTTCGGCCATTGCCTCCACAAAATCGGGCATTTCCTTGATGGCTTTCTGAAGGAAGGGAATGGCCTCGGCACTGCGGTCCATGCCAATGAGGGCACGGGCATGGTAGTAGTCCACCAGAGGCGTGCGCTCCTTGGAGCTTACGCTGTTGAGCAGGGTTTCAGCCTCGGCGTATTCCTTGCTTTTTACCAGCAGCAAAGCCAGTTCCAGACGGGCATCCAGCGAGCCGGGATGCTTGGCAAGGAAGGCGCGCATGAGCTGCACGCCGCGTTCCGGCGTGCCTTGCTCCATAAGTGCTTCGGCATACAGCAGGTTGAGAGACATGTCGTCCGGCGCGACGGCCAGGCCTTGCTCCAGATAGGGCGCGGCTTCTGCCGATTTTCTGCTCACCAGCCAGACGCCGCCTTCAAGCCATATGTTGGCGGGAAGCTTTGCAGCCGCCATGAGAGGCGCGGCCTGCAAAAGAGCGGCTTCGTCCTCGTCGTTAAGCGCCTGCGAATAGAGCAGGAAGGCATAGGTGCTTTTGGCTTCTGGCGAAAGTTTTTCTTCGGGCTGACGCACTTCAACATGGCGCAGGGCAGAGTAGTTGACCTCTTCTGCTGTAGCACCTTTTTCGGCTGCGGTCTTGGTGCCGGCACAGCCCCCACAGCCAAGAAGGGAGAAGGAGGTGGCCGCGGCCAGTGTCAGGGCGCAAAAGAGCGCGATATGCTTACGTTTCATTGCGGACTTTATCCGTGCTGCTTAGGATTGAATCCAATGATCGGAGAAGTCTTCGATACCACTTTTCAGGTGCTGGCCGATTTTTTCCACCAGCCGCGCCTCAAGCTGACGCACTCTCTCTCTTGTTATATTATACCTTTCGCCTATCTCGCGCAAGGTAACCGGTTCGTCTGTAAGCAGCCTGTTGTGCAGGATATACAGCTCTTTTTCATTGAGTTTTGGCATGATCGTCTTGAGCTTTGAACGTACCAGTCCTGCGATTTCGTCAGTGGCAAGCGTGTCTTCAATGCCCGGGCCAAGGGCGGGCAGAAAGTCCATTCTTGTGGCTCCGCCCGTGTCTTCGCCCACTTGGGCGTTGAGCGACATGTCGGTAGAAGCCAGTCTTTGGTCCATCTCATTGATCTGGTCTTCAGTCACGCCAAGGCGTTCCGAGAGCATGGCTGCGTCAGGGTCAAAACCCTGCATGATAAGCTTTTGCCGTTCGCGGTTCAGGTTGTAGAACAATTTGCGCTGCACCTGAGTGGTGCCGATTTTAACCATGCGCCAGTTGTCCATAATGAACTTGAGAATATAGGCCTTGATCCAGAAAGAGGCGTAGTAGGAAAATTTGATGCCCTTGTCGGGGTCGAACTTGTTGACCGCGCGCATAAGCCCCACGTTGCCCTCCTGCACAAGGTCGAGCACGTTCTGCATCCAGCGGCGCTGAAAGTCCATAGCTATGCGCACCACCAGCCGTAAATGTGAAGACACCAGGCGAAAGGCCGCGTCTGCGTCATTATGGTCGCGCACGCGCACAGCCAGTTCATGCTCTTCGTCGGGTTTGAGCATGGGAAACTTGCTCATTTCGCGCAGGTACAGGTGCAGGCTGTCGCGTGTGCCCACTGCGGGCAGGCGTGAAGACGAAGGCGCGGGCATGTCTCTGTCCCTGTCTTCTCCGAGGGACAGCGGGGGCTCGTCCATATCTGTGTCCAGCCCTGAATCAACAAGGTCTTCCTGATCGTCGTGAGACTCGAAATCCAGTTCTTCCTCGTCGTGCTCGGGGGCGGATTCCAGGTCGTCAACGTCCAGAATAGGGCCGGAGTTACGGCTGTCTTCATCCCGCTCAACAGGCGATGAGGATTTTTTCTTTTTGCCTTGCTGCTTTTTTTCTTCCTGATCGGCAGCAGACTTGCCTTTGCCTTTCAGGCCAGAGCGGGCGCTGGGGCCGCTTTGGGCCGAATTGGCGCGGGGTTGGGATTTCTGCGGCCCATCAAGAATTTCGACAACCCCAACCGGAGGCGCGTTTTTTTCGCCTTTTTCCGTTTTTGGGGCGGCCTTGGCCGTGCTGAGGGCTATCTTGCTATTTTTTTTCATTTTATCCATACTCAGTCATTGGCGCTATGAAATGCGCTGCAATGTCTGTATGCTATAGTTTTGGTTTGTTCTTTTCAATATTATTCAGTACTGAAAGGCCAACCGCATCCCCTTTGCCGTGCGAGACCATGCTGAAATCAGTCTGTCCGGCCTACCGCTTCAGATTTTCGAGTCTTGCGTGGCTTCTGGCGGTTACACCGAGGCGCTTCTTTTTCGGAACACCCTGTAGCCTTGGGGACGTTTTAACAGCATACAGGCATTATGCCCGGAAAGCAAAGACGGGCTTGCGCCACGATGGCGCTGATGCCCGGCAAGACTTTCAACTATATTAATTATGACGGCCAAGAGGCGGCATTCATGACATTCAGACAAGCGCTCGGCACGAGGCGTCCTCTTTTGCTGGACGGGGCCATGGGCACCATGCTCCAGGCCTCGGGCCTTCCCGCTGGCACCAGCCCCGAAGAATTTTGTATGGAAAACCCCGATATTCTGCGGGGAATCCACGCCTCCTACCTCAAGGCCGGGGTCGACATTCTGACCTCGTGCACCTTTGGTGGGAACTCCTATAAGCTGCCGAAAGGGCTGGACGTATTTGCTTTCAATAAACGCATGGCGTCTGTTGCGCGCGCTGCCGCCGCAGACGTGCCGCGTTCTGAAGACCGTCCTGTTTTTGTGGCTGGCAACGTGGGGCCCACCGGGCATTTCATCAAACCTCTTGGGCCAGCGGAACCCAGCGAGCTTATTGAAGCCTTTGCTCTTCAGATTCGTGGTCTCGTTGCCGGAGGGGTGGATCTTATCTTTATTGAAACCCAGTTTGATCTGGCAGAAGCCAGAGCGGCTGTGGTGGCCGCCCGGCAAGAATGTGACCTGCCTGTCATGGTTTCAATGACATTTGAGCAGGGCGTGAGCCTTACAGGTTCTACCCCCGCCATTTTTGCAGAAACCATGCAGAATATGGGTGTGGACGTGGTGGGAACCAACTGCAGTCTGGGACCAGAGCAGATGGAACCCGTTGTGGCGGAGCTTTTGAGCGTCTGCGCCTGCCCCGTCATGGCCGAACCCAATGCAGGGCTGCCCGAACTGCACGGCACGCAAACCGTCTTTCCTCTTGGGCCGGAAGGCTTTGCCCAAAAAACCGCTCCCTTTGCCCACCTTGGCGCACAGGTGCTTGGCGGCTGCTGCGGCACCACCCCCGGCCATCTTGCGGCCTTGTCGCAGGCCTTGCGTGGCCTTGGTGAGGTTTGCGCGCCAAAGGTTGAGCGCCGGGGAATCTGCCTCACCAGCCGTTCACAGCTGGTGCGCATAGGCGAGGGGCATCCGCTTGCCATCATTGGCGAACGCATCAATCCCACAGGCAAAAAACAGCTTACGCTGGAATTGCAGGAAGGCCGCTTTGACACGGCCATGCAGTTTGCCGACGCCCAGCTGGAGGCCGGAGCAACAATACTGGACGTCAACGTGGGCGCGCCCCTTGTAGACGAAACCACGCTTTTGCCGGAACTGTTGCAGAATCTTGTGGGGCGGCTCACAGTGCCGCTTTCTGTGGATTCGTCCAATGCCCAGGCCATTGCCAACGCGCTTCCGTATTGCCCCGGTTCTTTTCTGGTGAACTCCATCAGCGGCGAAGCCGGACGCATGGAGCTGCTGGGCCCGCTTTGCCGCGACTACGGTGCTCCGTTTATTTTGTTGCCCATTGAAGGAGCAACCCTGCCCGAAAAGGCAGCCGACCGCATCCGCACTGTGGAAAGTCTGATCCAGCGCGCCGAGCTGCTGGGCATTCCGCGCCGCCTCATGATGGTGGATATTCTTGCTCTGGCAGTATCATCCAGCCCGGATGGCGCTCGCCAGTGCCTTGAAATGACGCGCTGGTGCTCCAGCCAGGGGCTTCCCACCACATTGGGCCTTTCCAATCTTTCATTCGGTCTGCCTGCGCGTGACCTGCTCAATGCCACCTTCCTGGCTTACGCTGCCGGGGCTGGCCTTTCTTCCTGCATTGCCAATCCCTCGGCCCAACGCCTGCGCGAGGCGGCTGACGCCCTTAAGGTGCTGGGAGAACACGACCCGCACGCGGCTTCCTTTATTTCCGGCTATGCCGGGTGGAAGGCGGGCGAAGGCAGCGTTTTGCAGCGCCAGGGCGGCGGTGGGGCGGCTAAAACCTTGGGCGACGCCGTGCTCAACGGCGACAGGGAAAATGTGCTGTCGCTGCTGCAAGCAGAACTGGACAAGGGAGCAGAGCCTTTCAGTCTTGTTCAGGAAGTGCTTATCCCCGCCATCACAGAAGTTGGCGCGCGCTATGAAAGGCGCGAATATTTTCTGCCCCAGCTTATCCGTGCGGCAGAAACCATGCAGACGGCGTTCGCCCATCTGAAGCCCATGCTCGAAGCCGGGCGGGGGCCGGAAGTAAGGCCTGTGGTGGTTATGGCCACGGTGGAAGGCGATATTCACGATATTGGCAAAAATATCGTATCCCTGCTTTTGGGCAACCACGGTTTTGACGTCATTGACGCAGGCAAGGACGTGCCTGCCGACGCCATCGTGGCTTGCGCCCTTGAGCATAAAGCGAGTATTATCGGCCTGTCGGCCCTGATGACCACCACAATGGTTCGTATGGAAGACACCATACAACTGGTGAAAGAAAAGGGGCTGGCCATCAAGGTTATGGTGGGCGGCGCGGCTGTCACCCAGGCCTTTGCCGACTCCATCGGAGCAGACGCGTATTGCGCCGATGCTGTGGGAGCGGTGCGGGCTGCCAAAAATTTTATGTAGACTGACTTGGTGCGTGGGAGTAGTCATGCCGGACATCCACGTGCGGGCCTGGGCGGCATGTAACTGCTCACGTTATACATGGGTTTGCAACTCATCAAGGTAGTATATGAAAAAAATCATTCTCCCCCTCTTGCTTTGCCTGTTGCTGCCATGCGCGGCCTTTGGGGCGTCTGCCTCGGTGCCTTCCCTCAACCTTGCTGGCCTCACCGATCTGCTGGCCAAGAACAAGGGCAAGGTCATCATGCTCAACTTCTTTGCCACATGGTGCCCTCCCTGCCAGGTTGAAGTTCCTGATCTGGTGGCCGTAAACAAGAAATTTGCGGGCAAGGATGTACTTATTATCAGCCTTTCTGTCGATGAAGACGAAAAGGTCGTGGTGCCCTTTATGAAGAAAATGGGTATGGATTACCCTGTGTATATGGCTGGCCGCGACATTACCAAGGCTTTTCAGGTCAGCAGCATCCCGCACAATGTTTTTTACGCCAAAGACGGTCAGCGGGTAATATCCGAGCCGGGTATTGCCGATACCGAGATGATGGAAATGGTGTTCAACAAGCTGCTTGAACAAAAGTAAGCAGAAGCGGGAACGGTTTTCATGTTTGAGATTGGGGCGGGCCGCGTTATGGTCGTGGGTCGTCAGGAGGCCAGGGCGTAATGGCACTGTTAATGGAGACAGCGAGCGCATTTGACGGTCGTTGCTTCTGCCGCGCGAAACAACGCGGGTATTTTGCACTGGAGCCGGCAAACGCCACGGCCCCTGAGAGCGGGGGCGTCAGCGCAGCCCGTGTTGGAGGATCAGATGGCTAAGGTGGGGCATGATCTCAAGGTCAAAGAATTGAAAACCGTTTATAGTGCGGAATTAATTGCCGAACGGGTTAAGGAACTGGCTGCTGAAATTGACGCCCATTATGGGCAGGAACCCTTGGTAGCCGTGTGTGTGCTCAAGGGCGGCTTTGTCTTCTTCAGCGATCTGGTACGCGCCTTGCACAACAAAAATCTGGAGCTGGACTTCGTGCGCCTGTCCAGCTACGGCAAGGGAGCCTCCACTTCAAAGCATGTGATCTTCAGCAAGGATGTTGAGATTGACATTTGCGACAAGCATGTGCTGATAGTGGAAGATATTGTGGACAGCGGGTACAGCATGCGTTTTCTGCTTGGTCAGTTTGCCGCCCGCAAGGCCCGCAGCCTGCGCCTGGCCGCTTTGGTCGACAAGAATGAAAGGCGCGAAATTGATGTACAAGTTGACTTTGCCGGTTTTAAGCTGAACGAAGGCTTCATCGTTGGTTATGGTCTCGACTACGCGGAACACTATCGTAATCTGCCTGGTATTTTTGAGATCATACCCGAATAACAGAATCCTGCTGGTTCCGGCTGCCGGATATGGTTTTGGGGAGTAACGGCATGGAAGTAAGATGTCCCAATTGTTCAAGCCGCTTTAATCTGCCGGAGCAGTTTGCCAAGCCGGGCGTAAAGTTACGCTGCACGGTTTGTAAAACTGTTTTTGCCTATGATCCGGCGGAGCAGCTTGCGACTCAGGGCCCGCTGCCGGACATGCCCGTCAAGGGCCGGAGCAGGCTTGGCAAGATACTGGCTGTACTGCTGTTGGTGCTGGCTTGCGCAGGTGGCGGCTACTGGTATTTTAAATACTTTGCTACCACAACTGACACTCCGCCCTCTGAGCAGGAACTTGCCAAGAAGGTGGAACTGCTCACCATGCGCAACGTGCGCCAGTACTATGTGGATAATGAAAAGGTCGGCAAGGTTTTTGTAATAGAAGGCAAGGTCGTCAACGAATTTCCAGATCCCAAGGAACTGATTTCTGTTGAGGCCGCCATTTACGACAAAGATAAAAAAGCCCTGGCTACCAAAAAACAGATGGGCGGGGTGCAACTCTCGCTCTTCCAGTTGCAGGTACTGAGCGAAAAGGAAATGGAATCTTTCCTTAATAACAAGGTAGAGATTCTCACCAACAATACAAACGTGCCGCGTGGCGGCGAAGTGCCCTTTATGGTGCTGTTTTATGGACCGCCCGAGGGTATTGCCGAATTTGGCGTGCGTATTGTTGACGTAAAAGACGTACCCGCTCAGGGGCATAAGGACGAAGCGAAAAAAGACTAGCTCATCCTGTCATCAGTGTTCATTTAATAACCCTTCGGCTGTGAATTTGCCGGAGGGTTATTTTTTATATTGCTATCTGCGATGCCATGCAGGGCCAAATCACAGGCGGTGCTGCATGCTTTTTTGCAGGCGTGCTATAGCTTGTCTGACGTGCCGTGTTCTGCCCGAAATTGTATTTGGGCAGAACGGCAATATTAAAATGAAAAACATGTTACGGTGAATCTATTTCAGGGGCCGATTTCCAGGGAAGCATTGATTAAAGAGCCTCCTGGAACCGCGCAGTTATTTCATTAAAAGTGAAGCAACGCCGCCAACGGAATAAATCAGTGTTTCCCTCTAGCCAATGCAAAAGTGATCTCTCACGCCTGGGCGTGGGAGATCACTTCGAGGAGTCAGGTATGGAGGCTGCATCCGGCCTTGCGGCAGCATATGAGCCGGATGCCTGGTACCGCATGGGGATGGCCTGCGGTTCTTTACCGACATTATGAGTTCTGCCGGTATGAGCGAGCGGGGGATGCGGCAACATCCCCCGCTCTTTTGGAGGAGAGTTTTTGTATGTTTTATTCGGGCACGGCATTTCCGGCGACAACGGTGTTGCCGTCAGTGGGCAGTGCGCGGGGTTCGGCTTTGGCGGACTTCAAGCAGCTTATCCAGACAGTCGCCAAGGCGCTGATGATGCCCGCCACCAGCAGGTAGCCACAGAGATACCAGGGCTGAGAGTCGTTGGCCTGCACCAGAATGGTGGCGATCATCGGCGTCAGACCGGAAGCGAAGATGCCCGAGAACTGATACACGAAGGAGATACTTGAATAACGCACAGTGGGGTCGAAGCTTTCAGAGAACAAGCTGGCCATACTGGCGTACGCGGCGGCGTAAATGATGCCGAAAGGAATGATAATGGCCAGGTAGACAAAGAAAAGATTGGTGGTTGCATAGTTGTGCAACACCCAGAAGACGGGATAGGCGGTCACGCCAAGCAGCAGGGCGGCGGTGCCGAAGATGCGGGCCTTGCCGACGCGGTCGGCCATAGAGCCCCAGAAGGGGATAAAGCAGGCCATAACGGCTGAAGCCACCACTACGGCCATGAGGGCCACGGTACGGCTGACCCCCGCAGTTTGCGTAAGATATGTTAACGAGAATACGCCGAACACGTTAAAGGCAATACCTTCCACAAAGCGGGCTCCCACGCAGGCCGTGAGGGTCTTGGGGTAGCGCTTGAAGGCTTCCAGCATGGGGTAGCGGATTTTGGCCACTTCTTTTTTAGCAGAAGAAAAGTCCTGGGTTTCCTGAACCGAAGTACGGATGTACGCGCCCACCAGCACCAGCACGGCGCTCAGAATGAAGGCGATACGCCAGCCCCAGGAAATGAAGGCTTCGTCGGGCAGCAGCCAGGAGAGCAAACCAATGACGCCGGACGCCAGCATAAGGCCCAGTGAAAGACCGACCTGGGGCAGGCTGCCATAAAAGGCACGTTTGTGCGCCGGGGCGGACTCATAGGCCATAAGCACAGCGCCGCCCCATTCGCCGCCAAGGCCGATGCCCTGAGCAAGGCGGCATATGACGAGCAGAATGGGCGCCCAGATGCCAATGCTGTCATAGGAGGGGATGCAGCCGATAAGCACCGTGGCCACACCCATAATTTCCAGGGTAAGAATGAGCATTTTTTTGCGGCCAATCTTGTCGCCAAAATGCCCAAAGATGATGCCGCCCAGGGGCCGGGCCACAAAGCCCACGGCAAAGGTGGCGAAAGCCAGAATGGTGCCTACGCCCGGTGAAAACGCAGGGAAATACAGCTTGTTGAACACAAGCCCGGCCACAACGCCATAGAGGAAAAAGTCATACCATTCAATAACAGCGCCCATAAGGGAGGATATTACCACGCGGCGCAGGTTTTTTTGTGCTTGTACGTCGGAAGCGGCAGTGCTCATTTTTTTCTCCTTAGGACAGGCCCAGCACTCGGCGGGCGTTTTCATACATGACCTTGCGGCGGGCCTCTTCAGTCAGTTCAAAAGCTTCATATGCTTCCAGAGCGTCTGCCAGCTCCACAAAGGGGTGCGCACTGGCAAAAAGCACCTTGTCGGTAATAAGCTCGTTCATGGCCTGTACGTACACGTCCACCATGGGCGCGCGTTCGTATTCAGAGATGTCCATGTACACATTGGCGTTGCGCAGGCAGGTGTAAACAGCTTCGTTTACAAAGGGGTAGCCACCGTGGCTCATGATAAGCGTGAGCTCGGGAAAGTCGCGGGCGACCTTGTCTACGTCGCGGGGGTCGGCGTATTCCAGAATGGCTCCAGGCACCTGCGGCGGCGGGGCCATTGTGATGAATACCGGCAGCCCCAGTTCGCAGCACTTGGCATAGATGGGATAAAAACGGGCCTCAGAGGCTGGAATATGGGCAAGGTAGGGGTCAATGGCAATGCCCTTCATGCCATATTCGGAAGAGACGTGCTCAATCTCCCGCAGGGCCGCCATCTTTTTGTGAGGATCAATACCCCAAAAACCCACGAATCTTTCGGGGTAAGCCCGGCAAAATTCCAAAACACTTTGATTGTTGGCCGGGAATCCGTAGGTTGTTTCGCAGTCGCGCCCGGTAATGACGCCAAGCTCTACGTCAAGGCGGTCCAGGTCAGCCACAATGTCTTCAAGGGGCTGCGGCTTGCGCTTGTCAAAACCGATGGCCTTGCAAGCCGCCTTGAACATGGCGCTGTTTTTGATGCCGTTGATGATTTCCGGTGTGTTGGGACGGAAGCGAAAGTCTATGACCTTCATGCTCAGATCTCCTGGACTGTCTGAAGTGTTGAAGGGCGTGCTTTCCGGCCCGAGCGTCCACGTGATCCGGTTTGCCCTTGGGGCATTCCGGACGCACCTGCCATAGGTGTGGAATGTGATGTTTTTCTCATCGTCTCCTCTCCTGCCTGAACGGTTACGAAAAAGCGGGGCAGTATGCACGGACCTGACCTGCTTTGTGATTTTTTTCGTTTTGCACGATGCGTGCCAGAGCGTATTGGGCTGTTGCGTATTTTTATATAATAATTTTCATGTATAATCAGCGTATTGTGCTATGAAATTAATCAAACTCACACTTGAGGAAAAGGCAATGTCGCAAATTTGCAGCTAGTAGGAAACGTTGTCTTTGGGCAAATTTGCGCTGATTGTGAAAAGAAAATCATATTAGGTATGCAATGGCTTGGAGCAGAATTGCAAGGCCGTAAATCAAGATATGATGCAAATTTGCGTCGCACAAATGGGCGCTTTTATCAAAAAGTCTTACTAAGTGATGCAAATTTGCGGCTATTGTGAAAACTGGCGCAGAAGCTTTTGGCCTAAACCGAAATAATTTTTAAAAATAGTAAATATTTTAGTATGTTAAAAATTATGGCATGCCCCATGCAAATAAGGGGCAAGCGATGAGGATTGCCCCTTTTACAAGGCATTCTCCGCGCGGCAGCATATAAGCGACCCGCGCGCCTTATATTCATATTATTTCAGGAGTAACGTGATGAGTATGACTACTTGCGAATGCCGGTCCCCTCAGGAACAGCGTCTGTATGACAAGATTGAGGGCAGGGAAGACAAGTTCCGCAAGACCCATCCCCGCGTTTTCAGTCTGCTTGAGCGGTTTGAAGGGCAGAAGCCTCGCATTGATATCGAGCGTGCCCTGTATTTCACCCAGTCAATGGAAAAGACCGAAGGGCAGCCTCTTGTGCTGCGCTGGGCCAAAGCGCTCATGCATATCGCCCAGAACATGACCGTCTATGTGCAGGAAGGTCAGCTGCTGCTGGGCCGCGCTGGCTGCGACGGCCGCTACGGCATCCTTTATCCTGAGCTTGACGGCGACTTTCTGGACATCGCGGTGCGCGACCTGCCCACCCGTAAAACGTCTCCGGCCACCATTACTCCTGAAGACGCCAAGCGTGTGGTGGAAGAAATAGCTCCTTACTGGAAGGGCAAGACCTACCATGAAGCCCTGAACGCGGCTCTGCCCGCCGAAGTGCACAAGCTGACCTATGATGATCCTGAAGGTCTGATTTCGCGCTTCATCGTGAATGAAACCTCTTCATTCCGCTCGTCCATCCAGTGGGTGCACGACTTTGAAAAGATCCTCAAGCGCGGTTTCAACAGCATCAAGAAGGAAGCCGAAGACAAGCTGGCTGCTCTTGATCCTATGAGCCCCAAGGAAGACCGCGAAAAGCGTCCCTTCCTTGAAGCTGTGGTCATCGTGTGCGACGCCATCGTGCTTTGGGCCAAGCGCCACGCCGTGCTCGCCCGCGAAATGGCTGAAAAAGAAACCGACCCCACGCGCAAGGCCGAACTGCTGCGCATGGCTGAAAATGCCGAACACGTACCTGGCGAACCCGCCCGTGACTTCTGGGAAGCCTGCCAGAGCCAGTGGTTCACCCAGATGTTCTCGCGCATTGAGCAGAAGACCGGCACCACCATTTCCAATGGCCGCATGGACCAGTACTTCTACCCCTACTACAAGCAGGACCGCGCCGCAGGCAAGATCACCGAAGCCCAGGCTCTGGAACTGCTGGAATGCATGTGGGTTGGCATGGCCGAGTTCATCGACATGTACATTTCGCCCACCGGCGGCGCTTTCAACGAAGGCTACGCCCACTGGGAAGCCGTGACCGTTGGCGGCCAGACCCCGGACGGCCGTGACGCCAGCAATGACCTCACCTATCTGATCCTCAAGTCCAAGCGCGAATTTCCGCTGCATTACCCCGACCTGGCGGCCCGTATCCATTCCCGTGCGCCTGAACGCTACCTGTGGGACGTGGCTGAAACCATCAAGTACGGTTCCGGTTTCCCCAAGCTTATCAACGACGAAGAAATCGTGCCCCTGTATGTTTCCAAGGGCGCGACCTTTGAAGAGGCCCTGGACTACGCCGTTTCTGGCTGCACCGAGGCCCGCATGCCCAACCGCGACACCTACACCTCCGGCGGGGCGTACATCAACTTTGCCGCCGCCGTGGAAATGGTGTTGCGCAATGGCCGCATGAAGAAGTACGGCGACCAGAAGCTGGGCGTTGAAACCGGCGATCCCCGTAACTTCAAAACCTGGGACGAGTTCTGGAATGCCTATGTGGAACAGCACATGCTTTTCCTCAAGACCGCTTTCACCCAGCAGTACATCATCAACAAGCTGCGCGCGAATCACTTTGCCCAGCCGATGGGTTCGGCCATGCATGACCTGTGCATGAAGCACTGCATCGATCTGCATCAGGAACAGATTCCCGAAGGCATCAACCTGGGCTACTTCGAATATATGGGCCTGGGCACCGTGGTGGACTCCCTGGCAGCAGTGAAAAAGCTGGTCTTTGAAGAAAAGAAGCTGAGCATGGACAAGCTTATCGCTGCCATCGACGCCAACTTCGAGGGCTACGACGACGTGCGCGCCCTGCTGCGCTCGGCTCCCTGCTACGGCAACAATGACGAATACGCCGACTCCATTGGCCGCGAAATCGACAAGATTTCCGTGGAATACGGCAACAAGTATTCAATGAAGGATCTGGGCATCCACAACGATGTGCGCTACGTGCCCTTCACCTCGCATGTGCCCTTCGGCAAGGTGGTTTCCGCCACGCCCAATGGCCGTACCGACAGCTTCCCCCTGTCCGACGGTTCCTCGGCTTCGCACGGCGCGGACGTCAACGGCCCCACGGCGGTTCTGCTTTCCAACTGCACCACCAAGAATATGGGCATGCGCGACCGCGCCGCCCGTATGCTGAACATCAAGTTCACGCCCAAGTGCGTAGAAGGCGAGCAGGGCACGGAAAAGCTGGTGTCCTTCATCCGCACCTTCTGCGACCTCAAGCTCTGGCATGTGCAGTTCAACGTGGTCAACAAGGGCACCCTTGTTGCCGCCCAGAAGGATCCGCAGAAGTACCGCAGCCTTATCGTGCGCATCGCTGGCTACAGCGCCTACTTTGTGGACCTGTCGCCCGATCTGCAGAACGACCTCATCGCCCGTACCGAACATGATGTGATGTAGGTACACACAGCTTAACAGCGGGGAAGGGCCATGGCCCTTCCCCGCATTATTGTATTGAGGGCTGTGCGCCTCAGGTTGAGAAAAGTTTTATTATAGGGACGGCATGACCGTGGTGCTGTTGTTCATGCCCACGCTACGGTTGCTCATGTGCCGCCCGCATCCGAGAGATTCATTGAGCTGCTTTGTAAGTTATTGCAGATAAATACTGTTACATGGAAGACTGCCGCGCTGGAAAAGGAAACATCTTTTTGCCGGGCAGACCTTGAAACGCCACAGATCAAAAGACTTCGCAAAGGAAGGGAATATGTGCCTGGATGACAGCCAGCAGCAAGGCATGGTATTTAATATTCAAAAATATTCCGTACACGATGGGCCGGGCATACGAACCATTGTTTTCTTGAAGGGCTGTTCCCTTTCATGCGAGTGGTGCAGCAACCCGGAATCGCAAAAATCCTATCCCGAGCTGGCCTGCAATCACGGCCGTTGCATTGATGTTTCCAAATGCGGGCACTGCATTCCTGCTTGCCCGCACGGCTCCATCACCTGTGGCGATGATGACAAGCCTGTCGTTGACCGCAGCCATTGCACGGGCTGTGGCATGCCCTGTGCCGAAATTTGTCCTGCACAGGGTTTGCTGGTATATGGCAAAAAACGCACTGTGGACGATGTGCTGCGCGTTGTGGAGCAGGACATGGCCTTTTACGCGCGTTCCGGCGGCGGCCTGACCCTTTCGGGCGGCGAACCCCTGTTGCAGGGAACCTTTGCCGTGGCCCTGTTGCGCGAAGCCCGCGTACGGCGCATCAAAACCGCTGTTGAAACCTGCGGCATGGTGCCGGCCGAAACCGTGCGTGAAGCCGCGCCCTACCTGAACTATGTGCTCTACGACATCAAGCATATGGACAGTGCGGTGCACGAAGCGCACACGGGCTTGCCCAATGCGCGCATTCTTGAGAACTTTCGTATCCTGGCCGAGGAATTTCCCGATCTGCCCATACTGGCGCGCACGCCAGTCATCCCCGGATTCAACGATACCGAGGAAGCCATTGCGGCCATAGCCGAATTCCTCAAGCCCTATGCGCATGTCAAATACGAAATGCTGGCTTACCACCGTTTGGGTACGCAGAAGTACCATTTTCTTGCCAGAGACGTTCCTATGGGCGAAGTGAGCCTGGATAAAGCCCTTATGGGCAGGCTGCAAAAGACGGCTCTGGACATTTTGGGCGAGCGAGTGCAGATTTCAAACTGATTACATAGCATCTTACCGGGTTGAAATATGGCTGACCGTTCTCAGGAACTGCTTTCCAAACATGTGGAGCGTATACTTGACGCTCTGCCTGAAGGCGTGTTTATCAGCGACGCCTCAGGCATAAGCTTGCGCGTTAACCGCATGTATGAGCAGCTGACCGGCCTTACGCAGGCGCAGCTACAGGGCAAAAACGTGCGCTGTCTGGTGGAAGAGGGGGTTTTTGACCACATTCTGAACCCGGAAATCGTGCGTACTGGCAGGCCCACGACCCATGTGCAGCAGCTCAAGGACGGCAAAAAACTGGTCCTGACAGGGTTTCCCGTTTTTGATTCACGGGGCGAACTTTGCCTTGTGGTCACCTTTGCGCGTGATATTACCCTGTTGGCCCAGTTGCAGGACCAGGTGACTGGGCAGTGTAAGCTCATTGACCAGATCAATGACCAGCTGGCGTATATCAGTAATGAGGGCAACAAGGTACGCGAGCCTGTGTATGTCAGCCCGTCCATGCGCGAAGTGGTTTCGCTTTTGCGGCGCTTTGCCGCCACAGACGCCACCGTGCTTATCCTTGGAGAAACAGGGGCAGGCAAAGACGTTTTCGCCCGTTTTACCCACGGGCTTTCGGAGCGCCGGGACAAGGTTCTGCTCAAGGTCGACTGTGGCGGCATTTCCGAAACCCTCACGGAATCGGAATTGTTTGGTTACATGCCCGGCGCGTTTACCGGAGCTTCCAACAAGGGCAAGGCCGGGTACTTTGAAATTGCCGACGGCAGCACCATTTTTCTGGACGAAGTGGGCGAGCTGCCTCTGTCCATGCAGACACGCCTTTTACGGGTGCTTCAGGACGGCGAGATCATGCGGGTGGGCGCGTCAAGCCCGCGCAAGGTGGATGTGCGCATCATTGCGGCCACCAACCGCAATCTGGCAGAAAGCGTGGAAGCGGGCACATTCCGGCGTGACCTCTATTACCGCCTCAACGTGGCCACCGTGCGCATTCCTCCCCTCAGGGAGCGCAGGGAAGACGTGCGCATGCTGGCCGAGCATTTTCTTGAACATTACATGGCCAAATACCACAAGGTCATGGCCTTTATGGACGTGACGCTGGATATGATGGCGGCCTATGCCTGGCCCGGCAATGTGCGGGAATTGCAGAACCTCGTGCACAGTCTTGTCATTACGCTCACGGGGCCGCTTATTTCTCCGCGTGACCTGCCCACACAGATTTCTGGCGTCAGTAACGACGCCTCGCGCTATTCGGAAGACGTGCTCAGCGCCCGCCGTCCCTTGCGTGAGATTATGGCGGAAATGGAGCGCGATTTTCTGCTTAAAGCCATTGAGGTGCACGGTTCCGTACAGCGTGTAGCCGAACTGTTTCAGGTCAACCGCAGTACCATTTTCCGCAAGCTGCAAGGCACAAGGTTTTCACAGTGACCCCCGGCGGCAGCCAAAAAAACGGCGTCCGCCAAGGCAACATAGCTGTCACTGCGCTTCTCACGCTTGTCTGCATGATTTTCTTTGCGGCCAACTCGCTGCTGTGCCGTATGGCGCTCTTTGGAGCGGGCATGGATCCCGTAAGCTATACTGTGTTGCGCTCTGTTTCGGCTGCCGCTGTGCTGTGGGTGCTCACCGCGTCGCGTGGTCAGCGCGCATTGCAGTCTGGCAGCTGGAGTGCAGCTCTGGCCCTTTTTGCCTATATGGCCTGCTTTTCCTGGGCCTACGTCAATCTGCCGGCCGCAGCCGGGGCGCTCATTATCGCCGTGGCCGTGCAGGTCAGCATGGTGGGAGCGGGAATGGCCCTGGGGCAGCGCCCCAGCCGCGCTCAGGCTCTGGGCATCGGGCTGGCCATGTCGGGTCTTGTGTACCTTTTGTTGCCGGGGCTGGACGCGCCGCCGTTATGGCCGTCGGCCATTATTTTTCTTTCCGGTGCGTCATGGGCTGCCTACACCCTGTTGGGCCGCCGCAACAGTGCGCCTGTGGCCGCCACAGCGGGCAATTTTGTGCGCTGTCTGCCCCTGGCCCTGCTTATTTTGCCCCTGGCCTGGCTGGATGCAGCAGGAAGCGGCGTGGGGGCAGGTGGCCCTGTGTTGCCCTTTGCGGGAGTAGTGTGCGCCCTCTTCGCCGGAGGCATTGCCTCGGCCTTGGGCTATGTGTTGTGGTACTCTGTTTTGCCCAAACTCAATGTGCCCACTGCCGCCGTTGTGCAATTGAGCGTGCCGCTTATCACAGCCGTTGGCGGCGCACTGTTTATGGGAGAAGCCATCACTCTGCGCCTCGGCATAAGCGCGGCGGCCATTCTTGGCGGTATCTTTTGCGCCACAGCCCTGACCCCTTTGTGCAGGCGATAAGCCGCAAGGCTTCTGCCTGTGGCCCTGCGTCCTGTTCTGCCTGGGCTGAAGAACACCCTCCACAAGTACTCAGTATCACACAGCCCGTGATTTTTGCATTTTTGATGCAATCCCGCACACTAGCTTGCACCTAAGCGGCTTTTTCCGTAGTCTTGGATCATGGCGAAAACACGCGAAATATATATATGCTCCGCATGCGGAGCACAGACCATGCAGTGGCGCGGGCAGTGTCCCGGCTGCCACGAATGGAATACTCTGGAAGCGTCGGTGCAGTCCCGGTCCGCGAGCAAGGCGCGCACGCCTCTGGGCGGCGAAAATTCTGCCGGACGCCCCATATCCCTGCGGGATGTGGAGGACTCTGGTCATGAACCCTATGGCAGCGGCCTGCAGGCGCTGGACAGGGTGTTGGGCAACGGACTTGTGCCTGGAGCCGCCATTCTTGTGGGCGGCGAACCCGGCATAGGCAAATCCACACTTTTGTTGCAGGTGGCAGGACTTGTGGCTGGTCAGATGGCCGCCAGAGGCCGTCCTGTACTTTATGCCAGCGGTGAAGAATCTTTGCCGCAGATCAAGGGCAGGGCAGAGCGCCTTGGCATGCTGGATGCCAATTTGCTGGCCCTCGCCACTTCCCGCGTGGAAGACGTGGTGGAAGCCGCCAATGCGCAAAACCCGGCCCTGCTTGTGGTGGACTCGGTACAGACCCTCGCCAGCGTTGAGGCCGAAGGCCTGCCGGGCAACGTCAGTCAGGTGCGGGCTGTGGCAACATCCTTGCTGGAACTCTGCCGCCGCCTGGGTTGCACGCTTATTCTTGTGGGCCACGTGACCAAGGACGGCGTGCTCGCCGGGCCGCGCCTGCTTGAGCATATGGTGGACACGGTTATTTCGCTTGAAGGCGACCGCCGCCAGATGTTTCGCCTATTGCGCGTGTTTAAAAACCGCTTTGGCCCCAATGAAGAACTGCTGGTTTTTCGCATGGGGCAGCAAGGCATGCAGGTTGTGGACGACCCTTCCACGTTCTTTCTGGGCCAGCGAGACGCCTCGCTTTCCGGCACAGCAGTGGTTATGGCCGTGGACGGGCAGCGCCCGCTGGCCGTTGAGGTGCAGGCGCTTGTTGCCCGCACCTTCTTGAGCATTCCACGGCGTGCGGCCCTTGGCTTTGACGTGGGGCGGCTGCATCTTTTGCTGGCTGTTCTTGAAAAGCGGCTTAAACTGAATTTTGGCCAGGTGGACATCTATGCTAAAGTGGGCGGAGGCATGAAGCTGAACGAGCCGGGGCTGGACCTTGCGCTGGTGGCCGCCGTGCTTTCGTCCTATTATGATGTTCCGCTGCCGGAAAAATGCGTGCTCTGGGGCGAGGTAGATCTTAACGGCCAGATACGGCCTGTGGCCGCGCAGGATCTGCGCCTGACCCAGGCCCGGCGGCTGGGTTTTGATCCCATTGTGCATCCCGGTGAGGAAAAAGGCGGTATTACCACCATTGCGGCCTTGCAGCAGCGCCTTTTTCACCGTCGGCAGAAGCCGGAGGAATAGCAATGGCGCTGGAAGTGGAACGTAAATTTCCGGGCGTTGATCTGAACGATTTGCGCGCCCGGTTGCTGAAACAAGGCGCACAGTGCCTTGGCGCGCACTTTGAAAGCAACACGGTTTTTGAAACACCGGATGCCGCCCTTGCCTCAAGCGGGCGGTTGTTGCGCCTGCGTAGCCAGGAATGGCCGGACAAAGTCCGTTATGTGCTGACCGTGAAGCTGCCTGTTCAGGCTCCTGCCGGGGCAGAGCAGTGCAAAGTGCGTGAAGAACGCGAGGTTGAAGTGGCTGACGCCAACAGCATGCGCCAGATACTTGAGGGGTTGGGCTACAGCCCGGCGGCGCGTTATGAAAAGGTGCGTGAACCCTGGCTTTTGAACGGCGTTGAAGTGGAGCTGGACATTCTGCCCTTTATGCAAGGGGCGGAGCTGGAAGGCCCGGTAGAGGCGATGAATGCCGTGCAGAGTTGTCTGGCCCTTGACAATATGGCAATCAGTACCAAGAATTATCATCAACTGCATCAGGATTGGCTGCAACGTAATAACCTGCCCCTCCAGCGTTCATTTGTGTTTGACGAAACGCAAAAACGCGCATGGCGACGCCAGCTGGGGCTGCTGGAAGAAGACGGTTTCATTTTTCCTGAACAGCGCTGAATATTTGTGCCGCGGAGTAGTGCATGCCCGTTTTTAACGAGAACCAGAATGACGGTGAAAGCCAGGTCATTGTGGAAAAAAAATTGAAGGAGCCCGACCGCTATCGGGTACTCCTGCACAACGACGATTACACCAGTATGGATTTTGTGGTGGCTGTTCTATGCGGCATCTTCCACAAAACCACGGAAGAGGCCACCGCCATTATGCTGAACATACATCAGCAGGGCGTGGGACAGTGCGGTGTATACACCCATGAAGTAGCAGAGACCAAGGTGAAAAGGGTTCATCAGGCGGCCAAGGCTGCGGGATTTCCCCTCAAATGCACCATGGAAAAAATTTACTGAGATGCCTATGTTGAGCAAGAGTGTACAAAGCGTCATACGAGACGCCCTTATGGAAGCCCATCGGCGCCGCCACGACCTGCTGACCGTGGAGCACATTCTTTTTGCTCTCACCAACAGCATGCGCGGGCGTATTCTGCTTGAAGGCAGTGGGGCCAGTGTGGCCGTGTTGCGCGAGCAGCTTGAAGAATTTTTTAACCGTGAAATGGAAGCCGTTTCTCTGGCGGGCAATCACGAAGTGGCCCAGACCGAAGGCGTGCAGCGCGTTTTGGAACGCGCCCTCAGCCATATTCGTTCTGCCGGGCGTGATACCGTAGAATTGGGCGACCTGCTCATATCCATCATGGACGAAGAGGAAAGCTACGCCAAGTACTACCTGCGCAAGCAGGGCGTGGAGCGTCTTGATGTCTTGACCTTCGTGTCGCACGGTATGGATGAGGGCGGCGGCTCCAAAGGGGCTGGTCAGGGTGGTGAAGCTGAGGAAAAGGAAGGCAAAGCCGATCCTTTGGCCCAGTACGCCGTGGACCTTACAGCCCGTGCCCGCGAGGGCAAGATAGATCCTCTGGTGGGGCGCGTGACAGAGCTTGACCGCGCGGTCGAAGTGCTGTGCCGCCGCCGTAAAAACAATCCGCTTTTTGTGGGCGACCCTGGCGTGGGCAAAACAGCTCTGGCCGAGGGGCTGGCCCTGCGTATTGTGGAAGGCAAGGTGCCGGAAATGTTCGCCAAGGCCCAGTTGTTCGCTCTGGACATGGGGCTGCTGCTGGCGGGTACCCGCTACCGGGGCGATTTTGAAAGCCGCCTCAAGGCTGTTGTGCAGCGCTTGCAGGAACTTCCTGAAGCGATTTTGTTTATTGACGAAATCCATACCATTGTTGGGGCTGGGTCTACCTCTGGCGGGTCCATGGACGCCTCCAACCTGCTCAAGCCAGTGCTGGCCAACGGCGAGTTGCGGTGCATAGGCTCCACGACCTATGAGGAGTTTCGCAACCATTTTGAAAAAGACCGTGCCCTGGCCCGCCGGTTTCAGCGTATCGATCTTACGGAACCGAGTCCTGACGAATGCCTTGCCATTATTCAGGGGCTTGAGAAGCGTTATGCCGACTTCCACAAGGTTCGTTACAGTCCCACAGCCATCAAGGCTATGGTGGACCTGACGGCCCGGCATGTGCGCGACCGCCTGCTGCCCGACAAGGCTATCGACGTGCTGGACGAATCCGGCGCAGCCGTGCGCCTGGGACGCGGTGTGCAGACAGGCTCAAGCAAACAGCCTGCGGTTCGCTCCAGCAAGGGCGGCAAGGCTCCGCGTCCTCTGGTGGGAGTGGGCGATGTGGAACGCATTGTGGCGCGTATGGCGGGCATCCCCGTGAGGACAGTGTCCGGCACGGAACGCAACCGTCTGGCGACGCTTGAAAAAGACCTGAAAGGACATGTGTTCGGTCAGGAAACTGCCATCGAGCTTACTGTGCGTGCCATTTTGCGCGCCCGTGCGGGGCTTGGGCAGGAGCAGCGTCCGGCTGGCGCGTTTTTGTTCTACGGCCCCACTGGCGTGGGCAAAACGGAAGTGGCCCGCAGTCTTGCCAAGCTTATGGGCGTGGAATTTCTGCGCTATGACATGAGCGAATATATGGAAAAGCACTCTGTGTCGCGCCTCATCGGGGCGCCTCCCGGCTATGTGGGCTTTGATCAGGGCGGGCTGCTTACCGAGGCCGTGCGCAAGGCTCCCTATTCCGTAGTGCTGCTGGATGAGGTGGAAAAAGCCCATCCCGACATCTTCAACGTGCTGCTTCAGGTTATGGACTACGCCACGTTGACGGACAACACGGGCAGGAAAACGGATTTTTCGCACGTCATTCTTATCATGACCTCCAACGCTGGCGCTTTCGACATGTCGCGTCAGGCTATGGGCTTTGGGGGAGCTTCCCGGCAGGATGCGGCCCACAAGGGCCTCAAGGCTGTGGAAAATACCTTCAGCCCAGAGTTCCGCAACAGGCTGGACGCTCTTGTACCCTTTGGCAGCCTGACAGAAGACATGATGCTGCGCATTGTGGACAAGTTTGTGGGCGAAATCGTGCACAGCCTTGAGCAACGCCATGTGGATCTGGAACTGAGCCTGACAGCCCGTCAGTGGCTGGCCCGCAAGGGGTTTGACCCCGCTATGGGCGCAAGGCCGCTGCGGCGTTTGCTGCGTACAGAGCTGGAAGACAAGCTGGCCCATGAATTGTTGTTCGGTTCGCTTGCCAAGGGGGGCAGCGTAAAGCTTGATGTGGTGGATGACGCGCTTGTGCTCAAGTCTGCAAAGCCAGCAAAAGCGCTTGCCAAGGTTGATGGGGCAAAAAAGGCGACGGCCGCCAAGTCTGCTTCTGCCGCCAAGTCTGCTTCTGCCGCCAAGTCTGCTTCTGCCGCCAAGCCTGCAAAGGCCGCCAGTGCTCCCGCTAAATCGGGAACCTCCGGCAAGGGAGCAGCCGCAGCCAGGTCTGACGCCAAAAGTGCATCTGCTGCCGGGAAAAAAACAGGTACGGCAAAACCCAAAACGGCGGCCAAAAAACCGCCCAAAAGCAAAGCTTAAACAGCGGGGCGGTCAGCTGTGGAGACAATCTTCGCGGTTCTGGCCGCCCAGTTTCCCCCGCTTGAAGCGGCGCGTGAAGACGGCCTTCTTTGTGCCGGGGGAGACTTGCGGGTGGAGCGGCTGCTGGCCGCCTACAGCCGGGGGATTTTTCCCTGGTACGAGGCAGGGCTGCCCATACTTTGGTGGGCGCCGGACCCCCGTTGCGTCTTGCCGCTGGAAAACTTTCACCTTCCGTCTCGCAGTGCCCGCACTTTACGGCAAAAACCCTTTGAACTGACTTTTAACGCGGCCTTCGGCAAGGTCATCCGGGCCTGCGCCCAGTCGCGCACGCCCAATGGCGGCACCTGGCTCACGCCCGAAATGATAGGGGCCTATGAGCGCCTTCATAGTATGGGATTTGCCCACAGCGTTGAAGCCTGGCGCGAGGGCGAACTGGCTGGCGGTTTGTATGGCGTTGGGTTTGCGCGGGTGTTTTTTGGCGAATCCATGTTTCATTTTGTGTCTGAAGCGTCGCGCGCCGCCCTGGCTGGTCTGGTGAGCCTGTTGCGCATGCGCGGCGTTACCCTGCTGGACTGTCAACAGGAAACCCCGCACATCATGAAGATGGGCGGGGTTCTTCTGCCTCGTGAGGTCTTTGCGCAAAAATTGCGGGAAGCTCTTGTTCCCCCTGCGGTTCTGGCATCCGGCGACAAACTGCCCAGCACGGACCACGTTTTTTGCGGAGATAAAGTCCACGACGTGCCAGACGAAGAGGTCTGGCAACCCTGGCGCGAAAGCTATGGCTATTCGCTGTCCAGCGGGGCGTGGGCTTCCAGATCGTAAAAGCCGTGAGCCGGGAAGGACAGAGGATAGTCGCGCACGGTATCAAAACGGATGAACCCCGTGCTCTTGCCCTCGGTAATGCCTGCCAGCGGGGCTACACCCATCGGAACGGGTATGTCCATAGGACAGACAGTAATTTTTTCAATGTGTTCGGCGTAGCGCTGTTCAAGATAGTCTGCCAGAGCGCGGCTTTCTTCAGCAGTAAACGCTTCAAGAATACAGCGCAGAGCGGCTTCTTCCGTGGCTCCCTGAAGAATTTCGGGCGGAACGGAAGGGTCGGCGGGAGCTACCAGCCCAAGGTCCCGCAGTGGTTCCAGCTCGTCATCTCCGGCGTTGGGCCGGAAAACCTGCACGTCAACATGGCGGCGTCCCTTGAAGGTATTAAGCGTAATGGCCACAATGTAGAATCTGTCCAGCGGCAGGTCGTACTGCGTGGGCACAATAATTTTTTCCATAGCACATCCCGTGGTTAGCGTATTATTTCACACCCTCTTACCCCAAAACAGAACATGATGGAAGACAAGTCCGCTATCCCTTTCAGCCTGGAAACGGCCTACACGCCCACAGGCGATCAGCCCACAGCCATCGACGAACTGGTGAGCAATATTCAGGCGGGAGTGCCCGCCCAGGTGCTTCTGGGCGTCACAGGTTCCGGCAAAACGTTTACTATGGCCAATGTCATTGCCCGCTGTAATCGCCCGGCCCTGGTGCTTGCGCCCAACAAAACTCTGGCTGCCCAGCTGTATGGCGAATTTCGCGCGCTTTTTCCGCGCAATGCTGTGGAATATTTTGTCAGCTATTACGACTATTACCAGCCAGAAGCCTATGTGCCCGCCTCGGACACCTATATTGAAAAAGACTCTTCCATCAACGACAACATAGACAAGTTGCGCCATGCCGCCACCCACGCCCTGCTTACGCGGCGTGACGTAATAATCGTGGCGTCGGTTTCGTGCATCTACGGTTTGGGTTCGCCGGAATACTACGCCAAGATGGTCATTCCCGTTGAGGTGGGCCAGCACTTTCCTATGGACAAGCTCATTACGCGTCTGGTGGAAGTGCACTATGAGCGCAATGATTACGACTTCCACCGCGGCACGTTCCGCGTACGCGGCGATGCCCTTGAAATCATTCCGGCCTACCACCACGAGCGTGCTTTGCGCCTGGAATTTTTTGGCGACGATATCGAGGCCTTGCGCGAAATTGATCCCCTCACGGGTGAGGTGCTGGCCGACGTGTCCAAAACAGTGCTGTACCCGGCCAGTCACTTCGTGTCTGCGCAGGATAACCTCAAGCGCGCCGCCAGCGATATTCGCGACGAACTGGCAGAACGTCTGACATTGTTCAAAAATCAGGGCAAGCTTGTGGAGGCCCAGCGCCTTGAGCAGCGCACCCAGCTTGATCTTGAGATGATTGAAGAGCTTGGCTACTGCAACGGCATCGAAAACTATACCCGTCATATGGATGGCCGCGTGGCAGGCGAGCCGCCATCATGCCTGCTCAACTACTTTCCCGAGGATTTTCTTCTGTTCGTAGACGAGTCGCATATTACCATTCCCCAGGTGGGGGGGATGTACAAGGGCGACCGCTCGCGCAAGACCACACTGGTGGACTACGGCTTTCGCCTGCCGTCTGCTCTGGACAACAGACCGCTGCAATTCAACGAATTCACGGCCCTGCTTAATCAGGTTGTCTATGTGTCGGCCACGCCAGCCAAGTACGAACGGGATCAGGCGCAAGGCATTGTGGCCGAGCAGATCATCCGGCCCACAGGGCTGGTGGACCCGGAAGTGGAGGTGCGCCCCACCAAGGGCCAGATGGAAAATCTGCTGGGCGAATGCCGTGGTTGTGTCAGCCGGGGCGAGAGGGTACTTGTGACCACGCTGACCAAGCGCATGGCCGAAGACCTGACGGAATACTGTTGCAGTATGGGGGTGCGCGCGCGCTACCTGCACTCCGACATTGATACCCTTGAGCGCATGCAGATCATCCGTGCGCTGCGTATGGGCGAGTTTGACGTGCTGGTGGGTATTAACCTGCTGCGTGAAGGTCTTGATATTCCAGAAGTCTCTCTTGTGTGCATTCTGGATGCCGACAAGGAAGGTTTTTTGCGTTCAGTGGGGTCGCTTATCCAGACCTTTGGACGTGCTGCCCGAAATGCGCAGGGCCGGGTCATACTGTATGCCGACAAAATGACGGATTCGATGAAGGCGGCTATGGACGAAACCGCCCGCCGCCGCGCCAAGCAGACCGCGCACAACGAAGAGCACGGCATCACGCCGACCAGCACGCGGAAAAGCCTTGAGTCTCCGCTGGATAGTTTGTATGTGGAAGATGGCTCGTCACGCGGGCGTGGTAAAGGCCGTGGCAAGGGCAAGGGACAGGAACCGGACGCCATTCCCCTTACCGCCGAAGATACGGCTCTGCTGGTGGCGAAGCTCGAAAAAGAAATGCGCCAGGCTGCCCGTGATCTGGAGTTTGAGCAGGCCGCCCAGTTGCGCGACCGCATACGGGTGCTGCGGGCACGGCTGATCGCCTTGCCTGACTAGAGCAGATTAACGTTGAAATGTAATACATTTCAACGTTGTCATTCTGCCGAAAAATACGATTTTCGGCAGAATCCACGCCGCGTTGCGGCGCGCTGCACGCTTGTGCAGCGTTAGAGCATTTTACCTTTGAAAAAGTTTAAATGCTCTAACTGGTGCAACGGTGGCCTTGGCTTGCCGGGCACTGCCTCTGATCGTGCAACAATTTGGGAACGCGGCAGCACAGCCGTGCTTGCATGGCGCAGTTGTTTTCAGGCAAGCATGGTAAAATTAAAATGCCCTGACGGCAGGGGCAAAAGTTTTCTCGCAAAATGGGCTTGCCAACAGCCTCATAAGGTTTTTCATGTCACAGCAAAATAAAAATCAGGGAGGGCAGGCCCAGTTCAGCCTTTTTTCCGCTGGCCCTTCCGGCCCGTCGGCCAAAGACCGCCAGCGTGTGCAGCAGCTCACGGCAGAGCTTGAGCACCATAATTACCTCTATCATACCCTGGACAAGCCCGAGATCAGCGACGACCAGTTTGACGCCCTGTTCCACGAACTGCAGGCTTTGGAAGACCGTTGGCCGGAACTGCGCTCGGCCCATTCGCCCACGCTGCGTGTGGGCGGCAAGCTGATCGACGGACTGGCCAAGAAGGCGCACAGCCTTCAGATGTATGGCCTGGACAACGTCTTTTCGGCAGAGCAGTGGCAGGATTTTGCCGACCGTATACGCCGTGCCTGGGATGCGGATCTCAACGGCCCCCTACCGGAAGGCTTTTGGTGTGATCCCAAGCTGGACGGGCTGGCTCTGGAAATCGTCTACGTTGACGGCACAATGCAGGAAGCCCTTACGCGGGGCGACGGCGAAGTTGGCGAAGTTGTCACCGAGGCGGTGCGTACTATCCGCACCGTGCCTTTGCGCCTTGCCGGGCCTGGGCCTTTTCCCGCCCGGCTGGAGGTGCGCGGCGAGGTTGTCATGTACAAAAAGGACTTTGCCGCCCTTAATGAAAAACAGGAAGCGCTGGGGCTGAAAACCTTTGCCAACCCGCGCAATGCAGCAGCCGGAACCCTGCGGCAGCTTGATATATCCATTACGGCTTCACGCCCTCTGCGCTTTCTGGCTTACAGTCTTGGCGAGGCGCAATGGCCGCCAGCCCCCGTCTGCAAGCTGCAATCAGAGGTTATGGCGCGGTTGAAGGAATACGGCTTTCTTACGCCGCCTGACGGCAAGCTGTGCAACAGTGTGCAGGCTGTGGAAGACTATGCCCAGTGGGTCAGGGAGCATCGGCCCCAGTTTCGTATGGAAATTGACGGGGCCGTCGCCAAACTGGACAATCTTGAAGCCCAGCAGGCGCTCGGTTTCACGGCGCGTGCTCCCCGGTTTGCCGTGGCCTTCAAGTTTCCTGCCGAGCAGGCGCAAACCCTGTTGCAGGGTATTGAAATCCAGGTGGGGCGCACTGGCGTGCTGACTCCTGTGGCAGTGCTTGAGCCCATTGCCGTTGGTGGCGTTATGGTCTCCCGGGCGACGCTGCACAATGAAGACGAGATTCGCAACCGTGATGTGCGCGTGGGCGATACTGTCATGGTGCGCCGCGCTGGCGATGTTATTCCTGAAGTGGTGGGGCCAGTGCTGGACAAGCGCCCGGCTGATGCCGAGGAATACATTTTTCCGCATAATTGTCCGGTGTGCCATCAGCCTGCCTACCGCGAAGAAGGTGAAGCTGCATGGCGCTGCGAAAATATGGCCTGTCCCGCCATTCGGTTACGGGCCATCAGCCATTTTGTTTCCAAGGCCGGGCTTGATATTTCCGGCGTGGGCCAGAAATGGATAGAGCAATTGGTCAACAGCGGGCGTGTGCAGTCTCCGGTGGATCTTTTCACCCTGACGATTGAGGAATTGCTGGGTTTTGAGCGCATGGGCGAAGTGCTGGCGCAAAAATTTGTGGACGCGCTTGACGGGGCCAAACATACAGCCACCTTGCCGCGCCTGATCAGTGCGCTGGGTATCCGTCATGTGGGGGAGCAGACCGCACGCACGCTGGCCGCGCATTTTCATAATCTGGATGAACTTGAAAAGGCCGATGGCGAAACCTTGCAAAGCCTGCCTGATGTGGGGCCGGAGGTGGCGTCATCCATACGCAATTTCTTTGACAGCCCGGCCAACAGAGAGCAGCTTGATCGCTTCAAGGGCCTTGGCCTGTGGCCGCAGGGCGGCAAGGGTGCGTTGGCTGGAGCGAATGGAGAAGCCGCACAGGGCGAAGGCGCTGTTCCTTCAGGCCCCTTATCCGGCAAAACCATTCTTTTTACCGGAACCCTGAGCATGGCGCGCGGTCAGGCCGAAAAGCTGGCAGAGGCTGCCGGGGCTACGCCCCTTGGCGGTGTGAGCAAAAAGCTCAACTACCTCGTGGCTGGCGAAAAAGCGGGCAGCAAGCTTGAAAAGGCGCAAAAATTGGGCGTAACCGTGCTCGATGAAACAGAATTTATGAGCATGTTGCACGAGGCCGGAGTGGCCTCGGAATAATTTGAATGCAAAGTGAGTGAAGTATGAGTACAGCCATTGTCGTAGTAGGCGCTAATGGACGCATGGGCAGAACCATCAGCAATCTGGCCGAAACAGAACCGGCTTTCAGCCTTGCGGGCCTTGTGGACAGCAAAGAGCATGTGGAAAAACTGGCCGGATCGTCATGCCCTGTGGGCGACAGTCTGGCGGCAGTGCTGGCCAAGGCTCCTGGCGCAGTGACCATTGATTTCACTGCCCCGGCTGTGAGCTTGCAGTCAGCGCGAACTGTGGCTGAAAGCGGGCATGCTCTTGTTATTGGCACAACGGGCTTTACTGATGCTGAAAAAGACGAACTGCGCGAACTGGCAAAACGCGCGCCTATTTTCTGGGCCTCCAACATGAGCATTGGCGTCAACGTGCTGTGCAAGATTTTGCCGGAACTGACGCGGGCTTTGGGCGACTCCTACGACATTGAAATGGTTGAACTGCACCACAGCCGTAAAAAAGACAGCCCCAGCGGCACGGCCCTGACCTTGGGCGAATGCCTGGCTGATGCGCGCGGTTGGGAACTCAACGACGTGCGTTGTTCTGCCCGCGACGGCATTATTGGCGAAAGGCCCAAGGCGCAAATAGGCATTCAGGCCATACGCGGCGGGGATGTGGTGGGCGTGCATACCGTCTACTTTATGGGT
Organism: Desulfovibrio intestinalis; assembly: GCF_014202345.1. Lineage (NCBI taxonomy): Bacteria > Pseudomonadati > Thermodesulfobacteriota > Desulfovibrionia > Desulfovibrionales > Desulfovibrionaceae > Desulfovibrio > Desulfovibrio intestinalis. The sequence goes on from NZ_JACHGO010000002.1 coordinate 261,801, forward strand.
CCCGGCGAGCGCATTGAAGTTACGCACCACGCCCATTCGCGCGAAACCTTTGCGCAGGGCGCATTGCGGGCAGCCTCATGGCTGGCCGGACAAAAGCCGGGTAAACTCTACGGTATGCAGGACATGTTTTAACACTGTCTGATCTTGGTCAACCTGCCGGGAGTGGCGGTAAGTGGCCATATAGCGGCGCGAAGTATATAAATTGCCGCAAATGGCTTATTCGGATTCTCTGGTGTTCGCGATTGTTCAGGCGGAATGCATAGAAAATGCAGAAGATCTTTGCGGCATTGTTTTGTAGCGGCTGCCAACTCCGCAAGAATTAGAATATCTTGACGTTGAAGGACGTTAACTGCTCTGACGCTGTACGGAGATGCAGCGCGCCGCAAGGCGGTGTGAACTCAGGAGAATTGTATTTCTCGACAGAATGACAACTTTGAAGTGCAAGGCATTTTAACGTTAATCTGCTTTAAGGCCCGACAGCGAGACTGCCGGGCCTTAATTTTATTCGGTGACGATTGCTGTTGCCGATCACCGTCTGTTCAGCAAAAGAACTGCGCCAAGAATAAGCCCGCCACCGAGTATCACGCGCACGCCGGGCACATCTCCAAGCACAATCCACGCTGCAAAAATGGCGTACACAGGCTCCAGCGTGATTATCAGAGCCGCTTGCCGTGCCTTGAGCACCACTAGGCTGTCAATAAAGATAACATAGGCCAGGGCAGAGCAGATGAGCCCCAGGCAGGCGATCCACAGCCAGTCAAGCGCCCGTACTTCGGCAAACTGCCACCAGGTGAATGGTAAAAGAAAGGCTGCAGTGACTACATTTTGCCACCATGTGGTCTGCAAGCTGGGAAGATGGCTGGCAAAGCGCCGGTTTGCAATAGTTACCAGGGCGTAGGCAAGGCCGGATATAACCCCGAGCAAAAGGCCCGCCGTGCCGTCGTGCGCAAGGGAAAAGGACGGTGCGGTACACACAAGGCCCACGGTAACCAGGGTCAGACATTGCAGTTCCCTGTTGCTGGGGCGTTCTCTGTATGCAATGGATTCAAAAAGTGTGGTAAAGGCGGGAAAGCAGGCAAAGCCCAAGGTTCCAACCGCCACGCCGCCCACCTGTATGCCCATAAAAAACGTCACATAGTGGGCGGCAAGCAAAACACCAGTCAGTACAAGGCCGACCATGTCGTTGGTTTTCAGTCCACGCCACGGAACCTGCCCTTTTTGCAGACCCAGCAGGGCAAGGGCCGCCACCGCAAAACCAGCTCTGCCACACACCAGTACCGAGGCAGAACATTGGCACAATCTGCCAAAAAGACCGGATACGCCAAAGAGCAGTGTGGCAATATGGGCACGGGCCAGCGCATGCCGCACCGCGCTGGAAGACGGCGTGGTTTCGTTTGTGGCAAGCGTTGCACCTGGCGGGGCGGCCGGGGGCTCCCCAGCCTTTATGGAGGCGGGCATTTTAACCGGGGGGGATGTCATGATATGTCCTTACGGAAGATGTACACAGGCTGCATTTACGCCAGTGCGAGCTGATGCGCAAGCCTGCATCCGGTTATGTGAAATAGAAGAAATGATACTGCTTGAAGAAGAAAAATACCGAACTCTTTGAAAATATTTTTGAAAATAAGTCTAGATTTTATCTTGAAAGTTTGCTTTAACTAGTGTAGCGCATTATAGAAGATGGCGTAACACGATGTCCGGCAACCGTATGAACCGGGCGCAATGCAACAGCACAGTTATTTTTCCGGGGGCATCATGCCGCAGGTCGCAGCACGAATTAATGAAGATCAGGAACGTTGGCTCAAGGATTATTTTCGCACCAAAAGCGCTGGTGCGGAGTTTATCCTGCCTTGGGCGGTAGATACGTTTTTTCGCGCTATTACAAGCATAAAGCATATGTTCAGCGGTCCGGAACTGAAGACGATTGTTGAAGCACATAAAGACATGAAGCTCATGCCCGATCACACGCGGCTGTCCTATCTCATGCTGCGTGTTTCTGACGCTTGTGATGTGGGCGGCATTCACCTGCGCCACGGCGCCAGTAAATCCAGCCTTGAGTCAAAGATCAAAAGCCTGGATGATACGCAGGCTACCGCCCTTATGGTGTGGGCATCCGCTTTTTGGGTCAGCCGTAACTGTTCGGCAGAAAATTTGGATGAATACATCAAGGCGTATTGATCTTTCGGGGTGAAGTCCGTAATTTTCAGGCCGCTTGAGCGGCCTTTTTTATTGGGGTAAATTTGAGTGCCAACCTCTGGCGAGTGGCAGAATTGCTGGTCGTTATCGGCACAGGGACAAATATCCTGAACGGCAATTGAATTTGGGCCGCGCCTGTTGAACGGGAGAGATACAACATGTTGAAGATTCTACGAGCGAAATTACACGGTATTCGGGTGACCCAGTGTGCGCTTGATTATCACGGCTCCATCACCCTTGATCCTGAAGTATGCAAACTGGCGGGCATTATGCCGCTGGAATTCGTGTACATATGGAATAAAAATAGCGGGCAGCGCATTTCCACCTATGTAATTTACGGCGAGGCCGGATCACGCTGCTGCATACTTAACGGCGCAGCGGCCCGCACCTGCCAGATCGGCGACGAGGTTATCATTGGCGCGTTTGAATATGTGGCCGGGCCTCAGGACATCAGTCAGAAGGAGCCTGTGGTGCTTACCTTTGACGCCCACAACAATATTGAAGAACGCTTGCGCTATGTAGTAAAGCAGGACGACGAAGACACGACGTTCAGTATTGTGTCTGATCCGCTATAAAATTGTACCCATGCAGTAAACAAAAAAGCCCGGCAGTGCCGGGCTTTTTTGTTATAGATTTGGAGAAACCATTTTAGCGCGTCTGGAGCAGATTACGTTAAAATACTCTAGCGCTTGGCCACATGATTCTTGTGGCTCAGGTAGTAGCCAATGCCAAGAATCAGGAACCATATGGGGGTAGTGAACATGGCCATGCGCGTGTCTGCCTCAAATGTCAGCAGGACAAGCACTACCGCAAAGAATATCCAGCAAAGCCAGCAGGACAAAACGCCGCCGGGCAGCTTGAACTTTGAAGCTTCATGCCGTTCTGGGTGACGCTTGCGGTAAACCACATACGAGTACAGTATCATGGACCACACGAATATGAAGCAGACCGATGAAATGGTCGTCATGACGGTGAAGGCCGCCATAATGGTGGGCATGATAATGAGCATGGATGCGCCAAGCAGCAGGCAGAGGCAGGAGAACAGCAAACCGTTGGCGGGCACCCGGTGTGAAGAGAGCCGGCCAAAGGCTTTGGGGGCAACGCCCACCAGTGAAAGACCGTACAGCATGCGGCTTGTGGAATAGATGCCACTGTTGGCGGAGGATGCCGCCGAGGTCAGTACGACAAAGTTAACAATACTGGCTGCCGCCGGAATACCCACGGCCACAAACGTGTGCACGAAGGGGCTTGTTTCCGGGTCAATTTCTGTCCACGGCGTAATGCACATGATCGCCACAAGAGCGAACACGTAAAAGAAAACGATACGGAAAGGAATCGTGTTGATCGCCTTGGGCAGGTTGACTTCAGGGTCTTTGGCTTCCGCGGCTGTGGTGCCGATAAGCTCAATGCCCACGAATGCAAACATTGCTATCTGAAAGCCCGCAAAGAAGCCGAAGGCCCCCTTGGGGAACCATCCTCCATACTCCCATAAGTTGGACACTGCTGCTGCATGCCCTGATACCGATGAGGTAAAGCCTGTGGTCACCATTACGGCCCCAGCAAGAATGATAGCCATAATGGCGACAATTTTGATGGAGGCAAACCAGAACTCCATTTCGCCGAACAGGTTCACCGAAACGAGGTTAAGGGCCATAATCAGCAAAACGAATAGAATGGACGGAATCCAGACGGATAGCGACGGGAACCAGAAATGAAAGTACGAGGCAATGGCGATAACGTCCGCCGTGCCTGTGACAATCCAGCAGAACCAATACGTCCAGCCAACAAAAAATCCCGCCCAGGGGCCGACGATATCTTCGGCCATGTCGGTAAAGGATTTGTATTTCAGGTTAGAGAGAAGCAGTTCGCCCATGGCACGCATAACCAGGTACAGGAATGCCCCGATGATGGCATAAACGAAAATGATGGAGGGACCGGCCAGGCTGATGGTTTTGCCAGATCCCATGAACAAACCCGTACCAATGGCGCCGCCAATGGCTATGAGCTGAATGTGCCTTTGACTTAATCCACGCTTAAGAGTGTGTGATTCTTCCTGGCCCACGGGGGGTGTGGGGGTTTCGCTCATGATACGTCTCCCTGTTTTGGTGTTAATGCACCGGGCTCTAATGCGTAAGGCAAGCTGTTGTCACAGGCAGAAACCTGTATGATCAGGCAAAGGCTTCTGCACTACTTTCCAACGTCTCCTCCTTTAATCTGGCGTGTTATGTCTGGCGTAGACTCTTTCAGTACAGGCAACGCTACGCACACCAAAGGACAAAGGCACTCCGCAGGCCGCGTTGCGTAACGCAAGGCGGCCTGGAAGCCTGATGCAGGCAAAGGAAGTAATAAAGATCTTTAGCGCATGTTCCACCAGTGAGGAGAAAATGCGCTTCAAGCGGCAGCACCCAAGGCGATAAAGCCAGCGGCTGAAGAGGGCAGGACAAGAAGGCAGGGGAAGCCAGGAGTTATCGATATAACTGGCCGCCCGCAGAACCAGCGGGCGCGATCCGACTTGTGGTCAGTGATGGGTATTGTAACTCAGAAGGGCCGCACACCAGGGCGGAGCCAATGAATAAAACAACGCCATGACAAGTCTTCTCGCTCATGAGGTTCAACTTCTGTCATTAGCGTATGCCAACTTCAGAGTGCGTCCGACCGTGATCCTTTTGCCTGAGAGTTTCGATTGCTCTTGCCCCTTCGGCGTGCTGTCTAGCAGCAAGCTCTCGCACGGTCGTCATTCGCGGTGAGTAAATGCCTTTTAAAACATTTTACCTTTAAAAGAAATTTAAACAGCCATTTGGATCATGTCAAATAGTTTTTTTGATTGCTAATGGTTATAGATAAACTTTTAACGCGTTGTAAGATATTGCGCCAATGCAATGCTGCAATTGGTAGTGTGCGCCAAATAGTATGGGCGCTGGCATCAAAATAAAAGAAAAAGCCGGGCAGCGTGAGCCACCCGGCCAGATTTGGCGAAAATTGCAGTTTTTTTACTCGGTATACAGTGTCAGATAAAGATCACCCTGCCAAGGGCCAACACGTTTGCCCAGACCGCGAAGGCGTATGGGCTTGCCCACGGTAAAGTCGGGCGGCAGGGTTATTTCAACTGTTTTGAGTTCAGCTTGCAGGCCTTGGCGAATCTGAAGGCGCACCCGGCAACCCGGCAGCAGGTTGGTAGCAGGCATGGTGAGGCTTTGCTCCTCATCAATCTGGCGGCGCAGCCAATCCTTGACCATGCCAGTGACGTTGCGCGTCATATCTGAAGACCATTTGGAGGTGCCCCAGGCCAGGTTGTCCTTGTGCAGGGTAGTGTTTTTCTTTTCCTTTGGCGGCGGCTTGGGCTTTGCGCGGCTTTGGGGGGCAGACTCCGCCGTTTGCGGGCGGGGTTCCTGTTGTTGCGGCTTTTCTGCCTGCTGCTTGTTCAGTTCACTATAAATATCTTCAAATACCCGGCGGGCAAAGGGGTCATTGAGCAGATCGCGCAGAACGTCCTGTTCGGCATAGGCAGCACCCGCCGCATCGGCACGGGCGCCCGCTTTGGCCTCGGCCTGCGCGCCGGCAGTGGCTTCGCCTTGAGCTGCCTGGGTTTTTTCTGACCTTGTGCCTGCCGCAGCGCCAGCCTTTTTTCCTGCTTCTTCGCGCTGCGTTTCTTTTGCAGTGTCGTCGCTGGTAGGCTGTTGCTGCGACGTGCTCTCGGCCTGCTGTTCAGGCCGGGCGTTTTCAGCGTTTTTCGCGCCCTTTTCGTCTTTGCTTTCTTTTTTTGCCTTGTGAGCACCCTGTCGGGCGTCAGCCCTTTTTTTGATTTCATCCTCATGCTTGAGGATGCCAGTAAGGGCGACATATGCCTCGTTGAGCAGCTGAAACTCGCGGCTGGCTTCAGCGTTGCCGGGGTTCAGGTCCGGGTGCAGTTCAAAGGCGAGCTTGCGGTAAGCCCTTTTGACAGCAGCAAGGTCTGCATCTTTTTCCAGCTTGAGAACACTATAGCATTCTCTGAGCGATATCTGGCGGGTACGGCGTCGCATGATTTATTTGAGAATCAGGGCGTTGGCTTCGCAGCTGCTGTCTTTGGCCAGCAGCCCCTTTTGGCGCAGGTAGCTGCGGCCTGCCTGGGCAAAATCTGCATGCCGGGCTTCAAGGTTTATGCCGGGGCAGAATTCTTTGGCCATAGCCAGGCTTGCGGGATCTTCAATATTTCCGCGAAAAAATGGCCAGGCCCGGCATATGGCAGGTTTGCCTTCGTGTACGCCGCAGCCTTGTCCCTGTTTGAAAAAAACGCAATACCCGTCATCACCGCTGCGGATTTTCAGTTTGTCACCCACATGGTAGCAGTAGAGCTCAACGACTGTTTCCGGGGCATGGCCCAGATGCGCGGCCAGCCGCGTGAGGTCGGTGGGGCTGACCACAATTCCGCCGCTGCCTTCGCAGCAATGACCGCACATGCGGCAGTTAAAAACCTTATCTGATGCAGCAGGCATGAGCTTATCCTTGAGTCTTGGCAGCGTTGGGCAGTAAATGGGCGTGATCGACCATAATACAGGCGTCTTCAATCACAGTGATGCCTGTGGGAAACAACAGAACGCGGGCTTCGGGCGACTGGATGCCCAGTTGCATCCAGAAGATCGTGGGCTTCCACGGCAAAGCCAGCACTTCGCGGGCGTGGTCCGGGCAGTATTGAGGTGCGCGGAAAAGATTCACAATATCAACAGGACAGGGCAGGGACGCCAGATCAGGATAGGCCGTGAGTCCCCAGACGGTCTTGCGCACCGGGTGTACGGGGTAAATTTCGTAGCCCACGTCCATCAGATAGCGGCCCACGCGGTCCACGGCCTGGCCGGGTTTGTCCTTGGCTCCCACTATGGCAATGCGGCGCGCTTGCTCAAGCTGACTGCGCAATTCTTTGTGATCCTGCATTATGATCCTCAAAAAATAATGATGGCAGACCGTTCGGAGCTGCCGCCCCAAAAGGGGTCCACTATGGTAGACGGCTACGGAAAAATGCGCAAGCTTTCCTGATAAAGTGGGGTGGTTTTTAGAGCATTTTAACTTTGAAAAAATCTCAATGCTCTAATGTTGCACGAGAGTGCAGCGCGTCATAATGCAGCGCGGACTCTGCTGAAAATGCATTTTCCGGCAGAATGACAACTTTGAAATACTTCACATTTCAAAGTTAATCCGCTCTGGAATCTCTTCACTTTACAACTGCACGGGCAACAGTTGCTCTGACACCAGTATGGGCAGACGCCCACTGTGAATGAGGCGCACTTCAGGCAAGCCCAGCGGTCAACGGCAGCGCAAGAACAGCGCAGTAATTCTTTGCGCCAGTAAACGCCACGGCGGGCCAGTCCTGAGCGTTGAGATGTATATCTCAAATATAATCAGCTCTAGGTTGCTGGCTGAAGATGTTCCTTGTCGCCTTCCTTGCCCTTTGTGGAAGCCCGTACAGGACCGGAAAAGAGCGGAGTTACGGCGATAAGTTTGTCGGTTTTGCCAAAAAGATAGACAATGTCACCATTTTCAAAGACTGCATCCGGCCCAGGCGAGGCCTGGGTGATGCCCTCTCGCAGGATGGCGATAACCGTCACGGCGTGCTTTCGGCGCAACTCGCTCTGGGTAAGGCTTTGTCCACACAGAGGCGAAGCTGCCCCCAGGCGCACGGCCTGCACGCCCATATCCGGCAGGCGGTTTATTGTGCTGTCCAGCGTATCCGCAGGGGAACTCATGCGGCGGATCATGCGGTAATTTTCCTGCCTGATGCGGGCCGCAAACGTATCGATATCCTGCCGGGGCACAAGGTACTGGCTAAGAACTCTGGTGAAAATTTCGATGGAAGTTTCAAATTCTTCGGCAATAACTTCGTCTGCCCCCAACTGGCGCAGGGCCGCCACTTCGGACACAAAGCGCGTGCGTGCGATAATGTGCAGGTTGGGGTTGAAGCGGCGGGCTTCAATGGTAATGGCCCGAACAGCCGAAGGGTCGGAAATGACGATCACCAGCACGCGGGCCTTGGTAACGCCAAGGTGCTCCAGCACCACAGGCTGCGAAGCGTCGCCGTGGGCAATGGGTTCTTTATGGCGGTAGCGGCTGACAGTTTCGGGATTCATTTCCAGAATGGTGTAGTCAATGCCCGATTCCTTGGCCACATGGGCCAGATGCTTGCCGCTGATGCCGAATCCTACGATGATAAGATGGTCTTTCAGATGGCTTTCACCTTCGTCAGACTCGGTGTCAGACTGCTCTGGCGCGCCGCACTGCCCGGCCAGCTTGCATGCCAGACGCGGGGCAATAGCGATAAGGCCTGGGGTAATCATCATTGTCAGAACGCTTACGTCCAGAAAGTTCTGGTAGGCTTCCATGTCGAAAAGCCCGGCGGCCAGACCGGATGCCGCCAGAACAAATCCGAATTCGCCCACCTGCGCCAGTGAAAGAGAAGTGATGATGGCGGCGCGCAGGGGATAGCCCTGTACCAGCACGGCAGGCAGGGTGAGCAGGCTTTTGACCACAATGAATAAGGCCGTGAGCCCGATGATGGAAAAAAAGTGCTGACCGAAAAACTCCACATTGAGCATCATGCCGACAGAAATGAAAAAGAGGCTCATGAAAACGTCACGGTAGGGCAAAATGCCCGAAATGACGCTCATGCTGTATTCCGAGCGGGCCAGCAGCAGCCCGGCCATAAACGCGCCCAGCGACAGGGAAAGCCCAAGCGTATTGGTCAACAGGGCCATGCCGAGGCAAAGGCCCAGGGTGGTAAGCAACAGGATTTCTCTGGTGCGGGTGCGCACCACAGCTTCCATAAGCCTATCAAGACCAAAGCGGGCAAAAAGCAGTACGCCAGCAAAGGCCAGCACCACCCACAGGGTAGAAAAGAAGGCGCTTTCCAGCGAAAGGTCCAGCGTGCCTGAAAGCAGGGGCACGCACAGCAGCATGGGCGCAACCATGATGTCCTGAAAAACCAGAATAGCCAGAGAAAGCCGGCCTGTGGGCGTATTGGTGGAACCCCGTTCCTGCATGATGCGCAGCACAATGGCCGAGGAGGAAAGTGCCACCAGGCAGCCCATAAATATGCCCTGCTGGTAGGTGTATCCCCCCAGAAGCGCAAGCCCCATAACAGCCAGAACAGTAAGCCCGATTTGCAGGCTGCCGCCCAGAAAAACTGGCCGTTTCAGCCTGTTCAGCGCTTCGCCTGAAAGTTCCATGCCGATAGTGAAAAGCAGCATGGCCACGCCAATTTCCGCCACATGGTCAATGGCCTCACGGTCGCTGACTATGCCGAGCAGAGAGGGGCCGCACAGAACGCCTGTAAGCAGAAAACCCACCGTGGCGGGTAATTTGATTTTGTTGCAGGTAACAGTGACGAAAATCGAGAGGAGAAAAATGGTGACTATTTCATAAAGCAAGGGCACGTCCATGAGGCCTCCGTGACGAAAAAAATATCACCACAGCTGTTGCCACGCAAGTCTCTTCAATAAATACAAGTAAGTAGCTTGTATTTAACAGTGTGGTGTCTGTACGCGGATGCCCTTGCGTCTTGTTGGCCATTCTCTTCAGTCTGATATGGTCTGTGATGCCGTACCATAAGGCGTATGATCGGGCAGATTTTTTTGCGCTGTATTTCGTAAGGTGTAATGCAGATTCATGGGAAAACGCTGATTTATTCCGTTTGGCGGCGTTGCTTCGTTTTTTTTGAAACAGTCGAGGACGGAAGAGTCCACTTCTGCTTCAAAAAAAGATCGCGCCTTGCCAAACGAAATAACTGCGCGTTTCCAGGAGGCTCTTTAATCAGTACTCCCATAGAGATGTTGTTATGCGAATTGTGCGGTCAGGCAGCGTCGGCACTGAGCTTCTCCTTTTGCCCCACATTCATCGCGCGGTCACACTATTTGGCGCGTTTCCCTTCGGAAAATTTAAATGCTCCAGGCGCATGAATTCAGCGGCTTTGCCACAAAATTATTTCAATGCTGTATTCGGTGCGTTCTACATATTGCCCGTCCTGGTCCTTGAAGGCTTCAATGTATGCAGCGATGAAGTCCGGGTCGGGATCAACGCCATAGCCGCGCAGTGTTGTCAGGCACAAATCCACAATATCCTTTTCGCTTTTGGGGGTGGTCCACTGCCCGGCAACGGGGATGCCCGTGTAGGCAATGCCCTTGGCGTCAAGCCAGCGCCGCATGTCTTGCGCGTCGCTGAAAGCCTTGGGCGTGATGCTGTAGTGTTTGTACAGGCCTTGCATGATGTTGGAGGGCATGCTCTTGGCAAAGCCCATAAAAACAATCCAGCCGGAAGAGAAGCGCATAAGTTTTTCACGGCTTTCATCGCTATCAATGGCTGGAGTCATTGAAGCGAACACGATGTCAAAGTGCTGGCTTGCGTCAAAATCTTCCCAGCCGGAATGGACAGTAACGATGTTGTTGATGCCCATAGTTGCTGCGTCTTCTTGCAGCAGACGCAGCATTTCGTCTGAAACGTCCATAGCCGTAACGCTTTGGGCCATGCGCGCCAGGCGTAACGTATACATGCCGCTGCCGCTGCCCACATCCAGAACGTTTTTGCCGCTGAAATCCACGCCTGCGTCTATGATTCGGCGCAGCATGCCCGCCTCGTAGGTTTGCTCGCCTTCTTCAAACCGCGGGAATGTGCGTGCTCTGGCGTTCCAGTATTCTTGCTGCGTTTTTTGCTTGTTGGCCGTATCTTTCATGCTTTGTGGCCTCCACATGTGGGTGTCATTTCAGATCATTTTAACTCTGAAAAAGTTTAAATGCCCTAGCGCTGCAGAAGGGTGCAATGCGCCGCAATGGGCATGAATTCTGCCGGAAATAGAATTTTAGGCAGAATGACACCTTTGAAGTGTACTACATTCCAAAGGTAATCAGCTCCAGTAACTAGGAAGCGGCCTTTACGCCGGAAGTTCGCAGAACGTCTGTCAGTTGCAATGACAAGGGGCCGGAACCCCTTTGTGTAAAGAAGATTCCGGCCCGTCAGCAAAATGCGATGCAGCGTTTCTGTATGCCGCTAAACTTTTATAAGCTCGTACTTGCGGCTGCCGAGGCCAATTTCTTCACCATACTGGAGTTGTACCGGGCCGCGCGTGTTGGGCCAGCGCGCCGTGAATTTGTCCAGTTTTTCAGCCTTGTCCTGCTTTTCGCCCTTTTCTTTCTTTTCGCCAGACAGGCAGGGCGCTTTGTTTACAAGGTCAAAGCAGGCCTGATCCAGGGCAACGGGGTCTGTGGAGGCCAGTATGCCCACGTCGGGAACCATAGGCATGTCGCTCCAGCCCACGCAGTCGCAGTCAGGCGTGACATTGATGACAAAGTTGATGTAGCAGATGCGCTTTTTTCTGCCCTTGACGACGCCGTAGGCATACTCGGTCATGCGTTCCATAAAGGGTTCCATTTCCGCTTCCCATTCAATATCAATGGCGGCGACAGGGCAGACGGTCATGCATTCAAAACAGCCCACACAGCGCGCAATGTCCACCTTGCTTTTCTTTTTGTGGATGCTCAGGGCGTCCTGCGGACAGGACCGTACGCACTTGCCACAGCCAATACAGGCGTCTTCATTCACGCTCACATGGGTAGCGTGCTGTTCTTTTTTGCCGCGTACCGAGGCCCCGCCCATAGCAAGGTTTTTGATAGCGCCGCCGAACCCGGCCATCTGATGCCCCTTGAAATGGCTCAACACCACCAGAGCCGGAGCCTTGCTGATTTCAGTAGCGATATGAACTTCTTTGAAGTGCTTGCAGTTGATGCGCACGGGCACGTCATTTTCGCCGAACAGGCCATCGGCAATGACAACAGGGGCAGCCACTACGGAAGGCGAAAAACCATGCCGACAGGCTGTTTGCAGATGATCCACGGCATTATGTCTGCTGCCGGAGTAAAGCGTTGTAGTATCTGTAAGAAAAGCCTTGCCGCCAGCAGCGGCGATTTTATCCACCACCTGACGCACCAGCGTGGGGTTCAGGTGCGTATCGTTGCCGTATTCGCCAAAGTGCAGCTTTACGGCTGTCAGCTCATTCTTTTTGATAAATTTTTTGAAATTAAGAGCGTCGCAAAGGCGGGCTACCTTGGCGAGCTTGCTTTCTTCGTGCGAACGGGAATGGGTATCTGTATAAAATACTTTGGCAGGCATATGATTCCTCCGATTATCAGCTTTTTTTTATTTTCTCACCATCAGTCTTTGCAGGCAAGAAAAACTGCGCGGTCAGAAATGGTGTTTGGTGCAGGCGTGTATATTACTTGACAAATGGCAGCCTCAAGAATAACCTTGTTACGATTTATTTTCCGATGAAAACAATATGTTAGTCAATGACTATGAGGAGGCGCCATGGCCGTTTATGTTGTAGACCATCCCCTTGTTCGCCACAAGATCGGCATTTTGCGCATGGAGTCCACCTCCACCAGTGAATTCCGCAGTGTATCCAATGAAGTGGCTGGCCTGCTTATTTATGAAGCCACCAAGGGTTTTCGCACTGAGAAGCACATTGTGCAGGGTTGGGCCGGGCCTGTGGAGATTGAGGCCATTTCCGGCAAAAAAGTAACCGTCGTTCCCATCCTGCGCGCAGGTATTGGCCTTATGGACGGCGTGCTGGACATGATACCCGGCGCCAAGATCAGCGTCGTGGGTTTGTATCGCAATGAAGAAACTCTTCAGCCAGTAGAGTACTATGTCAAGCTCGCCAGTGATATGGACCAGCGGCTTGCCATTATTCTTGACCCGATGCTGGCTACAGGCGGTTCGCTTATTGCCACCATTGAACTTCTGAAACGCCACGACTGCCGCAACATATGCAGTCTCAATCTGGTGTGCGCGCCCGAAGGCCTTGCCAAGGTACAGGCGGCCCATCCTGATGTGGACATATACACCGCAGCCATTGACGATCATCTCAACGAAGATGGCTATATCATTCCTGGCCTTGGTGATGCCGGGGACCGTATTTTCGGCACCAAGTAACGCTGCTGTCCACCCTGTAAAAATCATCGAGGCCGCATATGAGCTCAGCCAGCCCACGGCGGGAATATTTGCCCACCGATTATAACCTGCGCTTCAGGGATTGCCTGATTGGCGCGCAGATGCTTTTTGTGGCCTTTGGCGCGCTGGTGCTGGTGCCCATTCTTACTGGTCTGGACAGCAACGTGGCCCTGTTTACCGCAGGGGTAGGCACCTTGTTGTTTCAGATATGCACCAGGGGCAAGGTGCCCATATTCCTTGCGTCTTCTTTTGCCTTTATTGCGCCCATCATCTATGGGGTACAGACCTGGGGCATGGCCCAGACCCTTGGCGGTCTGGTGTGTTCGGGCTTTGTCTACTTTATTCTGAGCGGTCTTATCCGCTGGCGCGGCATTGATGTGGTGCTGCGTGTGCTGCCGCCAGTGGTTACCGGGCCTGTCATTATGGTGATCGGCCTGATTCTGGCCCCGGTTGCCGTAAATATGGCTCTGGGAAAAACCGGCGACGGTGCGGTGCAGCTGGTGCCGGAAGAAACCGCCCTGTGGGTTTCGATGACGTCCTTGCTGGTCACAGTGCTGGTGTCGCTGCTGGGCAAGGGATTTTTGCGCCTTATGCCCATCTTGTGCGGCATTGTGGCGGGTTTTGCGGCATCGCTTTACTTTGGTATGGGCGATTGGACAAAAGTGGCCGCAACCCCGTGGATGAGCCTTCCCAACTTTACCTTCCCCGAGTTTGCCTGGGAACCCATCCTTTTTATCATGCCCATAACCTTGGCTCCCGCCATTGAGCATTTTGGCGACGTTGTGGCCATCAGCTCCATCACGGGCAAGGACTATCTTAAAGATCCCGGCGTACACACCACTATGTTCGGCGACGGCGTGGCCACTATGGCCGCAGGTATGGTGGGCGGTCCGCCCTGTACAACCTATGCAGAAGTTATTGGCGCGGTAAGTCTGACGCGGGTGTTCAATCCTGCGGTCATGACATGGGCGGCATTGACGGCCATTCTGCTTTCTTTTGTTTCAAAAATCGGCGCATTTCTGTCGTCCATTCCCGTGCCTGTTATGGGCGGCATCATGATCTTGCTCTTTGGGGCCATCATGGTTGTTGGTCTGAACACTCTTGTGCGCGCTGGCAAGGATTTGATGGAGCCAAGAAATATGATTATTGTGGCTCTTATCATAATTTTCGGCGTTGGCGGCATGCAGTTCAGCATCGGCAGTTTCAAGCTGGGCGGCATCGGCCTTGCCGCGGTGACAGGCGTGGCGCTCAACCTCTTTTTGCCGCGCAGCCGCACATAGGCTGTGTCAGCATAAATTCGGGTTTGTAATCACTGCAGCCCACCTGACGCCCAAAAGCCGTCAGGTGGGCTGTATCTTTTTGACCAAGTGTGGTAGTTTGGCATCAAGTTAGCCGAAAAAGGAGGACTCCTATGGCTGAGAAAAAAATTAATGACGATTACACCACTTGCCCCGCCTGTTGCGGCACTGGAAAAAATCAGGACAATACCGTGTGTTTTGAATGCAACGGAACCGGCAAAAGGCAAGAAGCCTGCACCGTGCCAGCTGGCGCGGAGCATGACGGCGTATGTGACTAGAGCTATTTCGTTTTGAAACTGCTCCAAAAACTGTTGTAAACAAAAACCGTTCACGCCGTTGGAGCCATTTCGCCTTGAAATGCTCAGGCGGCTGAGTGAGCAGCTGAGTGAGCACGCCCGCCGTGGCGGCGTATGCGGAGCTTCAGCCGTTGCGACGCAAAGCTACGGATGAAGACAGCACCTTTGTTTATTCGAGCGGTTACGCCGTAACGAGTGTGCTTTAAATTTGAGATGTATATTCTCTGAAAATATATATCTCGAAGTTAATCTGCTCAAATAGACGCAGTGAGCATCCTCGGGCCAGCCTGAGTATGGACAAACTGCTCGCGTATATTTTGTCAGTCTTTGCTACAGAAAAGCCCCGGTCATTATGACCGGGGCTTTTCATGCTTTTTATTGGTGAACGGTAACTGATGCCTAATCAGGCCCAGTCTGGACATATATGGGCAGCTCAACTTTGAGAGCGCATATTCTCAAATTCAAGACTGGACTGCACTTGCCCTTTTACTGGGGCGTCAGCTTATGTAGCCGTCAGAGCGACCCATGATAAAAATGCTCTACAGGCTGCGTTCTTCCAGACCGCCCTTTGAAGAAGCCTTGTTGGGCGGTTCGGTGACGGGCTGCAGGCCGGGAACCACGTCGTGCACTTCGGTAGGCGGCAGAAGCGGGTTGGAGGCAGTGCGCTCAATAATTTTGCTGTCGCGTACAAAGACCGTGCAGGACAAACCAAAGCATTCATTGATAGCAGCTATGGTGCCTTTGAGAATTTCAGTGCTGTTCTGCGGCGGCGGCACAAGCAGGTAGTAGGTGCGCGAGCGTCCGCCCATGCGCGGTTCTACCATGCAGGAGACGATCCATTCGTCCTGCCCGTCATTGTTCCAGTCAGCTATGGCCACCATATTGACGGTTACAGTCTGGGTTGCGTGGCTGATGCGGAATCCGTTATCCCAATGTTTGACGCGGCTGTCAGGAAGTATGGTTGCGGCAAAGGTGTTGCCCAGATAAACATCGTGCGTGGTTTCACCCACCATAAATGAGGGTGAAAGCCGTTTAAAGAGCTCTTCGCCATAGCTTTTGTAGCCTGCAAAAGACATAGGAGCCACATAGGAGCCCTTGTCGTCCAGCAGGTCGCGGGCCTGAAGCTCTTTGGGCATGGCCTTGGCCATGCGGATAAACTGATCTTTTTCCACCACAACCACGGGTCGTGTGGAACAGCCGAAAAGCAGGCCGCCCAGACAGAGCAGGGCGCAAAAACGCGCGATGGACATGATGATTTGTTCTCCTGGCGGAGTTTTGACATGAAGCCGGGAAATGCGGCGATGCAGCTTTTGTATGCGCCCGCCCCGGCCTTGTAAAGCGTGTTTTACATAAATATGCCGCGAGATCTGGTACGGTATCTGCATACTTTTTTCAAGACCATACGACACGCTTCAAGCCAAGGAATTGTCATGTCCGAAGCATTGTACATAGAAATGCCCGCTCGCAAGAAGGGGAAACCCCGCCCCTTATGGTTGCGCCTTTTGCCTTTGTGGGGGCTTTTATTGATTATTGCGGGCGGCGTCTTATGGTGGCTGGGCCAAGGGCGTATTGTCAGTGACCGTGCCGTGCTGGACGCTATGGTGCATGTGGTTGCGCCTGAATTTTCCGCGCCCGTTGAGGTTTTTTATGTAAAGGAAGGCGACCGCGTGCTCCGTGGGCAACCCCTGTTGCGTATGGATGCCCGCGCCTACAGTGCCCGGATTGGCGAGGCCGGACGCGAAGCCGCCGCCTTGCGCGGCATGGCCGGGCCGCCCACAATGGAAGAGACAGCCGCCAGACTCAAGGCCGCGCAGGATGCGGAACAGGATATGGTGCGCCGTCTGGCTTTGGCGCGTAATGAAGAAGACGCGAAGCTGCAATTGCGGCAAGAGCGTGTGTCCACCCATGTGCGGCTTCAGTTGCAACTGCGGTCTATGGACAACCAGGGGGGCGAAAGATCTGTGGGCAAAAACCGGTATGCCGAGGCAACTCAGGCCGAGGTGCAGGCCCGCAGGCATATGGAACAGGCAAAGGCGGAATTTGAAGAAGCCAGCCGCATGCGCGCTGCTCTGGAGCAGGAGCTTGGCCGCATCCGGCAGGAAATGCTGCGCTTCAAGCAGATGGCCTCGCAGCAGCGGTATGCGCCTGTGGCTCCCAATGCTCAAAGGTCCCAGCCTGTGCAGGTGGATGCCAATCTGTACGCTCCCGTTGACAGTCGCGTGCTGCGGGTTCTGGGCGTTCCCGGCCGGGCGGCGCAGCGTGGCGAAGCCCTGATTCTGCTGTTGCCCGAGGGCGCGTCGGTAGCTGAAAACTATTGGGTGCTGGCCTACTTTTCTGGCGACAGAACAGATGTCATACAGGCCGGACAACCCTGTTTTATTGAGCTTGAGGGCGGTTTGAGCCTGCGCGGCGCTGTGAATGATGTTCTTGCGCCACAGCCTTTGCCTGCAAATCCGCAAACTGCCCAGGGTACAAAATATACAGAGGGCGCAGCGGCTCCTGCTGTTTATACGCCTGTGCGCGTCAGCATTATTCCTGGCGACAATCCATTGCCCGTGCCCGGTTCGGCGGTACGCTGTGTTGTGCTTACACGCAATGTATGGGGATTTTACGGCCTGTAGGCAAACAGCCGGGCAACCGCGTCAGCGCGTTTTCACTTGCGGTATTTTGAGTTGAGGGAGCCTCTTTTTTTAAAGGCTCCCTCATTGTGTTTTCATCCTTAGAGCAGATTTACTTTGAGAATATAAATTCTCAAAGTAAAGACACGCTCGCTACGGCGTTTAACCGCGCAAATAAATAGCGCTTACGCCTCCACGGCGGGCGTCTGTTTACGCATCCGCCTGCGCATTCTAAAATAAAAATGCGCAGGCAAGCCTGCTCTTGTTCAGGTCATTTGCAGAAACCGCCTTAAGGCGGCCAGAGGTTTGTCGCGCAGCTTCAAAATTGAAATGGTTAAGAACAGAGTAATTTTGAATTGCTCTATCTATATGATAAAATGGCAGCGGCGCGGATTTGTATGAATCCGCGCCGCTGGTTGTTGGCAGTTACTACGGCTTCGGGCCGTATTTTCTAATGAGAAGGATTAACCTTCCAGTTGGGCCAGGTGCTGGCGGGCGAAATCCAGATTGGGGTCAAGCTCAAGAGCTGCGGCCAGATGCTGACGCGCCTCTTCATTCTTGCCCAGGAATTTTTCGCACAGGCCAAGATTGGCAAGGTCCATAGCGGAGCCTTTATCCACCCGCAGCACGGCTGCAAAGGCATCGGCAGCTATACTGTAGTTTCCTGTCTTGAAATGGGCCACGCCCAGCAGGTTTCCGTATTCCTTCATTTCCGGGCAAAGTTCAACGGCCTTTGCCAGCGCGGGGATGGCTTCAGCCCAGCGCCCCTGAAGGGTTTCTGTATAGCCCAGATAAAAGGCCGCAAGAGCCTGAGCGTCTGCGCCGGGTTGCAGGGGCATGGCCTCGGCGAACAGGGCGCTGGCGCTGCTCCAGTCTTCGGCGCGCAAGGCCAGCATGCCCTTGAAGAAGGGCAGAAAATGCGCCTTGGGGTAACATTCTTCAAGAACTTCCAGCCCTTCCAGGGCAGTGTGGGCGTCGGCTTCTTCCACCAGCTTGCGGCCCACAAAAAGGCCCAGGCTTTGATTGAGGTCGCGCTCTCTGAACGCCATGCCCGGCGCAATGTTGTAGTGCGCGGGAATACCCAGGCGGGGATGGGTCGTTTCCACCGCGTACATCGTCAAGGGGAGCAGGCCTTCAAGGGCCGTAAGCAACTCCTGTTTGATGTCGTTATTTTCCACAGTGGGCAGGCTGTCCAGGCTGACAGTGGGGCCATCGAAAAGCCACGCCGCCTCTTCAAGAGTATTGAACTTGGACAGGCCCGAGGCCTCGTAGCAGGCGTTGGTGCAAAAATCACCCGCAAGCTGGGCAATTTCCGTCACAGCGCGGATGGCAGCCTTGGCCGGAGACGCTGCCGTGCCTGCCGTAAATACGATTTCTGAGCTTTTGCCAATGGTGGTGGGGTCCCAGGCAATGGCAGCTACCGTGGGCAGCGGCATATCCAGAGAAAAATCCTTGAGAACAATGTGTACGCCTTCTCTGGCAAAGGCCTCAAGCAGCTGGCAGAGCACGGGATCGTGGCAGGAGGAAGGATCAATGCTGGGAGTAACAAGGCGTTCACGGTCTGCCAGGCAGCACACATGGCGCTCAATCAGTTCGCTCAAGCCTTGCAGCAGGGATTCTTCGGGGCTGTTGCCCGCCGAGGTGCCGTTGAATTCGCCCAGCAGCTTGAACCAGTCCAAAGGCAGCCAGACAATGCTTTCATCCGGCAGGCGCGTGGCCGGATAGAAGCTCCAGCTGATGAGATCCAGCACTTTGCGGGCTTTAGCCTCGTCCAGTTCTTCATTGACCGAGCGCAGCATTTCTTTGAGCGGCAGCAGGGCATCGCCAAAACGGGCTTCCGCTTCGCTCCACGTGGCGCGGACCATGTGCGGGCGCTCTTGCCAGAAGCTGAAAAAGGCGTAGCGCTCCATCAGTTCCATAAGAGCAGAGGCCTCGGCCTGCTCCGGCGAGGAACCCTTGCCCATCTGCTTGCGGGTGGGCATGACGCGCCGGGCGTCCGCGCCGCATACACTCAAGAAAACGGGTATGCCCAGTCTGTTCACGTCCACCCTGGTGGTTCGGGCCAGAATGTCCAAATCGGCCTCGGTCAGCCGTTGGCGCACGCGCGCAATGGTCTGCGGCGGGCTCATGGTTTTGTCGAGGTCGCGGGTGTAGCCCTTGGGGCAGGGGACCAGGTGGATGCAGGGCAAGTGGCTGTTCATGAACGCTCCAAAATCAAAATGCTATAAACGCGGCGCTGTTCTTCGCCGTCATCGTCGTGGGTTTTAACGCCTATGCGGCCTTCAGTAACCTTGAAGGTTTTTGAAGCCACTTTGGCAAAATGGGGTTTGGCGCGGGCCATGTCTGTGCAGAACAGAGCCTTGCCGCCGGGGGCAAGGTGGCGGTCTACAAACTTCACCAGCGGCCTGTGCAGTTCTTCAAGATAAAGAATTTCCGAAGCGGCCATGAGGTCAAAGCCCTGGCTGAAGCGCGGATCGCGCCCGGGGGTGGTCACGTCCACGCGGGCCACTTCAACTATATCCTGCATGTCATTGCGCAGTACGTTGGCCCGTGCAAAGCGCAGGGCTTCTTCCACCACGTCGCTGAGCACGATACGGCTGAAGCCGTAGCGGGCGGCCACCAGACTGAGAACACCGCATCCGGCGCCCAGTTCCAGCAGGCTTTTGCCCTGCGGTTCATACTTGCGCAGCAGGCGGCCCAGCACAAAAGAGCCGGGCCACACCTTGGCCCACAGGGGCAGGTCTTTCAACGGATCGCGGATGGCATGCTTTTGCAGCAGCTTGTCCAGATGGGACTGCATGTTGTTAATGGACAGAATTTGCAGAGGATTTTCATCAATCTGCATAGGCTCGAAATCCACATCAAAGTCGGCGCGGATCACGGCGAGAAGGTTTTCCAGTTCTTCCGTGCGTGTAGGCATGTGCTTTCCTTGAAAAAAGCGAATTACAAAGGGGGGTGCAAACCATTTTTTTACTAGGAATCCTCCCGCATGGCAATATGCAACGGATTTTAGGGATTATTGCCAGAGCAAGAAGCGTATTGCCGGCCTCTTGTGCTCGAATTTCGGGATGTTCGGCAACGACGCCCTCGACCACAGGGGCAAAGTCTGTCATGCTGGCCTAGCTTTTCAGCCTGTCACAGCAAAACAGAGATGGATAATGAACAATATTTTTCAGCTTGAGATCATTGTGGATGAAAACGCCTATGACATTGCCGTGGGTCTTTTAACCCTGGAAGTTTCTTTCGGCTGGGAGGAAGAAAGCCTGCCCACAGGCGAAAGCCGTTTTCGCATCCACTGCGAGAATGCCGATTTTATCGAAGGGCTGCGCAGCACGTTTGAAGCGCGTGTGCCCTCGGCAAAATGCAAAATGCAAACTCTTGAAGCGCAGGACTGGCTGGCAGCGTGGCGGCAGTTTTTTACGCCCGTGCCGTGTGGAAAGCGCTTTGTGGTTTTGCCGCCCTGGCTGGCAGACACTCAGGATTTTCCCGGCCGCATCAAGGTTCTTATTGAGCCCAAGAGTGCCTTTGGCACCGGGCATCATGCAACAACCGCCCTGTGCCTTATGGTGTTGAGCGATCTGATTGACGCTGGCCGCGTATCGCCTGGCGAGACTTTTCTGGATCTTGGCACAGGATCGGGCGTGCTTGGCATTGCCTGCTGCAAAAGCGGTCTCAAGGGCGAAGGACTTGATATCGACGCCCTTGCCGTGGAAAACGCGCTGGAAAACCGCGTGCTCAACCATGTGGAGGACTTTGCGGTGGCGCAGGGCAGCATAGATGCCGTGCCGGGCAAAACCTATGATGTGGTGCTGGCAAATATTCTTGCCCGCCCGCTTATCGAGCTTGCGCCGCTTATTGTTCAGGCCTGCAAACCCGGCGCGTGCCTCGTCCTTTCAGGCTTGCTGGAAATTCAGGCCGACAGCGTGGAAGAAGCTTACATGGCCCAGTGCCTGCCCAGGCCCCGCCGGGTGCTGGACGGGGAATGGTGCGCTTTGGTGTGGGAATAGTCTGTGCGCGTTTGCCCGGTCATGATGGTTGCTGCCCAGGGGCTGCTCCAAAGTGTCGGACAACGCGTTGCAGCTGCGGAACAAATTCTGTCGGATCAGCCTCAGGTTTACTGGCTGCCTTCTGACACTGCTTTTTTATGGGCCTGGGGTCTGATGCTGGTTTTTGGAGCTGGCGTGCAGGCTCTGGGCCTGTTTTTTCACCGAAAATTTCTTGTTATTGCCGGGGCGGTGCTTGTTTGCGGGGCCGCCGTTATGGACCGTGATCCCACGCTGTTTGCCGGGCAGATATTGCTGACAGCAGGTCTGGCGACATTATATGCCAGCAAGACAAAGAAACAGCGTGCAGGCGGGGTTCGTAAACGCGGCAGAAGACATGCCAGAATCAGGGTCTGTCCTCCCAGCGGGGAATAGGCGGAGGCGTATAGTTTTCAAGCTCCTTGAGGCTGCGCCCCGCCCGCGCAGGGCGGCCATCACGTCCCCGCACCATAGGGCCACAGGTCTGCGGCGTCAGCTGCTCCGGTATGTCTTCCGGGGCCGGGCGCAAAACGTCTTCGCCTCTGGTCAGAAAGGGCAGGGGGTCCACAAGCTTGCCCGATGCGTCACGCAGGCCAAAGTGCAAATGCGCCCCGGTTGTGCGCCCCGTACAGCCCACCAGCCCCACAGGCGTTCCCTGTATGACTTCCTGCCCCTTTTTTACCAACGTCTTCCCCATGTGGGCATAACGCGCAGTCATGCCGTCGTCCTGAAGAATATCCACCACAATGCCGGATAATCCGTCCTTGCCCGCGTGTGTGACCTTGCCACCTCGAAAGGCCACAACAGGCCAGTCCAGACGGGCTCCCAGGTCAATGCCGCTGTGATCGCGCACCACCATGCCGCGTCGGCTCAGCCATGTGGGCATGCGGCGCGGGCCGAAGGGGGAGGTAAGCAGTTCCTTGAGCGGCGGCAACTGGCGTGGAGCCAGAGCAGATGGCAGCGCGCCGCCGGGTATTTCCGGCTGTTTGTTGTCTTCTGCCGCCAGATTTTTCTTTTCTTCATCCTGATGTTGAAGCTTGCCCTGGGGCTGGTTTTCTTCAGGCTTGGAGGCAGAGTCCCGGGCAGGTGCGGGGCCAGAAACGGGAGCAGCTATAGGGGCAGGAACAGGTTCCTGCATTGCTTCGGACGATGGTTCGGAGGCTGCGCCTGATGTTTCGTTTTCCTGACGGGAGCGATTGTCGGTATCTTGAGCTGCTGATTCCGACACAGGGTACAGGACGGCGAACATGACCAGCAGAATTGAGGCAACAAGGCTATTATGCATGGTTTTGGCCGATTGGCAGTTACGCCGGATATATATTGGGGAACAGGTGGCCGCCGGGACGGCTTTATGAGGCAGCGGCGGTATGGGCGGGTTGCCCCCGGCGCTGTTTTCTGTTTACCTGAAACAGGGCTTGCAGGCCGAAATGGCAGAAGCATACCGCCTAGGTACAGCATTCCATCATTGTCGGCAAGTTTTCTACACCTGTGCAGGCCCGTCCAAAGGAGCTGCCATGAAAAAACGCGCTATTGCTGAACTGGTCACAGGCCGAAAGGCCATTGATGGAGCTGGCGTACACCTTGTGCGTGTGCTTGGTTCGCCCACAGTACGCAGTTTTGACCCATTTCTCATGCTGGACGCATTTGATTCTGAAAATCCTCAGGACTATATCAAAGGTTTTCCCACGCATCCGCACCGTGGCATAGAAACCTTCACCTACCTTATGCGTGGACGCATTGATCATGAAGACAGCCTTGGCAATGCGGGAAGCATCGTCGACGGCGGCTGCCAGTGGATGACGGCAGGCAGCGGCATATTGCATCAGGAGATGCCCCAGGCATCCCGCCGTATGCTGGGCCTGCAGCTATGGATCAACCTGCCGCAAGCGCGCAAGATGGTTGATCCCGAATACAGGGACATCAAGGCCGATATGGTGCCGAAGGTGGAAGAAGGCGGCGCCCTCGTTTCCGTGGTGGCCGGGGAATACAACGGTGTTTCCGGGGCTACCAGGGGCGATCATGTGGACGTGGTTTTTCTGGATGTAACGCTGAAACCCGGCGCGCTCTGGACTGTGGCCACCAAGCCGCAGGACACTGTTTTTGCCTATATGGTTGAAGGCAGCTGCGAACTGGCTGGCGGCGACGGTGAAATTCCGCATCGAAACGCTTGTCTGTTCACTCCCGGTGATGCGGTGAGCCTTGTGGGCGGTCCCGAAGGAGCACGATTTGTGCTTGTTTCCGGCGCGCCCCTGCGTGAGCCCGTGGCCTGGGGCGGCCCCATTGTCATGAATACGGACGAAGAATTGAAGCAGGCTTTTTTTGAGTTGGAAGACGGCACCTTCATACGGCACGCCCCCAAGGGAAAAGCGGGTTAACGGTATGGTGTGGTAAATAGTTGAGCAATTTCATTTTGAAATGCTCAGGTGGCTGCGTGAGCAGACGCCCGTTGTGAAGGCGTAAGCGCGGCTTCAGCCGTGGCGACGCAGGCTTTAAGCGTTGTGACGAAGGAAACTACGCCTAAAGACAGCATGTGTAACAACCCTGTTTTTTCCATGCAATCGCTGGCACCATCCGTAAGCCCTTGGGGCAACGGCTGCCGCGAAGCTATGGATAAAGACAGCACTGCTATTTATTCGCGCGGTTAAATGCCGTAGCGAGCGTGCCTTGAACTTTGAGAATATATATTTTTAAAGTTTCTCTGTTCCAGGGGCTGTTTCTAAATAAATGATTTTGCGCCAAGGACAAGGAAAAAGGCTTTTTTACGAGAGGAGTGTACTTTCGCGGTACATGACGGGAGTAAAAAAGCCTTTTGACGCAGCCAATTGCACAAAAGAATTATTTAGAAACAGCTCCTAAAGAAGACCGTCGTCAAGGCGGCCTTTCTGTATTGCCCAATGCCTCTCTCATGCTGCCTTGACAGGCCCATAGTGGAGGCATAACCAAGAACATTAATCTGGTGAAATGGAGTAATACTATGAAAAAAAGCATATTTACGGTTTTTCGTCATAGCGCCGCCGTTGCCTTGATTGCGGCCAGCCTCGCAGGCTTGGGCCTGTTTACGCCGCAGGGTGTTTCCGCTGCTTCCAGCCAGGGCACACTGCGTATTCTTGCCACAACCTACCCCGTATATCTTCTTGCTCGCAACGTGGTTCAAAACAGGCCCGGCGTTCAGGTTGACCTGCTTATTCCGGCCCAGACCGGCTGCCCCCACGATTATGCCCTGACTCCCAAAGACATGCAGAAACTGGCTCAGGCCGACGTGTTGCTGCTCAATGGGCTTGGGCTGGACGACTTCATGCAAAAAGCTTTGCCCAACGCCAAACCGGGTCTGGTTGTGGTGGACAGCAGCGCCGGGATCACCCCCGTGATGGAAGCTGACGGCGAAGAAGACGAGCATCAGGAAGCGGCGGACGAGCACAACGGGCATGACCACGCCGCTGTCAGCCACGAGCATGAGGAAGGCGAGCACGATCACGCACACGAGCATGGTCATGTTCACGATCACGGCGGCGTCAATCCTCATGCCTTTGCAAGCCCCGTTCAGGCTGGCATTATGGTGAAGAATATGGCTGATGGCCTTGCCAAGGCCGACCCGCAGCATGCCGCCACATATGAAGCTAATGCCCAGGCCTATGGAAAGGTTTTGGCGAATCTGGGTGAAAGGCTTGCCACGCTGGGCAACAAGTCATCCAATAAGGGAATTGCGCTCATGCACGACGCCCTTGTTTATATGGCGCGTGACGGCGGCCTTGAAGTTGTAGCCGTTATTCAGGAAAATGAAGAGGCGCAGCCTTCGGCAGCACGCCTGCTCAAAGTGGCAGAGGTGCTGCGCGAGCATAAGCCCGCCCTCATCGCCAGCGAGCCGCAGTATTCGGACAAGGCCGTGCAAACCCTCTCCCGCGAGGTTGGCATTCCCGCCGCGCAACTGGATTCTCTGGCCTCGGGTCCGGCAAATCCATCGCTGGATCATTATGAAAAAACTATGAACAACAACATCAACATCCTTGAGAAGTATTTTGAGCAGCGCTGACAATTCCGCTCCTGCCCTTGTTTTTGATCATGTATGCGTGTGCCGTGGCGGAAGGCCCATCCTGGAAGATGTGTGCGCCACTGTGCCCGCTGGCAGCAGTACTGTGCTGGTTGGCCCCAACGGGGCAGGAAAGACCACGCTGCTGCTCTGCTTGATCGGCGAAATGAACTATACTGGCCGTATTGAGGCGGCAGGCCTTTCGGGTCTGCCGCGCACGGCCTATGTGCCGCAGCATCTGCATATGGATGCAAGCCTGCCCCTGCGCGTGAGCGAGTTTTTGGCCCTGAACAGGCAACGCCGCCCGCTGTGGTTTGGGCTGAAGCATTCCATGTGCAAGCAGGCGCGAGAACTTTTGGCGCTGGTGCAGGCAGAAAAGCTTGAAAACCGCCGATTGAGCGATCTTTCCGGCGGTGAAATGCGCCGGGTGCTGCTGGCTGCGGCCCTTGCCCGCGAACCTCGCCTGCTGGTGCTGGATGAACCCGCTGCCGGGGTTGACGTGCAGGGCGAGCGTCTGTTCTGGGAAGTGCTTAACAAAGTTCGTTTGCAGCAAAGCTTCACCCAGATAATGGTCAGCCATAACCTTTCATTGGCAGCGCATTACGCAACCCACGTTATTTGCCTCAATAAAACCGTCTGCGCTGAAGGCGCGCCCCACCAAGCTCTTGGCGCTTCAACGCTTATGGAGCTCTTTGGCGTACCCATTCATCTTTACCCTGACCAGTGCGATCCCGCTGATCCCGGCTGCCCCCAGTGCGGTGCTGTGTGCGCGCCGGAGAAGCTTTTGCCAGAATATTCCAGTGTGCAGCGCCGTGGCGGGGCAGTGACCCCGGACCATCTTTTGACGCAAGGGCATTGCCCTGATGGGGCAAAGGCCGGGCCTGCGGGCGAGCCGACACGTTCTGCCGCCGAGGAGGCAGGTAATGCCTGATCTTACGTTACTATATGATCTTCTGGGACGTTTACCGCTGGATTGCCTGCAGATGCGCTTTATGCAGCAGGCCCTGCTGGGTTTGCTGCTGCTGGCCCCGATGGCCTCTGTGCTCGGTGTGGAAGTAATAAGCTTTCGTATGGCCTTTTTTTCAGACGCTATAGGCCATTCTGCATTTGCCGGGGTGGCTCTGGGCCTTATTCTTGCCATTAACCCGCGAATTTCCATGCCTCTTTTCGGCCTGCTGGTGGGATTGGGCATAATGGCCGTGCGGCGGCGGAGCAATCTTTCCGGTGATACGGTTATCGGCATCGTGTTCTCTGCCGTGGTGGCTTTCGGGCTGGCTGTGGTCAGTCGTGCTCCCGGCGTGGGACGCGACATGCAGCGCTTTTTATACGGCGATATCCTTACCATTACGGAAGACGAAACGGGCTTTCTGGTCTTGCTTTTTATCGTCATGATGCTTTTTCAGGTAATTGGATACAACCGGCTGCTGTATATCGCCCTCAACCCCGTTATGGCCCGCGTTCACGGGGTGCGGGTTGCACTGTGGCAATACAGTTTTGCAGCCCTGCTGGCTCTGGTGGTCATGTTTTCCGTCTGGGCGGTAGGCGTGCTGCTTGTGACCGCGCTACTCATCGTGCCAGCGGCCACGGCGCGTAATCTGGCAACCACGGCGGGCGGCATGTTCTGGTGGGCGCTTGTTGTGGGCTTGAGTTCGGCCTTTATTGGCCTTGTTCTTTCTGCGCAGGAATGGATGGCCACTGCCAGCGGGGCCACGGTGATTCTTGTGGCGTGCTGCTGGTTTGGCGTAAGCGCCCTGGTGGCAAGCCTGCGCGGAAGCCGCAAGGCCGCCTGACGCAGAATTTGTGGCGTGCGCTTTAAGCTTTACTGCTTTGGTATTTTGGCGCTTTACAGCTTGAACTGCTTGCGATCATTTGTTCTCAAATCATCGCCGCAAAATTGATGCAAGCGGGTTTTATTCGCCGTTGCGCACTCATTTCAAGCTGTATCCGCTTACAATAGTCTGTTTTTCCATTATGAAAGCCTCCCTGCCTTGGCAGGGAGGCTTTCATTGTGCACTGGCACGGAAGGGCAGTGTGCCTGCGCTTTATGCTAGTTTTTTAACAACAGCCAGGGCGGCGTCATAATCCGGCTCGCTGGCAACTTCAGGAACAAGCTGGGTATAAGCCACGGTGCCGTCAGGAGCCACGATCACGATGGCGCGGGCCAGCAGGCGCAGTTCGTCAATAAGCAGGCCGTAGTCTTTGCCGAAATCTCTTTCTTTGTAGTCAGAAAGGGTTTCAACAGACTGAACGCCAGCAGCGCCGCACCAGCGGGCCTGGGCAAAGGGCAGGTCGCAGCTTACAGCCACGATGCGCACCTTGTCGGAAAGAGCTGCTGCTTCCTTGTTGAAGCGGCGCACTTCCATATCGCATGTAGGAGTATCAAGAGAGGGCACGCTCACCAGTACCAGCACCTTGCCCGCATAATCCTTGAGGCTGCGGGGGCTCAGGTCGTTGGCGGCCAGAGTGAAGTCCGGCGCTTTCTGCCCGACGGTGGGCTGATTGCCGATCAGATGCAAAGGGGTGCCCTTGAAAGTAACTGTATTCATACAAACTCCTTGTGCCTTTGTTTGTAGAACCATTGTGCTACAAGAGCTTTACCTAGTCAATAATTATTCTCAACAACAGTGTGCGGCTGCCGGGGCAAGGTTAAAACCAGGCAACCGGGCAGAGCTTCATAATGGCAAATCCCGGTCAAGGCGTCGAGCGAATAATGCCGCAATTTTTGCGTCATATCAGTGACACTTCATTGTGCGCCAAATTTTCTTAACGCCATTGCCATACTGTTTACAGTGCCTATATTGATAGATAGAGCAAACTTAGCAGGAGCGATTGATGAGCACCTTGACACCCCGTGAAATTGTGGCCGAACTGGATAAATTTGTCGTGGGCCAGGAACAGGCCAAGCGAATGGTTGCCGTTGCCGTGAGAAACCGCTGGCGCAGGCAGCATCTGCCCCTTGAACTGCGAGACGAAGTTTCCCCCAAGAACATCATCATGATGGGGCCGACTGGCGTAGGCAAAACCGAAATCGCACGCCGTCTGGCCAAGCTTTCGGGCGCGCCCTTTATCAAGGTGGAGGCCACCAAGTTCACGGAAGTGGGCTATGTTGGACGGGACGTGGAATCTATGGTGCGGGATTTGATGGAAATCGGCATAAATCTTGTGCGCGACGAAGAAAACTCCCGCGTGCGCAAGGCTGCCGAAGCCGCAGCGGAATCACGCCTTATGGACCTTTTGCTGCCCGGTTCCTTCGGGCCGGAAGACCGTGTATCCACGCGCGAAAAGCTGTTACAGCAGTTCAGGCTTGGCTTTCTGGACAGCCGCGAAGTGGAAATGGAAGTGACGGAAATGGGCGGCGGTGGAGTGGACATTTTTGCCATTCCCGGCATGGAGCAGATGGGTGGGCAGGTCAAGGACATGTTCAGCAAAGCTTTTCCGCCCAAGCGCAGCCGCCGCAAAATGAAAGTCAGAGATGCCTTTAATGTGCTGGTACAGGAAGAATCGGGGAAGCTTGTGGATCAGGATGCCCTGGTTGAGCGCGCCAAGGAACGGGTGGAGCAGACGGGCATTATCTTTATTGATGAAATAGACAAGATAGCCAGCTCGTCTCAAAACCGCACATCGGACATCTCGCGTGAAGGCGTGCAGCGTGACCTGTTGCCCATAGTGGAAGGCAGCGCCGTGAATACCAAATACGGTATGGTGCGCACAGACCATATCCTGTTTATTGCGGCGGGCGCG
Organism: Desulfovibrio intestinalis; assembly: GCF_014202345.1. Lineage (NCBI taxonomy): Bacteria > Pseudomonadati > Thermodesulfobacteriota > Desulfovibrionia > Desulfovibrionales > Desulfovibrionaceae > Desulfovibrio > Desulfovibrio intestinalis. Next base: position 290,967 of record NZ_JACHGO010000002.1, read on the forward strand.
TTTCACTTCAGCAAGCCTTCGGACATGATTCCCGAACTTCAGGGACGCTTTCCCCTGCGTGTGGAGCTTCAGGCTCTGGGCCGCGAGGAATTTTTGCGCATTCTTACGGAGCCTGACAACGCCCTCACCAAGCAATATGAAGCCCTGTTGGGTACAGAGCAGATTCGGTTGAGCTTCACCGAAGACGGGCTGGAAGAAGTTGCCGCCTTTGCCGAGGACATCAATTCGCGCACTGAAAATATCGGGGCGCGGCGTCTGTACACCATTATGGAAAAAATTCTGTCTGACATTTCTTTTGACGCGCCGGAAATGCCGGGAGCGCAGATCGTGGTCAACAAGGCCTATGTGGTGGAGCATCTGCAAGACGTGCGCAACGATCAGGATTTGACGCAGTACATTCTTTAATATCTGTTACTGAACATCAGTGTAGGTGAGCCTTTTTGTCAAAAAGAGGCTCACTTTTTTTTGACAGATGGGCATTGGACGACAGTCATATTGGCCGCTGATTCGTCTGGCGCTCTGCTTGGCACAAAACTGCGCGTTGCCCGCAAGGGACAAATGTGGCGGTAATGCGCCTTGCGTTGCTGCTCTTTACAGGCTGGTGCTTTCAGCGCGTCCGGCATGAAAAGGGCGTCCTTTCTTGCTGCCGGGGTAAAATCCATTATTTGAGAATACCGCCAAACGTGTTTTGTTGGCCGGGATGTATGGATTTATCCATAATTGATGGGGTATCTTTATGGCGCAGGGACAAGTGAATGATGGACTTGCGCCTACAGTAGGGATAAAATGTTGCTAATGCTGAGCTACTTAACGCCTTCCCTCTGGGATCACATACCGCCTGTCGCCTGTGCGGCCATTGCCCGCTTCATCGCGAGGAATAATAGCCCTGTGCCTCAGGTTGTGCCAGGTATGAAAGCCTCTTTTGAGCAGCCCATACAGAAGAATATGCACTGTGGTAGAGCTTTTGTATGCGCGTCTGTACGCGCATACATGCTGTATGTGGCTGCGGCATGCGCTGCTGCGTGTACTTGTATTCTTGAAGAACTGGTGTGCTGTGTTGCAAATACAAAAAAAGGTTCGCGGTTTTTAACCACGAACCTTGTTTTTATCTGGTGGGCCATCAGGGACTCGAACCCCGAACCAACTGATTAAGAGTCAGCTGCTCTACCAATTGAGCTAATGACCCGCATTGCGTGAAAAAGGGTTTACGCTTATGGGTACCCTCTGTCAAGCAAGTTTATAAAAAAAATGAGCACAAAGAGTTAATATGTTGAAATTAAAGAGTTTATTTTTAGAAAAGCTTTTTAGTCCAAAACCAAATCCGCTGCTTTTACGGCTGACGCCTTTATATATCGCCTTGTTCATCCTTGTTTTTTCTTGCCAGGCAGGGGCAAATACCCTTGCAGCCCGGCTTGAAACGGCCCTGGACGGTGACACCGTTGTTGGCGCTCTGCACCTGACTTTGCCCAAGGACGTTCATGCCTACGCGCACAACCCAGGCGACGCGGGCCGCCCCACAACCCTGCGCTTCAGTGTCGATGGCGGCGCTCCACAAGCCGTATGGTACCCTGAAGGCGCTGTGCAACGGGATTTTTATGACCCTTCGGCAACCATTTTTGTCTATGAAGATGAAGTGACCCTTTACGTGCTTCTGTCTCGCGCAGACGAAGGCAAGCCCTACACGGCAGACATAAGCATGCTTTTGTGTTCCACGCGCAACTGCATGCCCGTTAATCAGCAGGTGGCAGGGGCAGTGCCCCGCGCAACGCAATCTCTTGAGGCGATGCCCTGGGGCGCGCAATGGCGCAGCATGAAAAAAATGCCGCCCAAGTTTTTTGAAGGTGATACCGCGCAGGCCTTGCCCGCGTTTGGCGGGCCTTCAGCCGTGGCCGTTCCCTTGGATTCGCAGTCGGGCGCGGGACAGGCAGGGAGGTCAGAGGGCATTGCCCGCTGGCTTGAATCTCAGGGTGAAACGCTGGGCCAGAAGGACGGCGAACCCGCAATGGGTATGGAGCAGGCGCAAAAGGCCCTGCCCCCTATGGATGATTTTATAAGCCTGACCCCACGGTACATGAATGAATCTGTGGAAATATCAGGCCTCGGCAAGGCCCTGCTTTTTGGCATACTGGCCGGACTGCTGCTGAACGCCATGCCCTGCGTGCTGCCTGTGCTGACGTTCAAGGTAAGCGGCCTGCTTATGGTGGGCGGCTGTGACAAGGAAGGGCTCAAGCATTTCAGGCGGCACAATATCTGCTTTGCTGCCGGTGTCATGACCCTGTTCAGTGCCTTGGCCCTGGTGCTGGGGCTGGCGGATCTCATGTGGGGGCAGCTGTATCAGAATCAGGCCGTGTTGCTGGTCATGCTGCTGCTGGTATTTCTTATGGGCTTGTCCATGCTGGGAGTCTTCACTTTGCCTGTCATTGACCTGAAAGCGGGCTCGAACACCAAGAACCCTTGTCTTCAGGCTTACTTTACCGGGCTTGTATCCACCTTTTTGGCAACACCGTGCAGCGGCCCCTTGCTGGGTGGCGTACTGGGGTGGGCCTTCACACAGCCCCTCATGGTGGTTGTAGTCGTCTTTTGGGCTGTGGGTCTTGGCATGGCCCTGCCATATGTACTTTTTAGCATATGGCCCGTTCTGGCGCGCATTTTGCCCAAGCCTGGGGCATGGATGCATGTTTTTGAACGCGTGGTGGGATTTTTTCTCATGGGCACCGCTTTGTACCTACTTTCCATTCTTCCGGTGGAAAAGCACATGCAGGTTTTGAGCGTGCTGCTGGTGGTTGCGTTGTGCGCCTGGCTTTGGGGGCAGTATTGCAGCATATCTGCGCCGCCTCTGCGCCGCCGAGTTGTGGGGCTTGCCTGCCTGGGGCTTTTGCTGGCTTCCTTTGTGTGGGTTCTTCGCCCCGTGGCTCCCTTGCCGCAATGGCGGGATTTTAATCCGCAAACATTTGAGGCAACTTTGGGTAAAAAGCCGCTGCTGCTGGAATTTACTGCCGACTGGTGCCCCAACTGTAAATTTATGGAAGCCACCGTGCTGACGGACGAGCGTTTACGCCGCCTGCAAGCCCTATATGGTATGGAGCTTGTGCGCGTGGATCTTACCAACGCCAATGCCTATGCCGTGCGCCTTCTGGAGGCGCTGGGCAGCAAGAGCATTCCCCTGACAGCGCTTTTTCCTGCAGGCGACATGTCTACATCGCCGCTGGTGCTGCGCGATGTGTACGGAAGTGAGAGCCTTGAGCAGGCCATGCGTGACGCATTCGGGCAGTAGAGTTTTTTTATCGGGCCTATGGTGCTTTACCAATTTGCCGATAAGCCCTACAGTAGGTACTGGTTGGGCCGAGGCTGAGGCTGGCGGCCTTTACAGGTTGAGCGGCTGGTTGCAATAAGGAGCGCACATGGATTTGAGTCAGAGAAAGCAGGAAGACGAACTTCTGCAACTGGTGACCTTCAGCATCGGTGAAGAGGAATTCGGGGTAAATATCCTGAAAGTGCAGGAGATTATCCGCACTATGGAAATCACCCGGGTGCCCCGCGCTCCCGAGTTTGTGGAAGGCGTCATCAATTTGCGTGGAAAGGTGATTCCCATCATTGATCTGCGCCGCCGTTTTGGTCTTGCGCCCAAAGCGCACGACAAAAACACGCGGATCATTGTTATTGAAATCAACAATATCATCGTGGGCTTTGTGGTGGATGCTGTTTCCGAAGTGCTGCGCATTCCCGCCAGCACGGTGGAACCGCCGCCACCAGTGGTTGCCGGAGTTGATTCGGACTACATCAGCGGCGTAGGCAAGCTTCAGGACCGTCTGCTTATTATGCTGGACCTGGACAAGCTGCTTTCCAACGATGATATGGAAATGCTTGGCGGCATATAGAGCAGACTAACGGTGATGTTGCAGAAACAGTGTTTTCTGCAAAAAACGCGTAGAACTGTACAGGCATCTTTGGGCCGTCTGCCAGTATATTGGCGCGGTGAAGATGCTCAAAAGTGGTGGCGCATAAAGAATTTTTGGGCGAAAGCTGAACGGCTTTCGCCCATTTTGCATATGCGCCTCTTACGGTATTTCACACAGCGGAGGATATATGCCCATATCCATTTCAATTGTCAGCGAAAGAAAGAAGGATTTTCTTGATCTTCTTTTGCTCGGTGATGAGCAGGAAGACATGATTGACCGCTACCTTGAGCAGGGTGATCTTTTTGTTTTGCGCGACCACGGGGTCAAGTGCGTCTGCGTGGTCACGCAGGAAGCGGATGGCGTGGTTGAAATAAAAAATCTGGCCACAGAAGCCAGATACCAGGGGCAGGGCTACGGGACCAGAATGATGGAGCATGTAAGCGGCCACTACCAGGGCTGCGGGCGCATTTTGCTGGTGGGCACGGGAGAAAGCCCGCGCCATATACGTTTTTACAGGCGGTGCGGATTTGAGTATTCGCACCGCCTTAAAGACTTTTTTGTGAACAACTACCGTGAGCCAATTGTGGAAGACGGCGTTCTTCTGAAAGACATGATCTATTTGAAAAAAGCCCTGTGACTTTTTGTGGAGCCTCTGGGGCGTCCAATTGGTCTTATTTCGCTTCGGGCCGGGCGTTTATGCGGCGGCTGGAGCGCAGGCTCAATTCTTCCACAATGGTTTTTTCATAATCCGGAGCCAGCGAAAAATCAGCGTGCAGCTCCGCACAGATCATATTTTCAATTTGCTGCGTTTCTTCCCAGATTTCCAACAGTTCGTCGTCAGCCAGGGTTTTGACACGCTCGGCAAAAGGTTCTTCATCGGCAAAGGGGATACAGGAAGCCATACTTTCTCTCCCGTGGGCAAGGGCAAAAGCTGGCGCAAAGGCCAGCGAACGTAAACAGACCCCGTAGGGGGCGTCCCCTACGGATACAGTTTTTCATCAGCAAATAATTGCGCGGTTTTTACTAGCCGCACTCTGGGGCGTAATGTGTCTGGCGTTCCCAGAGGTTGCAATATTGCCATTCCAAAAAGCAGGGGTGACAGGTAACCATTACTCCAGTCAGCCACAAATGTCACGGCCTCAATGGCATTATTGTGCTGCTCATCTACAATTGGTTCCCATTGGCGCAGCATGGCCCTGATGTTTGCAGTGCGGGGGCCTTTTTTTGTATCCCGGGTAAAATTCAGTTCCGGCAAGGCAGCAAACTCTGTGAAGCACTGGGCAGCCTGACGGGTTTCATCCTGGGTGGGCAGCGTCAGGCGAAAAGCTTCGGCAAATGCCTGTTCCGTGCGGTGGCTCTTGTCCACAAATTCTACGCGGATGACCTCCATACCGGGCGGCAACAGAGGATTCAGGAGGTCTGCAATTTCCTTGGGGGGCAGTATCTTGTGCAGGGTCAGGGCAAACCATTCCGCGTGGCTTTCCACGCCAACAGGAAGGGCACGGCCAAACGACATGAGCGGCATGGGATGAAAGCCTTGCGAAAAGGCCATTGGCAACCCGGCGCGGCGCAGGGCGCGGTCCAGAACTGCCTGTAGCTCCAATTGGCTCAAATAGGCGCTGCCGCCTGCTTTGCTGTGCCATATACGATACTGGGCCGCCTTGACGGTCAGCTCGGTGGTGATTTTGGGCGGGCGGCTGGCCGGGGGACGGCACACAAGACGTCCTTCTTCATCCCGGCTTGGCTGGTGCGCGCGCTGGTCGCGTTGCGAAAAAATCAGCCGATTACGGTGCAGATGCCCGTCTGGCAGATTTGTTGCTTGCAAAGTGGCGTCCGGTTCAGAACCGGCATCCTGCGTCTGGGCATCAGAAGCGGCCCGTGTTTCCACGGCGGGTTCTTGCAACGGCGTGCCAGCGCAGCCAGGCGAGGGCGTGTGCGGCATGCGCGATGGCCCGGCCTTGGTGTCACACGCGCCGCACTGACGGCAAGCGCCGTAGCGGCAGTCGTCGGTAATTTTTTCCCCAAGGGCCCGCTGCCATTCACGCAGCAAATACTCTTCAGAAATGCCAGCTTCAAGGTGGCCCCAGGGCAGAGGGCTGCCGGGCTGGCGTTCGCCCGTGCATTCCTGCGCGCTCAGGCCGCATTCTTCAAGAGCTTCAAGCCAGGGAGCAAGTTCAAAATGCTCCATCCAGCTGGTGAAGATGGACCCCTTGCGGTAGGCCTTTTCCACAACATCGGCCATGCGGCGGTCTGCGCGGGACAAAATGCCCTCAAGGTGACTCATGGCAGGTTCGTGCCAGCGCAGTTTGAGGAACTTTTGCCCCTTGAACTGATTGCGCACCAGATACACGCGCCTTTGAATTTCTTCCTGGCTGATCTGGGGAACCCACTGAAAGGGCGTAAAAGGCTTGGGCACAAAGGGAGAAAGTGCGGCTGTGACCTGCAGGCGCGGGCTGCCGCGCCCTGCCGCGTCGCGAACCTTGAGACAGGTTTCTGTAATGGCGGCAAGGTCGTCGTCCGTTTCAGTAGGCAGGCCAATCATAAAATAGAGCTTCACCTGCCGCCAGCCATGCTCAAGCAGCTTCTGGGCGTGCAGCAGCAGGTCTTCCTCTGTGACGCCCTTGTTGATGACGTCGCGCAAGCGCTGGCTGCCAGCCTCGGGGGCAAGGGTGCAGCCTGTGCGGCGCAGATCGGACATGCGCTCGATGATTTCGTCGTCAATGGAACCCACCCGCAACGAGGGCAGGGAAAGACCAATCTGCTCGCGGGTGCAGCGATCCATCGCGCCGAAGCACAGGGTTTTCAATGCTGAAAAGTCGCCCGTGCTCAAAGACAGAAAAGAAATTTCGTCAAATCCCGTGTCCCCGAGGCAGTCGTCCAGCAGGTTATGGATGGTCTCCAGCGAACGCTCGCGCACTGGACGATAGACCATGCCCGCATGGCAGAACCGGCAGCCGCGTGTACAACCGCGTGCTATTTCAAGCGACAGCCTGTTGTGTACGGCCCCAACGGGCACAACCTGCTTGGCCGGGTACGGGGTATTATTGATGTCTGCCACAATACGGCGTGCGGGCCGGGTATAGTCGTCCAGCAGGGGCACGGGCGGCGCGGTAGGCGCTTCGGGCCGGGCAGTGAAAAGCGAGGGCACATAAACGCCGGGAATGTGCCGGGCCTCAAGCAGCATGCGCTCGCGGGTCCAGCCTGCGTCCAAAGCCTTTTCCAGCAGTTCAAGCACATCAGGCAGGCTTTCTTCGCCGTCGCCAAGCACCATGACGTCAATAAAGGGCGTCAGCGGTTCTGCGCTGAGCAGCGCGCCGCCGCCAGCAATAATCAGGGGGCAGGCAGTGAGATCCTGCGGACGGTCAGCCGTGCGCAGGGGAATACCCGCCAGATCAAGCATATAAAGAACGTTGGTGTAGCAAAGCTCATGCGTGATGGAAAAACTCAGGCAGTGCGTCTGCGCAAGAGGCGTGTCTGATTCCAGCGTTGCCAGCGGAGTGTCATGGGCGCGCAGGATGTCTCCCGCTTCGCGTTCCGGGGCCATGACTCTTTCAGCCCACCAGTGAGGGCGGCTGTTGACAATATTATACAGAATCTTTTGCCCAAGATAGGACATGCCGACATCGTAGGTATCAGGAAATGCCAGAGCCACGCGCAAGCGTACCTGCTGAGGATCTTTGCGGCAGGCGTTGTCTTCTATACCCGCGTAACGGCTTGGTTTTGGCAAAAGTGGCAGGAGGGAACGCATGATCTTCCTTATGGGGCAAAAGGCGGGGGGGTACGAAAAGGGCGGCCTTGCGCGCCGCCCTTGAAAAAAGCCAGTACTGGAAACCTGACTACTTGATCAGGCCGCTGCCGGAACCACCGAAGGGTTCGGAGCTGAACTGCATCCTGCCAAGGCCACCGGCCACGGTAAGGTTGGTGCAGGCTTCGATGTACTTGTCCTGAAGTTCCTTGGGGGTGCTGGTGTAGCGATAGAGGAAACTTTTTCCCTCAATGCTGCCGCTGAATTCGGATTCGAAGGGATAGCCGTAAGGCAACATCATCATCTGCACGCCCTGCTGTGTGGGAATGCTCTGGATGGCGGCCACTTCATTGAGGCAATCTTTTTCGGCATCGTATTTGCCAATGGCAAGTTCGCCCGTTACCAGCTTCATCAAACGAATATCGTAAGCCATGCTTTGCTCCTGGGTGTTGATGGCTTTAGGTAGGCACTGGAGCAGCACATGTCAAGGCATTTTCTGTTGCCTTGGCTGCTGAAAAAGCTAAAATACCGACATGCAAAATTTTGACACTCCATCAGAAAATACTATGGATGCTGCTTTTGAAGTTGTTAAAAAGCAGCTTGGGCACAGCTTTGTTCGGCGGGAATTGTTGAAACTGGCGCTCACGCACAGCTCATGGGCCAATGAGTGCGCCGCAGGGCAGGAGCACAATGAACGGCAGGAATTTCTTGGCGATGCCGTGCTGGAGCTTTGCGTTTCGTGGGAGCTTTACAAGCGCTTTCCCTCGGCACGCGAAGGCGAACTCACAAAGATGCGGTCACACCTTGTAAGCGCGGTGAGCCTAGCTGAAAGAACCCGCGCTCTGGGGCTTGATGTACTTATCAAGTTGGGCAGGGGAGAAGAAAACCAGGGCGGACGCAAACGCGACGCGGTACTCAGCGATGCTTTGGAAGCAGTATTGGCGGCTGTTTATGAAGACGGTGGTTTTGCGGCGGCCCAAAAGGCTGTAGCGCACATATTTGCCGAGCAGTGGCCCAGCAGGGCCGGTGATGGAAAAGCCTCAAAAGATTATAAAACCCGTTTGCAAGAGGCGTCGCAGCAAAGTTTTGGGCAGGCTCCCCTGTATACCAGAACAGGCAGCCACGGGCCTGAGCATTCCAAGGTTTTTGAAGTTTCTTTGCGTATGCCTGACGGCAGCCTGTTTGTGGCCAGCGGCAGCAGTTGCAAAAAAGCCGAACAGCAAGCAGCGCGCGCCGCGCTGGAAGCGCTCGGGCACACGAACTAGGCCCTTTGCGGGCATCTGCACGGGTAAGGGGTCGCGGTATGGATGGGCCATGCCAGTTATTTTGGCTTGGTCCGGGGGCACGGCCCCCGGACCTCCCATCTTTGGTCTACCACAACCTATGATAA